>NZ_JAILXP010000408.1 GCF_020740895.1 Streptomyces sp. UNOB3_S3 | reverse complement strand
CGCCCCAGCAGTTCGGCCACCGGCCGCAGCAGCCGCCCCAGCAGGGCCGGCCAGGACGAGCGGCGCACGAAGTCCAGCACCAGCGACCGCTGGACGTCGGCCGCCTCGGACTGCTCGTTCTTGAACCGTTCCGTCCACGCGGTCAGCGGCCGCCAGAAGAAGAAGTTCACCCCGACGACCATGACGGCCATGGTGACCACCGCCCAGCCGACCTTGCCCAGGTCGCCGTCGGCGATGGCCGTGCCCGCGAACGACCCCACGCCCGGCAGGGCGTGCCGGTGGCCGGAGACGCTGATGGCCTCGGAGGCCACGAGGAAGAACCAGCCGCCGCCGAAGCTCATCATCCCGTTCCACACCAGCCCGATCGCCCCGGCGGGCAGCTCCACCTTCCAGAACCGCATCCAGCGGGTGAAGCGGAACGACCGGGACACCTCGTCGAGCTCACGGGGGAGCGTGATGAGCGAGTGGTAGAAGCCGAAGGCCATGTTCCACGCCTGCGACGTGAAGATCGCGAAGATCGACGCGCACTCCAGGGCGGGCATGGAACCGGGGAAGAGCGAGACGAAGCCGGCCACCGCCACCGTCAGGAAGCCCAGCACCGGCACGGACTGGAGGATGTCCAGCGCCGGGATCAGCACCCGCTCCAGCCGCCGGCTGTGCGCCGCCGCGTACGCGTAGACCAGGGCGAAGGTCACCGAGACCGCCAGCGCGGCGAACATCCGCAGCAGGCTCCGCGCCGCGTAGTACGGCAGCTCCGCCGGGGAGGTGTCCACCTTCACCACATGGGCCGGGTCGAAGGAGACGGTGGCCTCCTTGCCGACGCGCAGCAGGAGATACATCCCCACCAGCACCGCCACGGCCACCGCGACGTCCACCCAGGACAGCCTCGACACCCTCCGCACCCTCGACATGGTGGAGCGCGACGGAATCGTCATGGGAGAACCCCCGGAACACGGCAGTCTGCGGTCCGACGATAGGACACGCCATGGAGGGGTCAGCGCTCAGGGGCGGCCTCCGGGCCGGCCTCGGTGGCGGTCTCCGGGGCGGCTTCGGGGGCGGTGAGCAGGCGTCGTACCTCGGCGGCGATCACCTCGGGCTCGGATGTCGGGACCATGTGGTCGGCCCGCCGGGCGAGGACGTGCCGCCCGTGCGACGACTGCCGTACCCGGTGGGCGTGCGAGGCGTTGATGGACTCGCGGGCCTTCGCGCTCATACCGGGGGTGCGCAGGGTGGCGGAGATGACCGTGAGAGGGATGTCGCCGAGGGCCGGCGGGCGCTCCAGCAGGTAGCGCAAGTCGGCCTCGATACGCTCCTGTTCGACGCCCATGGCGCGTACCGCCGCGACGGTGAAGGCCTCCGCGCGCATGTCGGCGGCGGCGTCCGGCGGCAGGGCGGCGGTGACTTTGCGGAAGAGGAGCCCGAACACCTTGAGGCGCGCGAGCAGCAGGGCTATCCGCAGGCGGCTCTTCTCCAGTCTGCGGATGGACTGGTCGAAGAGCAGCTCGCATGCCTCGTCGGTGGGGTCGGCGAGGACCAGCCCGGCGATCCGCCCGGGCCGGTTCGCGGCGGCGAGGCGGACGACCGGCCCGCCCCAGCTGTGCCCCACGAGCACGAAGGGTCCCGGCCCGAGGTGGTCGAGGAGATCGCCCAGGTCGTCGGCGAGCCGACGGAGGTCGCGTGCTCCCGACGGGTCGGGGGCGCTGCGGCCGAGGCCGCTCCGGTCGTAGACCACCGTGCGCGCCGAGCGGGCCACGTCCCGCTGGACGAGTGCCCAGTACGAGCGGGTCGCCGCCAGGCCGCTCTCGAACACCACCGTCACCGGGCCGGCGTCGGCGGGGCCCGCCTGCTCCATGAAGAACAGTTCGCGGCCGTCGCGGGTGCGCGCGCTGCCGGGTGTGCCCTGGCTGTGCTGTCGCTGCATGGTGTCCGTCCTCACGTCCGTCCTCACAAGCGGATCCGGCGAGCTGTTCGACCGAAGGGGGACTTAGGCTAACCTAACTTCCGCTTCGGGTGGGGTGCCGGGGACGTCCCGGGGCGAACGGCCCGCCGGCACCGAAGACCAGCTCGGCGAAGCGTTCGCCGATGCGCCGGTAGCCGGCGGAGTCCGGGTGGAGCCGGTCGGGGAGCGGGAGCTCGGCGAAGTCCGCCTCGCCGTAGAGGGCACGGCCGTCGAGGTAGTGGAGATTCGGGTCGCCGGTCGCCCGTCGCGCGGTGATACGGGCGAGTTCGGCGCGGATGACACGGAGGGTGAGCCGCCCGGAGGCGCGGTCCCCGGGGTCGCCGAGGGCGCGGAAGACCACCCTTCCGTTGTCGGATTCCGGTGCGACGGGACCCGGGGTGTCCTCCTGGATGGGGCAGAGGATGGGGGAGACGACGAGCAGCGGTGTATCGGGGTGCCCCTCGCGGACGGTGTCGAGGAAGCCGTGGACCGCCGGGCCGAAGGCGCGTAGCCGCATCGCGTCGGAGTTGGCCGGATTGATGCCGAGTTTAAGGCTGATCAGATCGGCCGGGGTGTCGCGCACGGTCCGCGCGGTGAACGGGTCGAGCAGGGCGTTGCCGCTCAGGCCGAGGTTGACGAGCTCCACGCCGCCGGCGGACGCGGCCAGTGCCGGCCAGGTCGCCGTGGGGCTCTCGGCGTTGGGGCCGTGACTGATCGAACTGCCGTGGTGCACCCACACCTTGCGGCCGCGGTCCGGCGCGGTCTCGACCGGGGCGTCGGTGCGCAGGGCGATCAGCTCGGTCGCCTCCGCCTGCGGCAGCCAGATCTCGATGTCCTTGACTCCGGCGGGCAGTCCGGCGAACCGTACGGTGCCGGCGGGCCCGCTCCGGAGCGTCATGGACCAGGTGGCCGTGTCGACGCCGAGGACGTTGCCGCCCGGGGCGGTGGCCCGCCCGGCGCGCCGGCCGTCGACGAGCAGGTCGTACACGCCGTCCGGGAGGGGCGGAGTGCCGTGGAAGACGGCCCTCGTGGGCAGGACGTCCAGCTCGACGACCGTGGCGGCGGTCCGGAAGACCAGCCGTACCCCGGAGGGCTGGGCCTCGACCAGCGACAGGAACGGATCGGGGTACTGCTCACGCGCCCGGGCGGGCAGCCGGTGCGGCCGTACGCCCGACGCGGTGCGCTCCAGGTCGAGGGCGCCGCGCAGAAGGCGGGAGTCCAGGGGGGTGGAGATCCAGCCGGTCATAGCGGCTCCGTGACGGGGGCGGGGGAAGGGGCGGAAGCGGCGTGGAGGCAATGACGTTCACAACAGATGCTCGGATACGCCGGATCGAGACGGAATGGCCACTACTGGGCATGAAGTGGTGGGTCAGAGATCGAAACCGACCTTGCTCGTGCCCGGATTTGGGAATTTATCGCTCGTTCGGGCAACGCTGCCCATTACAGTTCGTAATGTTGGCGTATCGAAGTGATAGCCCGGTAGCGTCCATGGAAACAGAAGAGCCCTGGCCGGCCCGCCAACCAGTGCCAGAGCCCCTTTTCCTGTTCACTTCGATCCCGGAGGGCGCCATGCCTCCTGACCACATGCCACGACGAACCGTTCCCGGCACGGCGCGGCACTCTACCGACGGTAACATCCCGCGCTCCGGCGCCGCCGGAGTCCGGGAAGTCCATGACCTGACGGTGGAACTCCAGGCAAGCGCGTTCGTGGCGTTGGTGGTGACCGGCCTGGTGCTCATCTTCTCGCCCGACGTCCTGCCCGCCGCCACGGCGGCGGTGCTCACCGCGCTGCCGTACGCGGGCCGCTCCTTCCTGCGCTACCGGCGTGTGAGCGGTATGTGAGGCGCCGTCAGCCGCCCGGGCCGGCGGGAGGGGACGCACGGCCCGGGCGGCACCGCGCGCCCGTGACAGAACTTCACAGGACAGCACCCCGAAAGGGCTACCCCCGAGATGACCAACGGCGCGGGCAGTACGGTGATCTGCCGCAACCCGGCGTGCTCCGACCCCGTACCCTCCACCCGGCACGGCAGGCCCCGGATATATTGCAGCGACGCCTGCCGCAGGGCGTACTACCGCATCAGCCCCGCACGCCGAGTCTCTCCCGACGCCGAGCGCCACGACCGGTACGTCCAGCAGATCCTCGACGAGCTCTGGCAGCGGATCGACCGGCTGCGCGACCTCGCCCACGCCGACCGCACCGGGCTCACCGGAGCCGACTCCCCGCGCTCCCAGGCCCTCGCCCTCCTCAAGGGCAGCGCGGAGGCCTGCAAGGACCTCCAGGACCTGGACGCCGCCATCGTCCAGCAGGCCCGCGACCGGGGCGTCAAGGTCGCCGACATCGCGGCGGCCCGCAACATCTCCGCCGACAAGGTCAGCCGCGACTGGCCCGCCGACAGCATCGACCGCCGGATGAACCAGCGTCAGCAACGCCGCAGCGTCGTCCACCGCCCGGCCGGTTCCCCGGACGCCGTGAACGAGCCCCTGCACCTCCCCGGCCGCTACCTCCCCGGGGAAGGACTCGGCCCGGGCCTCTCCGGATACGGGCGTGACGCCACCGAAGGCCCCCCACCCGCGGGCCCGGTGGTGTGCCGGCGATGCCGTAACGTGACACCGTTCTTGACGCCGGACACGAGGGAGATCCGCCATGAGGGAGCCGTATCCGCCGATCGAGCCCTACGACAAGGGCATGCTCGACGTGGGCGACGGCAACCTCGTGTACTGGGAGGTCTGCGGCAACCCCGAAGGCCGGCCCGCCCTCGTCGTGCACGGCGGCCCGGGCTCCGGATGCGGCCCGGGGGCGCGCCGGTACTTCGACCCGGACCGGTACCGCGTCGTGCTGTTCGACCAGCGCGGGTGCGGCCGCAGCACCCCGCACGCCGCCGATCCCACGACCGACATGCGGCACAACACCACCGGGCACCTCATCGCCGACATGGAGCGGCTCCGCCGGCACCTCGGAATCGACCGCTGGCTGCTGTACGGCGGTTCATGGGGCTCGACGCTCATCCTGGCCTACGCCCAGCGGCACCCCGAACGGGTCTCGGAGATCGTCATCTCCGCTGTCACCACCACCCGGCGCTCGGAGATCGACTGGCTCTACCGGGGCGCCCGCCGCTTCCTCCCCGAGGCATGGGAACGCTTCCTCGCCGGCGCCCCGGGCACCCCGCGCGACGGGGACGTCGTCGGGGCGTACGCCCGGCTGATGGAGCACCCCGACGCGGCGGTGCGCGAGAAGGCGACGGCCGACTGGTGCGCGTGGGAGGACGCGGTCCTGTCGGGTGAGACGCGGGGCGCCACCCGCCCGTACGGCGACCGGCCGCCCAGGGCGAGGATCGCGCTGGTGCGCATCTGCTCCCACTACTTCTCCCACGGCGCGTGGCTGGAGGAGGGCGCGCTGCTGCGCGACGCGCACCGGCTGGCCGGAATCCCGGGCGTCCTGATCCACGGCCGCCTCGACCTGGCCGGCCCCCTCGACACGGCCCGGGAACTCGCCCGGGCCTGGCCCGGCGCCGAGCTGATCGTCGTCGACGACGCGGGCCACCTCGGCGACGCCACGACATTCGGCCACGTGCTCGAGACCCTCGACCGCTTCGCCGCGAACGACCGGGCTCCGCAGCCGGACTGACGGCGCATCACCTGCTCGCGGATAGGGGCATACGGTTCTGGCGCGCGGGCAGGCCCGCGGACGGCCCCGGTGCTCAGCGAGGCAGCGTCAACGCCGAGTCCGTGTGCAGGGTGACGACGACCGGTACGAACGCGGTGGCGTCGAGCGGTGACTCGCCGGTGCCCGGATCGCGGGCGTAGCGGGGGTGGGCGCCCGCGCTGATCTGCCAGCGGAGACGATGCCCCGCGGGGAAGCGGTGGGCGGTGGCGCCCATCGGCACGGTGACCTCGGCGGGAGTGTGCCCGGCGGTCCGTATCCGGGCGATGCCGTCGCAGATGTTGACGGAGCGGCCCTGTGCGTCCACGTCGCACAGGCGGGTGAAGACGGTGGTGTGACCCGTGTCCGAGGAGACGGTCAGCCGTGCGGAGACCGGGCCGAGGACGTCCATGGGCTCGGTGAGCGGTGGGCCGGTGAAGGTCAGGACGTCGTCCCGGGCCTCCAGGGCGGCGTTGTCCCGTGGGCCGGCGGTGGGGGAGAGG
>NZ_JAILXP010000407.1 GCF_020740895.1 Streptomyces sp. UNOB3_S3 | reverse complement strand
GCCCCACCGCGTCCACCCGGTGCCGCCGCCAGGCCGACCGCACGGACCGCAGCCCCTGCGCGCTCCCCACCGACCGCAACGAGGCCATCCACTTCACCGATCGCACAAGGTCACCCGCGTCCATGTCGCTCACCCTGCCACCCGCCCGGGCACCCCCGCGCACCGTTCAACCCCCGTTCACCCCCGCAAGGGCGTGCCCCTCCCGCGACGGTGTGACACCGGCCCTGGTGCACGAGTCGATCACATGGCATCGTCCTCACAGCCACCGCACGCGCGCACCCCGTTCGTGCGCACGGCTCCGCCCACGACGCGCAGAAGCCCGGGAGCAGCCACATGACCACCGCACCGCAGCCCGTCGACCAGCCGGAGCCCCTGTGGCGGCCCGGCGCGGACCGCATCGCCGACGCACGGGTCACCCGCTTCCACGCCCGGGCCGCCGAACGCCACGGCGCGCCCGCCCCCGTCCCCGGCGACCCCGCCGCGAGCTACGCGGCCCTCCACCGCTGGTCCGTGACCGAACCGGAGACCTTCTGGCAGGCCGTCACCGAGTGGTGCGACGTCCGCTTCACCACCCCCTACGAGCGCGTCCTCGCCGACCCGGCCATGCCCGGCGCCCGCTGGTTCCCCGGCGCCACCCTCAACTACGCCGAGCACGCCCTGCGCACCGCCGAGGACCCCGCGCGGGCCGGCGAGCCCGCCCTGCTGCACGTCGACGAGACCCACGACCCCCGCCCCGTCACCTGGGCGGAACTCCGCCGCCAGGTCGGCTCGCTCGCCGCGGAGCTGCGCCGCCTCGGCGTCCGCCCCGGCGACCGCGTCAGCGGCTACCTGCCCAACGTCCCGCAGGCCGTCGTCGCCCTCCTCGCCACCGCCGCCGTCGGCGCCGTCTGGACCTCCTGCGCCCCCGACTTCGGCGCCCGCAGCGTCCTCGACCGCTTCCAGCAGGTCGAGCCCGTCGTCCTGTTCACCGTCGACGGCTACCACTACGGCGGCAAGCGCCATGAACGCGCCGACGTCGTCGCCCAGCTGCGCGCCGAGCTCCCGACCCTGCGCGCCGTCGTCCACATCCCGCTGCTCGGCACCCCCGCCCCCGAGGGCACGCTGGAGTGGGACGCCCTGACCTCCGCCGACACCGAGCCGGTCTTCGAACAGGTCCCCTTCGACCACCCCCTGTGGGTGCTCTACTCCTCCGGCACCACCGGACTGCCCAAGGCCATCGTCCAGTCCCAGGGCGGCATCCTCGTCGAGCACCTCAAGCAGCTCTCCCTCCACTGCGACCTCGGCCCCGGCGACCGCTTCTTCTGGTACACCTCCACCGGCTGGATGATGTGGAACTTCCTCGTCTCCGGCCTCCTGGTGGGCGCGACCGTCGTCCTCTACGACGGCAGCCCCGGCCACCCCGACACCGCCGCCCAGTGGCGCGTCGCCGAACGCACCGGCACCACCCTCTTCGGCACCTCCGCCGCCTACGTCATGGCCTGCCGCAAGGCCGGCGTCCACCCCGGCCGCGACTTCGACCTCTCCCGCGTCCGCTGCGTGGCCACCACCGGCTCCCCGCTGCCGCCCGACGGCTTCCGCTGGATCCACGACGAGTTCGTTGAGAGCACAGGGGACATGTGGATCGCCTCGGTCAGCGGCGGCACCGACGTGTGCAGCTGCTTCGCCGGCGCCGTCCCCACCCTCCCCGTGTACATCGGCGAGCTCCAGGCCCCCTGCCTGGGAACGGACCTCCAGGCCTGGGACGCCCAGGGCAAGCCCGTCGTCGACGAGGTCGGGGAACTGGTCGTCACCAACCCCATGCCCTCCATGCCGATCCACTTCTGGAACGACCCCGACGGCCACCGCTACCGCGAGAGCTACTTCGAGATGTTCCCGGGCGTCTGGCGGCACGGCGACTGGATCACCCTCACCTCCCGCGGCACCGTCGTCATCCACGGCCGCTCCGACTCCACCCTCAACCGCCAGGGCGTACGGATGGGCTCCGCCGACATCTACGAGGCGGTGGAACGCCTCCCCGAGATCCGCGAGTCCCTCGTCATCGGCGTCGAACGGCCCGACGGCGGCTACTGGATGCCCCTCTTCGTCCACCTCGCCCCCGGCGCGGCACTGGACGACGCCCTCCTTGCGAAGATCAAGAGCACCATCCGCGAGCAGCTCTCCCCGCGCCACGTCCCCGACGAGGTCATCGAGGTCCCCGCCATCCCCCACACCCTCACCGGCAAGCGCATCGAGGTCCCGGTCAAGAGACTCCTCCAGGGCACCCCCCTGGAGAAGGCGGTCAACCCCGGGTCCGTCGACGACGCCGAACTGCTGGGCTTCTACGAGCGCCTGGCCCGCGAACGCGGCTGACCTGGGCGAACGGGCGGCGGAAGGCCGTTGTCAGTGCCCTTGGTTACTGTGAGTGAGCATCGATCACTCGTGCCGAGGGGGAGTACATGCCACGCACCGACAACGGCCGGAAGCGCCCGACCGCGCGCACCACACCGACCGCGCGACGCAGACTGCGCCACGAGACACCGAGCACCGTGGCCGTCCTCGCCGACGAGACGGACTTCGCCGCCATGCGGCGATACCGCAGCTTCCGCTTCGACGACCACACCGGCTACCTCCGCCAGGTCGACGGCCTGCTCAGAGCCCTCGCCGCCCAGGGCACCCACATCAGCCTCGCCCTCTTCGACCCCATCGCCTACGAGGAGTACTGCGCCGACACCCGCCTCGACCCCGACACCCCCACCAGCCGCACCCGCTACACCGCCGACGTCGCGGCCGCCGGCGCCCGGCTCACCTACGACGGCCGCCCCCTCACCCGCCTGCTGCCCGACCTCGTCCGGGCAGCCGAACACCAGGCGACCTGGGAATACGCCTCCGCCCTCCTCGAACTCGAACCCGGGGAGGACACGGGCCGGGCGGCCTTCGCCCGGGCGTCGAAGATCCTGCGCCGCATCGTCGAGACGGCGGGCGACGGCAGACACCACCTCGTGTGCAGCGTCTCCACGCCCGACGACGCGAACACCCCGCTGGTCGCCGTCGTCGAAGCCGAGCGCCACGACGGAGCGCTGCGCCTCGGGGAATCGGCGGCCCTGCTCTTCTGCACGGTCCTCGCGGCCGGCATCGCCCTGGGCAGCCCCGGCGGCGTCGTGCTCCGCACCACCCGCCCCGGCGAGCCCGAGACGGTCCGCGGCTGGTGCCTGGACGGCGACGGACTCCGCCCCCTGACGGCGGGCGAGGTCTTCGCCGCCTACTGCACCGACGCCGGCACGGGCGAACCCGTACCCCCGGAGCCCGGCGTCGAGTACCTCGCGGGCGTCCGGCTCGAATAGAAAGAAGTGAGGGGTGCCCCACCGGCAGGTGGGACACCCCTCACTCATCACTGCTCACAGAACGGCCGGGCTCACTCGCCCGACAGCACCGCCTGCGCGGCCAGACGGGCCTCCTCGGCCGAGTCCGTCGCACGAGCGGCCGCGGCGGCACGCTCGCACTGCGCCAGCGTGTGCTTGGCCAGCGTCGCCCGCACATAGGGGATCGACGCCGCGCCCATCGACAGGCTGGTCACGCCCAGACCCGTCAGCACGCAGGCCAGCAGCGGGTCGGACGCCGCCTCACCACAGACGCCACAGCTCTTGCCCTCGGCCTTGGCGGCCTCGGCCGACGCGGCCACCAGGTCGAGCAGCGCCGGCTGCCACGGGTCCTGAAGACGCGAGACCGCGCCCACCTGACGGTCGGCGGCGAAGGTGTACTGCGCCAGGTCGTTCGTGCCCAGCGACAGGAACTCGACCTCCTGAAGGATCGAGCGGGCCCGCAGCGCGGCGGAGGGGATCTCCACCATCGCGCCGAACTTCGCCCGGAGCCCGGCCTCACGGCACGCGTCCGCGAACGCCTTCGCGTCCGTGCGGTCCGCCACCATCGGGGCCATGACCTCGAGGTAGACCGGCAGCCCCTCGGCCGCCTTGGCCAGCGCGGTGAGCTGCGTGCGCAGCACCTCCGGGTGGTCCAGCAGCGTCCGCAGACCACGCACACCGAGCGCCGGGTTGGGCTCGTCGGCCGGCGTCAGGAAGTCCAGCGGCTTGTCCGCGCCCGCGTCCAGCACCCGCACGACCACACGGCCCTCGGGGAACGCCTCCAGCACCTTGCGGTACGCCTCGACCTGCTTGGCCTCGGACGGCGCCTTCGCACTGTCGTCCAGGAAGAGGAACTCGGTACGGAACAGGCCCACGCCCTCCGCACCCGCCTCGACCGCGGCCGCCACATCCGCCGGACCGCCGATGTTCGCCAGCAGCGGCACCTTGTGCCCATCGGACGTCGCACCCGGACCGGACGACGCGGCGAGCGCCGCCTTCCGCGCCTCGGCCGCCTTGGTCAGCTCGGCGCGCTTCTCCTCGCTCGGGCCGACGAAGACGTCACCCGTGCTGCCGTCCACGGCCACCACCGTGCCCTCGGCAAGCTCACCGGCGCCCGGCAGCGCCACCACGGCCGGCACCCCGAGCGCCCGCGCCAGGATGGCGGAGTGACTCGTCGGCCCGCCCTCCTCCGTCACAAAGCCCAGCACCAGCGCCGGGTCCAGCAGCGCGGTGTCGGCCGGCGCCAGGTCCCGCGCGATCAGCACATAGGGCTCGTCACTGTCCGGCACACCCGGCATCGGCACGCCCAGCAGCCGCGCCACGATGCGGTTGCGCACGTCGTCGAGGTCGGCCACCCGGCCGGCCAGGTACTCACCGGCGTTGGCGAGCAGCGCCCGGTAGGCGGCGAACGCGTCGTACACCGCGCGCTCGGCGGTGCTGCCGACGGTGATGCGACGCTCGACGTCGGCCATCAGCTCGGGGTCCTGGGCCATCATGGCCTGGGCCTCCAGCACGTGCTGGGCCTCACCGCCGGCCAGGTTGCCGCGCGCGATCAGATCGGCGGCGACGGCCTCGACGGCCTGCCGCGCGCGCCCCTGCTCACGCGGCGCCTCGTCCGCCGGGATCTGCTTGGCCGGCGGCTCCAGGACCGCCGTGCCCATGTGCCGGACCTCGCCGATCGCCACACCGTGGCTCACGCCGACGCCTCGCAGCGTTGTCTCCATTTCACGTCTCCGGTTGATTGCGGCGGCCATGGAACACAGCCGCCGCGGTGGATGTCGTACGCGCCGTCCATCCGGACGGCTCAAGATCACCGAAGGTGAAAGGTCACTGCCAGGAGAAGAGGGCGTCGCCGGCCTTCACGTCGCCGTCCTCGACGACGTCGGCCAGCGACTCCGCGGTCGCCTCGAGCGCGACGACGGGGCAGACCGGGGACTTGCCGGCCTCCTCGACGGCGACCGGGTTCCAGCGCACGATGTCCTGGCCGCGCTGGACGTTGTCGCCCTTGTTGACGAGCAGCTCGAAGCCCTCGCCGTTGAGCTGAACGGTGTCGATGCCGAGGTGCGTCAGCACTCCGTGGCCCTCGCTGTCGACGACGACGAAGGCGTGGGGGTGGAGCGAGACGATGACGCCGTCGACCGGGGAGACCGCGGCGTGCGGCTCACGGACCGGGTCGATAGCGGTACCGGGTCCCACCATCGCGCCGGAGAAGACCGGATCGGGCACTGCCGCGAGTCCGATGGCGCGTCCGGCGATCGGGGACGACACGGTGGTCATGGGAAGCCTCCCAGAGGTGGAGAATCATCACGCGCCGTCACTACCTGTCCTGGACGGCGCACTGGTCGGAAGCCTAAGTCATAGGAACTGAGGATTCCGCACGAGCGTGCGCGCTGCGCACGCGCGGGAGCCGTGTGCGGTGCGTAATCGATTTGCCTCGTCCCGGCGGGGGCTGTACTGTCAGATTCCTGCCCACGACCGAGGCCCGCACTGAGCTGCGAGCGAGGCGAGGGCGGCACTCCATTTGGATGAGATCCTTTCCCGGATCCGTTGACGTGTGCCCGCATGCCGATGTGTATGCAAGGTGAACGAGGCGGAAACGGGGCCGGAAAAGTCCTGATAGAGTGTGAAGCACCGAAGGGAAGCCCGGAGGAAAGCCCGAAAGGGTGAGTACAAAGGAAGCGTCCGTTCCTTGAGAACTCAACAGCGTGCCAAAAGTCAACGCCAGATATGTTGACACCCCGTCCATCTCGATGGAT
>NZ_JAILXP010000406.1 GCF_020740895.1 Streptomyces sp. UNOB3_S3 | reverse complement strand
CGTCCCGACACCGCCCTGTACCTGCCGCGGCCGCCCGGCCCGTACGGACGCGGGCGACGGCCCCGGCGCGCGCGAGCGCATCCTCACCGCCGCCCGCGCCGAATTCGCCGAGCGGGGCTACGACAAGGCGTCCATCCGCGGCATAGCCAAGGGCGCCGGGGTCGACCCCGCGCTCGTCCACCACTACTTCGGCCCGAAGGAACAGATCTTCGCCGCCGCCGTCGAGACGGCCTTCACACCCGCCCTCGACGCCCAGGCGGTCGTCGTCCAGGGCCCGCTGGACAGCGCGGGGGAGCGGCTGACCCGCTTCGTCCTCGGCCTGTGGGAGGACCCGGTCACGCGCGAGCCGCTGCTCGCGATCGTGCGGTCGGCCGTGGCCAACGAGGCCGCCGCCGCGGTCTTCCGGAACCTGGTGTACACCCGGCTGATGTCCCGCATCGCCGCCGAGCTGAAGCTCTCCGACGCCCGGCTGCGGTCCGAGCTGGCGGCGGCGCACCTGGTGGGCGTGATCATGCTGCGCCACGTCATCAAGATCGAACCGCTGGCGTCCACGGAGCTCGACCAGGTCGTGATGATGATCGCCCCGGCGGTCCAGCGCCATCTGACGGGCGACCCGGCCGCCACCTGAAAGACCCCAACGGCATCTCGCATCCCGGAAACCCTGTCCGCTTCGCGGACGAGCGGCGTAGGCTCGGACGTCCGAGACACAAGGAGTGAGCAGGATGCCCGAGCTGAGGTCCCGCACTGTCACCCACGGCCGCAACATGGCGGGCGCCCGAGCCCTTCTGCGGGCCGCGGGCGTAGCGCGCGAGGACTTCGGCAAGCCGATCATCGCGGTCGCGAACAGCTTCACGGAGTTCGTCCCCGGCCACACCCACCTCCAGCCGGTCGGCCGGATCGTCTCCGACGCGATCAAGGCGGCGGGCGGCATCCCGCGCGAGTTCAACACCATCGCCGTCGACGACGGCATCGCCATGGGCCACGCGGGCATGCTCTACTCGCTGCCCTCCCGCGACCTGATCGCCGACTCCGTCGAGTACATGGTCGAGGCCCACTGCGCCGACGCCCTGATCTGCATCTCCAACTGCGACAAGATCACCCCGGGCATGCTCATGGCCGCGCTGCGCCTGAACATCCCCGTCGTCTTCGTCTCCGGCGGCCCCATGGAGGCCGGCCAGGCCACGCTCGTCGACGGCACGGTCCGCAAGCTCGACCTGATCAACGCCATCGTCGACTCGGTCAATGAGAACGTCTCCGACGAGGACGTCCTGCGCATCGAGGAGAACGCCTGCCCGACCTGCGGCTCGTGTTCCGGCATGTTCACCGCCAACTCGATGAACTGCCTCACCGAGGCCATCGGCCTCTCCCTCCCGGGCAACGGCTCCGTGCTCGCCACCCACACCGCCCGCAAGGCGCTCTACGAGAACGCCGGCCGCACGGTCGTGGAGATCACCAAGCGCTACTACGAGCAGGACGACGAGTCCGTCCTGCCGCGCAACATCGCCACCCGCGCCGCCTTCGACAACGCCATGGCCCTCGACATCGCCATGGGCGGCTCCACCAACACGATCCTCCACCTCCTCGCCGCCGCCCAGGAGGCCGGGCTCGACTACGACCTCAAGGACATCGACGCCGTCTCGCGCCGCGTCCCCTGCCTGGCCAAGGTCGCCCCGAACGTCGCCCCCGGCGGCACGTACTACATGGAGGACGTCCACCGCGCCGGCGGCATCCCCGCCATCCTCGGCGAGCTCTACCGCGGCGGCCTCCTCGACGAGGACGTCCACTCCGTGCACTCGGCGACGCTCGCCGACTGGCTCAAGACCTGGGACGTGCGCGGCGGTTCCCCCTCCGCCGAGGCCGTCGAAATGTGGCACGCGGCCCCCGGCTGCGTCCGGTCCGCGACCGCCTTCTCGCAGTCGGAGCGCTGGGAGTCCCTCGACGTGGACGCGGCCGGCGGCTGCATCCGCTCCGTCGAGCACGCGTACTCCAAGGACGGCGGACTGGCCGTCCTCAAGGGCAACCTGGCCGTCGACGGCTGCGTGGTGAAGACCGCCGGCGTCGATGAGTCGATCTGGACGTTCGAGGGCCCGGCCGTCGTCTGCGAGTCGCAGGAGGAGGCCGTCGAGAAGATCCTCTCCAAGGGGGTCAAGGAGGGCGACGTCGTCGTCATCCGCTACGAGGGCCCGCGCGGCGGCCCCGGCATGCAGGAGATGCTCTACCCGACGTCCTTCCTCAAGGGCCGCGGCCTCGGCAAGGCCTGCGCCCTGGTGACGGACGGCCGCTTCTCCGGCGGTACGTCGGGCCTGTCGATCGGCCACGCCTCGCCCGAGGCCGCCTCGGGCGGCACGATCGCCCTCGTCCACGACGGCGACCGCATCCGCATCGACATCCCGTCCCGCTCGATCGAACTCCTGGTGCCGGAGGACGAGCTGACGGCCCGCCGCGAGGCCCTCGGCGGCACGTACGCGCCGAAGAACCGCGACCGCAAGGTCTCGGCGGCCCTCCGCGCCTACGCGGCGATGGCGACGAGCGCGGACAAGGGCGCGGTGCGGGACGTCAGCAAGCTGGGCTAGGCAGGAGAGGCAAGGGGTGGCGCCCTTACCGCCACCCCGCCGGATTCCGCTCACTCACCGCGAACACCGTCCCGTCCGGCGCCGCGCCGAATACCTTCCCGTCCGCCACCACCGGCTCCGGGAGCAACTCCAGAACCCCGCGCCCCGCCCGCGCCAGTCGCGGCGACGTCTGCCCGAGCAGCGTCCCCTGCCCGGCGTCCACGGCCAGCAGCCGCCCGTCGGCGGCGGAGAAGTACAGCCGGCGCCCGTCGTCGCCGGCGACCAGCGCCGACGCGTTGGCGACGGACGTCTCCATCCGCCACAGCTCACCCGCGGGCCGCCCGGGCAGCTCCGCCGTACCGACCGCCGTCAGCCCGCCGTCCGAGGACAGGACGTACACCACGTCCCCCTTGGCCATCACGCTCGACGCGTCCAGGGGCGTACGGAGCGGTATCCGCCGCTCCCGACCGATCCCCGGGGCGTAACGGACGACAGCGGAAACCTGCGTCCGCGCATTGGCCTCGCTGAGATAAACGCTGCCGTTCGGCCCGGCACCGACAGCGGTCAGCGCACCGTCCGCCGTCCACCGCCACAGCGTCGTACCGCGCACCGGGTCGATGCCGACGACCTGCGTGTGCCGCCCGTCGGGCGCGAGGGCGACGCCGACGGCGTCTCGCCCGTAGAAGGAGAAGACGGGCTTGATGCCGCCGGGCAGCGCATGCCGCCACCGCTCCCGGTTCGTCGCCCCGTCGACCGCCGTGATCACACCGTCCCCGGCGACCAGCAGCACCGTGTCACCCGCGTAGTAGACCCGCCCGTCGTACGCGGACACATCGCGCGTCCAGCGCGGCTCACCCGTGGCCGGGTCGAGCGCGGACAGCTCCCGCTTGTCCGGCGACAGCGCATGCACCAGCCCACCGGACACACGCGGCGCACGCGCCCCGCTCACACCGGGTCCGGGCCGGTCGCCGCCAGGAGCCGCCCGCCGCCACGCGACCTTCCCGGACGCGGCGTCCAGCCGGGCCGCGTGCACACCCCGCCCGGCGCAGTACAGGGCGCCGTCCGCGTACGTACAGAACCCGGCCCGCACCTCACCGTTCCCGGCGGGGTCCGCCAGCACGGACGTCTCCCACGGACGCCAGGACGAGCCCGCCGGAGTCGGCCGGCTGTGGTGCGCCGGCTGCTTGCCGAGGTCCTCCACCTCCTCCATCACCCAGGCACCGCCCGCTATCAGCGCGACGGCGGCCGCGGTGGCCGCGGCGACCCGGCGGAGCGCCGGGAGCCGACGGGACCGGGGGCGGGAATCGCCATCCGCGGAAGAGGAGGACGAAGGAGAGGGGTACGAAGGGGAGAGGGAACCGGCCGCCGGGATGGGGTTACGCCCGGGCACCGGTGACGTCGTCACCGGGCCGGGCTCCGGCGTCGGCAGCATGGCCATGATCGCGTCGGGCGTCGGCCGGTCCGCCGGCTCCTTCGCGAGACAGGCCCGGATCAGCGGTACGAGATCGTCCGGCACCCCCGTCAGATCGGGCTCGTCGTGCACGACCTGGTACGCGACGATGTACGGACTCTCCGACTCGAACGGCCCCCGCCCCGTCGCCGCGTGCACCAGCAACGACGCCAGCGCGAACACATCCGCCGCCGGCCCCACCTCACGCGGCCGCTGGAACTGCTCCGGAGCCATGAAGGGCGGCGTACCGATCAGCTTGCCCGTCTCGGTGCGCAGCTCGCTGTCGTAAGGCCGGGAGATCCCGAAGTCGATCACCTTCGGGCCGTCCCCGGCGAGCAGCACATTGCTGGGCTTGAGATCCCGGTGCACGACGCCGGCCCGGTGGATGTCGCGCAGCGCCTCCGCGAGCCCGGCCGCCAGCCGCCGCACCTCGTCGGGGCTCAGCGGACCGTTCCGCTTCACCTGCTCGGACAGCGTGGGCCCGGGGATGTAGAGGGTGGCCATCCACGGCCGTTCCCCATCGGGATCGGCGTCCACGACGGAGGCGGTGAAGGCGCCGCTCACCCGTCGCGCTGCCGCGACCTCCTGCCGGAACCGCGCCCTGAACTCGGGATCCACCGCGTATTCGGCGTGCACCACCTTGACGGCGATGCGTAGCCCCGACGGCGAGCGCGCCAGGTGCACCACACCCATGCCGCCCGAGCCGAGGCGCCCCTCCAGCCGGTACCGACCCGCGTACTGCGGATCGTCCGCTTCCGGACCGGTCCCCGTACTGCGCAGCGGCGGCATGCCCCACCCCCGTGTCACCCATGTGATTCGACCGCTTTCGGCGGCTTGCGGAGCCTAATCGATGGGGCAGGGGGTACCGGGGAGGCGGAGCCGTGCGTTGCTAGCCTGCGCATGTCATTCACCTCACGGGGGAGAGCACCATGGCCTACTACCCGATCGCTCCCGGCTACCAGGTCAATGTCCGCCGGGGTCCCAGCACCGACAGCGGACTCGTCAAGGTTCTCCCGCAGGGTTCCAGCGTCTCCATCCGCTGCCAGACGCGCGGCGAGACCGTCTCCGGCCCGTGCGGCACCACGGACGTCTGGGACTGCATCGCCCCGGGCCAGTACGTGTCCGACGCGTATGTGAAGACGGGCAGCAGCGGGTACGTGGCGGTGGCCTGCTCGGGCTGAGGACACGGCTCCGTCCTTTGCGCACGCGGCGTGGCGATAATCGACGTATGAGCGGTGAGCACGAGACGGCGACCGGACCCCAGCCCGAACCGATCCGGTTCTTCGGTACGACCTGGGTCGAGCACGACGGCGGCTACGCACTGCGCCGGGCCGGGGTCGCCGTGGGCTCCCTGGCAGCGACGGCGGCCGGCGCGTACGTCCTGCGCCTGGGATACGAGGGCCTGGCCATCGCCAAGGTGGGCGGCCTGATCAACGCGATGGTCGTCGTGGCCTTCGCCGTCTGCAGCGCCCTCGCCTTCCGTCGTACATGGGAGCGGTTCGTCCGCCGCCCGGAGGGCCCCGCGGACGCGGCGGCCGAACGCTCGATGCAGAGCCTGATGATGATCGGCTTCCTGGGCACCCTGCTCGCCTACTTCTTCCGGAGCCTCATGGAGGCCCCGGGCGAGAAGCTCCACCGGGCCGAGTACGACCAGGCCCGCGCCCGCCACGAGCGCCGCCGCACGACCCGCACGGGCAACCCGGCGGCGAGGGGGCCCAAGGGGGCTTCCAACGGGGCCTCCAAGGGGCGGCGCAAGCACCCCTGAACCTCGTGTAGAGTTCTCCGAGTTGCCACGGAGTCCGCGAGGACGACGGGGTGACGACCTCCACTACTTGCACGACTCCCTGACGGGAAGAATTTCGGCCTGCCGAAATTCGGATCGGGCGCCGATTAGGCGCCGCCGGGGAAATCCGCTAAAGTAGTGATCACGCCGGAGGCCGAAAGGCCAAAAGCGAGAAACCCCGCTCCAACAGGGGGCCGGAAACGGAATTCGAACCGGAAACGGAACGGAAAACGGATCTGGTAAGGTTGGAAACACCGAAGGGAAGCCCGGAGGAAAGCCCGAGAGGGTGAGTACAAAGGAAGCGTCCGTTCCTTGAGAACTCAACAGCGTGCCAAAAGTC
>NZ_JAILXP010000405.1 GCF_020740895.1 Streptomyces sp. UNOB3_S3 | reverse complement strand
GTCCCATCCCCTCCCCCACATGTCCCACCGCACCCTGCGTGGCCGGTCCGGTGGTTGCCCTAGCGGTCGATCTCCTCGAACAGCGCCTCCCAGCGGTCCAGGACCGCCGGGAGGGCCAGTGGCGCGACGTGCTCGCGCGCGGCCCGCCCGTAGCGTTCACGCATCGGGCCGTCCCCCATCAGCTCCCCCAGCGCGGCCGCGAACGCCGCCGTGTCCCCGTGCGGCACGAGCGTGCCCGTGCGCCCGTGGACGACCAGCTCGCGGACGCCGCCCGACAGGTCGAAGCTGACGCAGGGCACCCCGGCGGCGGACGCCTCGGCGAGGGCCATCGGCCGTCCTTCGCGCTCGCTGGTGAGGGCCACCAGGGACAGCTCCCGGTAGGCGGCGGCCATGTCGCGGACGGTGCCCCGGAAGCGGACCCTGTCGCCGACGCCGAGCTGGGCCGCCCGCGCCCTCAGCTCCGGCTCCTGGGGGCCGTCGCCGAAGAAGTGCAGCTCCCAGCCTGGGTGTCCGGCCGAGGCGGTGGCGAAGGCGTCGAGCAGCCGGTCCAGCCGTTTCACCGGCTCCAGCCGCCCGACCGCCCCGACGCGCCGGCCGTCCAGGGGAGCTGGGGCGAGAGGCGCGAAGGGCAGCGGGTTGGGCATCACTCCGGCGTTCGGCAGCCGTCTGCGGCGGAACTCCGCCGCGTCCGGCTCGCTGAGGAACAACGACTTCTCCAGCGCCGGATAGTGGCGCAGGATCAGCTCCAGGTTGATGGACGCCCGTGCCTGGTGGAACGACTCGTGGTACTGGCCGATGGCCCGTACGCGGGCCGGCCGGGCCACGGACTCCAGCCAGGCCGCCGCCCAGGGCGAACCGGCGATCACATACCCCGTGCCGTCCTCCGGCGTCCCGGCGAACCGCCGTGCCAGCAGCTCCCGGGCCCGCTGCCGTTCCCGGCGTTCGGCCCGCGCCGACCACAGCCGTGCCGGGCTCAGCCGCTCGGCGAGGGAGTCCGCCCGCCAGGAGGGCGGGGCGGGTTCCCGGTAGAGCGTGGTCCGCCGGTAGGCGGGGTCGGTGATGTACGGGTGGGGCCGGGGGCTGGGCCGGATGCCGATGAGCTCGACGACGTGGCCGCGCTCGGCGAACCCCTGGGCGAGGGTGTGCAGCACCCGCTGCGAGCCGCCCGTCGAGTCGACGTCGATGCCGAGCAGGAACAGCCGCCTCCGGCCGTCGTCCGAGGCCCTCGCTCCGGGCCGTGCGGGGCACTTCGCGGGGCGGTTCACCGGGCGCTCCCCTCGAAGAACATGTCGACCACGGCCTTGCTCGACCACCCGGTCTCCAGGGGGTTGAACCGCTCCTGGAAGCGGGCGTACGCCCCGGCCCACCGCTCGCGCACCCCCGCCAGATCGCGCAGTGCCGCCGCCAGTTCCTCCGTGGTGGCGAGCATCGGGCCGGGGGCGATGTCCGGCAGGTCGTAGTAGGCGCCGCGCGAGACGGAGCGGTAGTCCTCGTAGTCGTCGGTGTAGAGCAGGATGGGCCGGCCCAGGTTGGCGTAGTCGAACATCACCGACGAGTAGTCCGTGAGCAGGGCGTTCGAGGCGAGCTGGAGATCGTTGAGATCGGTGAACTCCCGTCCGTCGCGCACCGCGTGCCCGAGCTCGCGGGGCACGGTGAACCGCTCGTAGTAGTGGGGGCGGACCACGACGGTCCACTCCTCGCCGACCGCGTCGGCGAGCTTCGCCAGGTCGGCCCGGATCGACGCCCCGCTGCCGCGCTCGCCGTCCCGGAACGTGGGGGCGTACAGCAGCACCTTCCGGCCGTCGGGGATCTGCAGCCGCTCCCGGGTGCGGGCCGCGCGGTCGCGCTGCTCCGGCTCGTTCCAGCGGACGAGCACGTCGTTGCGCGGAAGCCCGGTGCGCAGCAGCCGGCCCGCGTAGTCATTGGCCCGTACGAACGTCCGCTCGAACTCCTCGCTGGGGGAGATCAGCGCGTCCCAGCGGGCCACCGTGGCGTGGTGCCGCCTCCTCCGCTCGGGGCCCGCCAGCCGTAGCTCGGGGATGTCGAACCCCATGTGTTTGAACGCCTGGCCGTGCCAGGTCTGGAGATAGCGGGTGCCCGTCCGTTTGGCGAAGGACGCCGGGAAGCCGTGCGAGTCCACCCAGTAGCGCGCCCGGGCGACCGTGCGGGCGTACTCCCAGCTGCCGCGCCGGACGAGCTCCACGCCCTCCGGGAAAGAGGACCGGTCGCCGGAGTACGACCAGACCGCGCGGAGCGGGAGTCCGCGCCGGACGAGCTCCTCGTGGATGTAGCGGGGACTGTCGGCGTAGCCGCGCCCTTCCAGGGCCTCGAAGACGACCAGCCGGTCGTCGATGGGCAGTTTCCGCAGCTCGTGATAGGCGAGGGCCTTGGCGCGGGGCCCGGTCGCGCGGCGGATCAGCCGGCGGGCGGAGCGGAGCGTGCCCGCCCGGCCGGGGGCGAGGGCCTCGGCCCGGCCGAGAGCGCCCGTCCGCTCCCAGGTGAGCTCGAACCGTCCGGCGCCGTGTCCCTCGCACCCCGCCCGCACCAGGTGCCCGCCGATCCGTGCCCGCAGCGACGGCGCCGGGGCGGGGGCCAGCAGTGGATCGGTGCGGGTCAGCCCCTGCCGGGTGAGCACCACATGGGGGTGGCGTCGCCCCCGGAACCCGGTGGGCCCGAGGGGCATCCGGCGCAGATCGATCTCGGCCCGGGCGGTGCGCGCCTCCGCCGCCTCGCCTCCCTCCTCCTCGCTCTCCTCCCCGCCCTCCTCGTAGCGGAAGGGCACGACGAGGGGCTCGGCGGTCGCGGCGACGCGCAGCTCCGCCGTGACGGGCACGGGCCCGGCCAGCAGCCGTGCCGGGTCGTAGGTGCGCAGGGTGAGGCGCAGGCGGCTCCCGGCCGGTTCGACGCGCGTCACCTCGTGTCGCAGGGGGGCAGTGGTGAAGGGCTGGTCGTCCAGCCGCCATGCGGTGATGTCCAGCTCCCGGGCGGCCCGTTCGTCCTGGGGCAGTTCCCGTCCCCAGTACCGGCGCCCGGCGGTGTCGCGCACGGTGTGGCGGGGGGCGATGAGGGGCCGGTCCAGGGTGCGCGCGCATTCGGCGGCCTCGGCGAGGCGGCCGGCGAGGAGCAGGTACTGGCAGACGCGCTGTTCGCGGGGCACCGTCTCCCAGGCGGCGGGCGCGATGCCGGCGAGGTAGGGGGCGACGAGCGCGGCGAACTCCTCGGCCCACGGCCGGTCGCGGAAGGGCAGGTCGCCGAGGTGGAGGCGGAGGTCGTGCCGGAGGAACTTGGCGTCCTTCGCGGGCCGCAGGCCGGCGTGGCCCGACTCCTCCAGGAAGGCGTCGACGCGGCGGGCGACGGCGATGCGGTCGGCGACGTTCCGCAGTTTGTGGCGGCTGGAGGAGATGGAGGGGCCCACGGCCGGGTCGTCGGCGAGCCGCCAGGTGTAGACGGGCCAGGGGACGACGGCGAAGGAGCGGGCCAGGGTGAGGGCCTGGGCGCTGAAGAGCTGGTCCTCGTAGTGGAGGTCCTCGGGGAAGCGCAGGCCGTGCCGGGCGAGGAAGTCGGCGCGGTAGAGCTTGTTGGTGGAGAGGTGGTCGAGGAGGTACTCGGGGGCGCTGGGCAGGCCCGCCACGAGGCGGGCGTCCCCGAAGAGCTCGGGGTACCACAGGGCGGTGGTGCCGCTCTCCTCGAAGAGCCGGGTGACCTCGCCGGTGACGAGGTCGGCGCCGGTCTCCTCCGCGGCCAGCAGCAACGATTTGCAGGAGTGGCGGGGGAGTTCGTCGTCGCTGTCGAGA
Source organism: Streptomyces sp. UNOB3_S3 (assembly GCF_020740895.1). Taxonomy (GTDB): domain Bacteria; phylum Actinomycetota; class Actinomycetes; order Streptomycetales; family Streptomycetaceae; genus Streptomyces. Next base: position 2,369 of record NZ_JAILXP010000405.1, on the reverse strand, counting down.
AACATCACATAGGGGGCGCGGGCGGCGGCGAGGCCGGCGTTGCGCGGGGCGCCGCAGCCGCCGCTGTTGACCGGGAGCCGCAGCAGGCGCACGCGCGGGTCGCCCGCGGCCAGTTCCCGGGCGACGCGGGGAGTGCCGTCCGTCGAGCAGTCGTCGACGACGATCGCTTCGAGGCGGCGCAGCGACTGCCCGAGGACCGATCGCACGGCGCGCGGCAGCCGCCCGGCGTCGTTGTGGACGATCACCACTACGCTGACCTCCGGGGTGGTGGAGGACGTGGGAGCGGGCAGGGTTCGAGCGGACATGGTTCACCTCGCTTCCGGGTCGGGCCGGGCCCCAACCTCCGAATACAGAGAGTAACCATAACTACTCTCCGTGACAACCCCTTCGCCCCGCCCCCTTCCTCGCCACGCCGTCAGCCCCAGCACCACCGCCAGCCCGCCGAACATCACCACGTCCCGGAACACGTGCCGCTGCGCACTGTCCACCCCCGGCCACGGCACCCCGCCCAACTGCGGCACCAGAGGCACCCAGAACCACACCGACCGCGCGGTCGCCTCCCGTACCACCAGCGACACCGCCAGCGAGGGGACCACGACCAGCGCGTAGTTGAGGAACGCCGGGCGCGAGACCACGAACGCGGCCAGCATCAGCAGCGCCGCGCACTCCACCAGCCGCAGCGCCGGGTCTCCCCCGCACCGCCACCGCAGCCACGCGAAGTACAGCACCGCCGTCCCGGCCACGGCCGCCAGCGCGAACGCCAGCGGGTGCGGCACCCCCAGCCGGGGCAGCACGGCCGGCCACGAGGCGTCGTACGGGCGGGCGTACGCGTCCTGGCCGTGCAACAGGAACGGCAGCGTCCGGGTGAAGAACAGCCCGGGCCTCGGCAACGCGGCCGCCCCCAGGAGCGAGATCACGGCGGGCAGCCCCAGCGCGCAGGCCAGCGCCCGCCACTGACGCGCCAGAAGGAACAGCAGAAACAGCGGTACCAGCATCGGCTTCAGCGCGACGGCCGCCCCGACCACCGCGCCCGCCGCGCACCACCGCCCGTCCCGCGCCAGCAGGAGGGCCGCCGGGAAGGCGACCACCGACGCCGCGGTCCAGTTGCCCAGGAACACCAGGCTCTGGAAGGGCAGGAACAGCGCTGTCCCCACCGCCAGCGCCACCGCCAGCCGGCTGTCCGCCCGGACCCCGAAGACCCGCAGCGCCAGCACCCCTCCCACCGCGACCAGCGCCCCGGTCACCACCGGCACGGCGTAGAACAGCACCCGCTCGGAGAAGAGCATCTGCGGCAGCGCCGCGAACACCGCCCCCGGCGGATACAGGAAACGCTTGTCCGCGTACGGCGATCCGCCGTTCAGCAGCGCCCGCGCCGCCCGCACCACCACCGCGTTGTCGATGCCGGAACGCGCCTTGCCGTACGCCCGCACCGAGCTCAGGGTGAACACCAGCACCGCCGAGACCAGCGCGGGCCGGGGAGCCCGGCCGCGCAGCCACGCGGAGGCGGCGTCACCGAAGGACGGCACGGCCACCGGCGCGGTCTCCGTCGCCCTCATCGTCCGACGACCTCCGGCCCGACAACCTCCAGCAGCACGCGCCCGCCCGGCCCCTGGGCCGCCTTCCTGAGCGCGGGGTCGCCGGGCGGCAGGCCCGTCGCCCCGTTCTTCTGCAACACCCACCGCACGCCGTACTCCTTGAGGATGCCGAGCCGCTCGGCCCGGGAGGTGGCCGGGGCGAAGTAGCGCCGCGTGGCGTCGTGGCGCCGCTTCTCGTCGGGGAGGAAGAGGTCGGGATAGGCCGGGGCCACGGTGTACGGGCCGTACGCGGGGAGCGTCCGCTGCGCGTAGTAGTCGTTCGTCATCACCGTCGCCCCTTTGGGCACATGCGCCGCAGCCCAGCCGAAGCGCGGCCACAGCGCGATGACGGGCGCCTCGCGCAGCCCGGGCGGCACCGCCTCCCTCCGCAGCACGTACGACAGCACCCCCGCCTGCGCCCACGCCCCGGCCAGCAGAGCCGCCACCGCCACCACCGGCAGCCCGCGCCTCAGCCGCTCACCGCCGGCCCCACGACCCTCAAGAATCTCGGCCGTCTCGACGGCGAGCGCGAGCTGAGCCGGGATCAGCACGGCAGGCAGCGCCCTCCCCCACACGTAGTGGCCGCTCACCCATCCCACGGCGACGACGACCGCGCCCAGCCCGAAGAGGAGCGCCAGGGGATCACGGCGATCGCGCCGCCACCGCGCCCCGAGAGCCACCGCCCCCACGGCCACCAGACAGAACCGCTCCGCCGCACGGCCGTAGAGCGCCTGGTGGACGGAGTCCAGCCCGCCCCCGCCGAGCAGCACGGGAAAGGAGTAGTACGGCCAGCAC
>NZ_JAILXP010000404.1 GCF_020740895.1 Streptomyces sp. UNOB3_S3 | reverse complement strand
GTTTTGGTGGCGACGTTGGCGGGGTGGCGGGCCAGGGCCAGACCGACGGTCCCGCCGTCGGGGCGGGTGTGGTCCAGCGGGACGGCGATGGTTGTGACGTCGAGGCCCGTCAGGGCCGGCTCGTCGGCGGGGGTCCAGGTGGGGCGCACGGGTTCCCCTCTCGGGTGGGTTCCTGGCCCCGGTCCCGCCCTTTCACCGTTTCCCGGGGCTCCGCCCCCGGACCCCGCGCCTCAAACGCCGGCGGGGCTGATCTCGGCGCGGGACCGGGGCACTCTCAAGGCCTGATCTCGTACAGTGCGTTGAGCGGCGTCGGCGGCGTCAGCTGCCGTACCGACCGCAGCCCGGCGTCGGCGCACAGCGCGCGCAACGCCCCCGCCGGCAGCCCCAGCATCCCCGGCGCCCTCCCCTTCGCGGCCAGCGAGACCGGCACGCTGTACAGCACGCTCGCCCCGTACAGCAGGGCGGCCGGCGCGCCGCGGTTGTCCGTGGCGCGCTCGGTGCCCGCGCTCTCCAGGAGGAGGAGCACCCCGTCGTCGGCGAGGGCGGCCCGGACCGCGCGGAGGGCCGCCGCCGGGTCGGGGGCGTCGTGGAGCACGTCGAGGGCGAGGACGAGCGCGTGGTCGCCCGTGCCGGGCAGCAGGTCGGCGGCGTCGCCGTGGACGAACTCCACGCGGCCGGACACCCCGGCGTCCGCCGCCTCCCGGCGCGCGCGGTCGACGTTGAGCCGCAGCGGGTCGTAGCCCGTGCAACGGGTGCGGGGGTAGGCCCCGGCGATCAGTACGAGGGCGTGGCCGGCACCGCTGCCCAGGTGGGCGACGCGGGCGCCGGCCGCCAGGCGCCCGGCCAGGCCGTCGACCGCCGGGATCCACTGGGGGAGCAGCAGGGTGCCCAGCCAGCTGGCGCTCATCCGCCACATCGTCCGGTAGAGGGCCTCGGGGTACGCCTCGCGCGGGACGCCGCCGCCCGAGCGGAACGTCTCGGCGACGGGCTCCAGCATCCCGGCGAGCGCGGGGACGAGCCCGGCCGCGCCGCCCAGGAAGAACGGCGAGTCGTCGCGCGCCAGTACGGCGGCGTGTTCGGGGGACAGGGAGAAGACCGGGTCTTCTCCGACGTGCCGGACGTCCAGGTAGCCCGCGCCGAGAAGGCCGAGGAGCCATTCGCGGACGGGACGCTCGTCCAGGCCGGCACGGGCGGCGAGCTCCGCGCTCGTCGCCGGGCCGCCGTCGGCGAGCGCGCGGAAGAGGCCCAGGCGGTCGCCCAGGGCGACGAGGACGCTGGTCATCCCGCCGCTCACGTCGTCCAGGAAGCGGCCGGCGAACGCTTGCACGGCAGTGCTGTCGCATCCGTCCATGGCGCCCGACTGTAGTGAACGGCCCGGAGGGTCGCCTTCTCCCAGGTTGCTCACGCCGGTGGCGGGCCCATTGCTACCATGAAGTGTAGTAATGGGGGCGGAAGCTGAGGGTGCGTCATGAAGGGCAAGCGGAATTACGGGCAGTTCTGCGGACTCGCCGCCGGGCTCGATGTCGTCGGCGAGCGCTGGGCGTTGCTCATCGTCCGGGAGCTCCTCATCGGCCCGGCGCGCTTCAACGAGATCCTGGGCAATCTGCCGGGCCTCGGCCCCAATCTGCTCTCCGACCGGCTGCGGGCGCTCGCCGCGCACGGGGTGCTGGAGTCGGCGGCCGTGCCCGGCGACGGGCGGGGCCGGCGCTACCGCCTCACCGAGCGCGGCGAGCAGCTCAGGGAGCCCCTGCTGGCGCTGGCCCGGTGGGGGATGGCGTTCCTGGGCGAGGAGGAGGCGCGCGGCGGCGCCGTCCGTGCCTCCTGGGGCATCCTGGCCGTCCAGGCGATGATCCACGGCCGGCCGTTGCCCGGGACCGACGAGAGCTACGAATTCCGCGTGGCCGACGAGACGTTCCACATCGAGGTGGCCGACGGGCGCGCCGTCACCCGGCGCGGGCCCGCCGGCGCCCCGGCCCTGGTCGTCGTCACGGACGCCGAGACGTTCGTGAGCATCGGCGCCGGGATGCGCACCCCCTTCGAGGCGCTGATCTCCGGCCGGCTGCGGATCGAGGGAGATCCGGAGGCCGCCCGGCGCTGCGTGGAGTTCATGGGGCTGCTGGACGCCGCCCGGCCGCCCGCCGCGACCGCCCCGGCGGTGCCGGCCGCCCCCTCAGGGGAGCCGGTGGCGGCCGCCGCCCCGCCCGGCTGACGAACAGGGCGGCCGCACGGGCCGGTCGTCCCCGAGGAAGGGATCACCGTCGTGAGCGACGCACTGACAGGCACCACCGCCCTGGTGACCGGCGCCTCCAGCGGCATCGGCGAGGCCACCGCCCTGGCCCTCGCCGCCGAGGGCGCCCGCGTCACGCTCGTCGCCCGGCGCGGCGACCGCCTCCTGAAGGTCGCCGAGGCCGTCGAGGCGCTGGGCGGCCGGGCGTTCGTCGCCGAGGCCGACCTCGCCACGGAGTCCGGCGCGGTGACCGCCGTCGAGGCGGCCCTCGCCGCCCACGGACGGCTGGACGTCGTCGTGAACGCCGCCGGGGTGCTGCTGCTCGGCCCCGTCGAGGGCGCCCCCACCGAGGAGTGGCACCGCATGGTGGGCGTCAACCTGCTGGGCACCGCCCTCGTCACCCGCGCCGCCCTGCCGCACCTGCTGCGCGCCGCCGCCGACGGCCCCCGGCGCGTCGCCGACGTCGTCAACGTCAGCTCCATCGGCGGCCGCGTCGCCACGCCGAACACGGCCCTCTACAACGCCGCCAAATTCGGGGTGAACGGCTTCAGCGAGGCCCTGCGCCAGGAGGTCGCCCGCCGCCACGTACGGGTCTGCGTCGTCGAGCCCGGCTTCGTCGCCACGGAACTGCCCACCCACTCCCGGCCCGAGGTGCTCGCCGCCCTCGCCGACGGCTTCGACCCCGGCACCCCGTTGCGCCCCGAGGACGTCGCCGGGACGATCGTCCACGTCGTCACCCGGCCCCGCCACATGGCGATCGGCGAGGTGCTGCTGCGCCCGGCCGGGCAACTCCGGTGAACGGCGGCCGGGACCGGGCGGTCTTTTCGGCCGAATCCCCGGAGCCGCGAACCGGGTGTGTTGACCGTCACTTCCACAACTGATAGCAATACGCACTGTGTTCGAGTCCGGTCGCCGACCCGCGCCGGAGAACTCCCCGGCGGCGCACCACCCTTGAGGACAGGACGGGGGTCGCACATGCCCGGAAAGCCTTCAGCTCCGCCCCGCTCGCGCACCCGTGCCCGGCCCGGCCCCGCGGCCCCCCGCTGGGCCCGCCGGCTGTGCCTGCGCGAGGAGACGGCCGATTTCGCGGTCCGCGGCTTCCCCTGCGACAGACCGGAGAGCCGCCGGATCCTGGAACGCCACGGCCGTTCCTTCCTCACCGGCTTCAACACGGCCCTCACGGCGGCCCCCGCCGCCGTCCAGGAGCGGCTGACGGCCCTCGACGCCGTCGAACGCGGCTTCGCCTACGAGGGCGCGGGCATGGCCTGCGCCCTCCTCGACACCGTCGCCCTCACCCGGGGGCGCCGCGTCCGCGCCCTGCTCAGGGGGCCCGGCCGGGACTACGTCCACCTCGTCCACGTGGGCGCGGGCTGGGCCCTGGCCAAGGCCCCGCTGCCCGGGGCCCGGCGCATGCTCGGCCTCGACCCGCTGCTGGGCTGGCTCGCCCTGGACGGCCTCGGCTTCTCGCACGGCTACTTCGGCGGGCGCACGGCCGTGGCCCGGCTCGCCCGCAAGAGCCCGCCCCGGCCCGGCGGCACCGTACGCCACCAGGGCCTCGGGCGGAGCCTGTGGTTCGTCGAGGCGGCCGACCCCGACCGCATCGCCGACACCGTCGCCGCCTTCCCCGAGGACCGCCGCTCCCACCTGTGGAGCGGCGTCGGCCTGGCCGCCTGCTACGCCGGGGGCGCCACCGACACCGAGCTGGACCGGCTGCGCGAGCGCTCCGGGCCGTACTGGCAGCACCTGGCCCAGGGCGCCGCCTTCGCCGCCGAGGCCCGCCGCCGGGGCGGCCACATCCCCGAGCACACCCACCGGGGAGTCCTCCGGCTCGTGGGCGTCGACGCGGTGACGGCCGCGGGCTGGACGCTGGACGCGGAACGGAAGCTGCGCGGCGACGGCAGCCTCGGCGACTTCCTCGCCTGGCGGGCCCTGATCAGCGGGAGCGCGCTCGCCTCCCGCTGACCCCTCGCCTGGACGCCCGGCCGGCCGATTACGGAGGGAACATGCCCCGCGTGCCCCGCATCGAGTGGCGAGCGCTCGCCGCGCCCGTGGTCGCCGTGGTGATCGCGTCCTGTCTGGGCGTGGCGGCCGTCCGGCCCGGCACGTCGGCGGCGGAACGGGACCGGCTGGCCGAGCGCTTCCGCTTCTCCACCGAGTACCTCAACGGCGACCCCGCCGGGGCCCGCACCGAACGGCGGGTGCAGCCCGCACTGCGCCGGATCTCCGCGTGGATCTCGGCCGTCGGGGCGAGCGCCGCCGTCGGCGACATCGCGGGCACCGGCCGCGACGGCGACGTCTGCCTCGTCGACCCCCGCGACGACTCCGTGACCGTCCGCCCCCTGCCGGGCTCCGCCGGACGGTACGCCCCCTTCACCCTGACCCCGGACGGGCTGCCCTGGAACCCGCGCACCATGGCCCCCATGGGCTGTGTCACCGGTGACTTCGCCCAGAACGGGCTCACCGGCGTCCTCGTCTACTACTGGGGCCGCTCCCCGGTCCTCTTCCTGCGGAGGACCGGCACCGACGGCAAGCCCGTCGCGCCGTCCGCCACCGCCTTCCACGCCACCGAACTCGTCTCGCCCATGCGCGTGTGGAACACCACCACCGTCAACCTCACCGACGTCGACGGCGACGGCCACCCCGACGTCATCGTCGGCAATTACTTCCCGGACGGCGCCAAGGTCCTCGACACCGAGGCCGCCGACGACCCCCGGATGGCCATGCAGGACGGCATGTCCAACGCCCGCAACGCGGGCAGCACCCATGTCCTGCTGTGGCACTCGGGCCTGAGCGGGCCGCGGCCGGAGGCCCGCTTCCGGGACGAGCCCGACGCCCTGCCCGCGGGCGTCCGCCACGGCTGGGCCCTCGCGCTGGGCGCCCAGGACCTCGACGGCGACGGGCTGCCCGAGCTCTACATCGCCAACGACTTCGGCCCCGACCGGCTGCTGGTCAACCACTCCCGGCCGGGCCGGCCGGCCTTCTCCCTCGCCGAGGGCCGCCGCACCTTCACCACCCCCAAGTCCAAGGTCCTCGGCCACGATTCCTTCAAGGGCATGGGCGTCGCCTTCGCCGACCTCACCGGACGCGGCGAACCCGACATCCTCGTCAGCAACATCACGCTCCCGTACGCCCTGGAGGAGAGCAACTTCGTCTTCACCCGTAACGGCCCGGTCTCCGACCTCGCCAAGGGCGTCGCCCCCTACCGCGACCGCAGCGAGGACCTGGGCCTGTCCCGCTCCGGCTGGTCCTGGGACGTCAAGACCGGCGACTTCGACCACAGCGGCACTCCCCAGATCCTCCAGGCCGTCGGCTTCGTCAAGGGTGGCACCAACAAATGGCCCGAGCTCCAGGAGCTCGCCATGGCCAACGACAGCCTGCTGCACTCCCCGCTGAGCTGGCCGCGCGTCAAACCCGGCGACGACCTCTCCGGCGACGCCGGCAACCGCTTCTGGGTCCGCAACGCGGACGGCCGCTACACCGACCTGGCCCGGGCGACCGGGCTCGACGAGAAGGTGCCCAGCCGCTCCTTCGCCCTCACCGACGCCGACGGCGACGGACGCCTCGACATCGTCGTGGCCAACCAGTGGGGCCGGTCCGTCCACCACCGCAACACCGGCCCCACCGCCGGGCCGTACCTGGCGCTCCGCCCGGTCGTGCCCGCCGCGGTGCCGGGCGGCACGGCCACCACCCCGGCGATCGGCGCCCGTGTCACCGTCCGCACCGCCGACGGCCGGACCCGGACCCAGCAGCTCCAGCCGGCCAACGGGCACACCGGCGTCAACAGCTCCGAGCTGCTCTTCGGGCTGGGGGCCGGAGCCGACGCCGCACGACCGGTCGCCGTCGAGATCACCTGGCGCGACGCCACCGGGCCGCACCGGACCACCCGGTCCCTGGCGCCCGGTGCCCACACCGTCGTCCTCTCCTGAAGAGGTGCCCCGTGACGACCACCGCCCCCGCCTCCCAGGC
>NZ_JAILXP010000403.1 GCF_020740895.1 Streptomyces sp. UNOB3_S3 | reverse complement strand
CACCCGCTCTTCGCGGGCCTGGTGAAGGCGGCCGTCGAGCGCCAGCAGCAGGGCTGATCCATAACGGCCCCCACGAGGGCCTATACGGTTGACCGGGGTGAGCGCCTCCGCCCGGAGGCGCTCACCCCGGTTTCCGTATTTCTGGAGGACGTAACCCATGGCGCACGAGGCCGTCGACGAGCCCATCAAGGACACCGCCGAGGAATGGCGGGTCACCGCCAGCGAGACGCCGTTCACCGGCAACAAGACCAGTGTCCGCACGGACACGGTCGTGATGCCCGACGGCTCCCCGGCCAAGCGCGACTACCAGGTGCACCCCGGCTCGGTCGCCGTCCTCGCCCTCGACGAGCAGGACCGGGTGCTGGTCCTCAACCAGTACCGCCACCCGGTCCGGCAGCGGCTGTGGGAGATCCCGGCCGGCCTGCTGGACGTCCCCGGGGAGAACCCGCTGCACGCCGCGCAGCGCGAGCTCTACGAGGAGGCCCACGTCAAGGCCGAGGACTGGCGGGTGCTGACCGACGTCTACACCACGCCGGGCGGCTGCGACGAGGCCGTGCGGATCTTCCTGGCGCGCGGGATCTCCGCCGCCGAGGGCGAGCGCTTCGCCGTCGAGCACGAGGAGCTCGACATGCAGATCGCGCGGATCCCGCTGGCACTGCTGGCGCGCGGCGTCCTCAAGGGCGAGCTGCACAACAACTGCCTGGTCGTCGGCGTCCTGTCGGTCATGGCCGCGCTCGCGGGCGACGGCCTGGAGGCGCTGCGCCCGGCCGACGCTCCTTGGCCGGCCCGCCCCTTCGAGGCCTGACGCGGGGCCTGACCCGGGGCCTGGCACAGGGCCTGACGCGGGGCCTGACGGGCCGTCGGTCCGACCGTCGGGACGGGCCGCGCGGTCCGACCATCATGCAACCCGAATAGGTGATCTTCAGCAACGCGCTACCGCGTTACCCGGAGTGCGGTGGGTGGTGAACTAGGCTCGACGCGTCCCCCACCGCGGCCGCGGCGGGGGTTGAGCGTGCAGCAGGTTCCCGTGCGCGCGGGTCGGGGGTCTCCCACCGCGGGCAGGGGAAGGGAGTGGACCCGTGGCGGAGCGGACGGTGGAGACCGGCGGACCGGCAGTGGTCCCGCCCGAGCGGCGGCCTCCCGGCCCCGCCCCCGTGGTGAGCCCCCGTCAGCGGCTCACCCGTACATCCTCGTTCGAGGCCCAGCGCACCGAGCTGTTCGTGGGCCGGCAGCGCGAGCTCAAGGAGCTGCGCGCCGACATCGTGCGCGCGGGCCTCGACACCCTCTCGGGCCGCAAGAAGCCGCGCGGCCGGGTGCTGCTCATCGCCGGACGGCCCGGTTCCGGCCGGACCGCCCTCGCCGAGGAGCTCGCCCGGCAGCTCGCCGCGGACTACCCGGACGGAGTACTGCGCGCCCGGCTGACGGGCGCCGACGGGGCGCCCGTGCCCACCGAGCGGACCGCGCGCGCCCTGCTCGCCGAGCTCGGCGCGCCCGTACCGGCGGGCGCCGAGGAGGACGAGCTCACCCAGGCCCTGCGCGACGCCCTCAACGGGCGGCGGGTGCTGCTCGTCCTGGACGACGCGGCGGGCGCCGAACAGGTGGACCCGCTGCTGCCCGACGAGCCCGAGTGCCTTGTCGTGGCCGTCTCGCGGGGCCCGCTGACCGGTGTGCCGGACGTCCGGCCCTGCGCGCTGGGCGGCCTGGACACCCCGGCGGCCGTCGAACTGCTGGAGTGGTTCGCCGGCCCCACCCGGATCACCTGCGACCCGGTGGCGGCGAAGACGGTCGTCGAGGAGTGCGGCGGCCAGCCCGCCGCGCTGGTGCTCGTCGGCGGCTGGCTCGCCGCCCAGCCCAAGACGACGGTCGTCGACGCGGCCAAGCGGCTGCGCGAGCTGCCGCCCGCCGACGGCCACGAGAAGGGCGGCCGGCTGCTGGCACGGGCCTTCTGGCTGGCCTACGAGGCCCTGCCCACGCCCACCGCCCGGCTGCTCCACCTGCTCGCGCTGGCCCCCGCCGGGCTGGCCGACGCCCACACCGCCTCCGCGCTCGTGGGCACCTCCCTGACCACCGCCCAGTCCGCGCTGGAGGACCTGACCGCCCGGGGCCTGCTGCGCCTCGAGACCCCCGGGGAGGGCCCGGACGGACTGCCCCCGCAGTACCGGGTGCCGAGCTGCCTGGCGCCCCTGCTCGGCACGCTGCTGCACGCCCAGGAGCGGCCCGGCGAGATCGAGCTGGCCCGGGCGCGGATGCTGGAGCGGACCGTCCGCCGGCTGTACTCCTGCCGTGCCACCACGGAGCGGAACGATCCGGCGGTCCGCCGCAGGATCGAGCAGCTGCCCCGGCCGCTGCGCTTCCCCTCCCGCCGCGCCGCCGAGGAGTGGCTGCTGGCCCGGCTGCCCGCGCTGCTCGCGGCGGCCCGGCTGGCGGTGGAGGACGGCCGGCTGGACACCCTGGCCCGGCGGCTGGTCTCCGCGCTGACCCGGGCCCTGACGGCCCATCTGGGGCCGGAGGCGGCGGCGCCCGAGCTGTACGGGCTGCACCAGCTCGTCCTCGACGTGGCCCGGCGCTGCGAGATGCCGCTGGAGAAGGCCGCGGCGCTGCTGAACCTCGGCGATCTGGACGCCCGGGCCGGCCGGACGCCGGAGGCGCTGGACCGCTACCGCCAGGCGCTGGCGTCGGCGCGCGAGGCCGGGGACCCGTACGCCACCAGCCGGGCGCTGGAGTCCATCGGGGCCGCGCACCAGGAGCTGGGCGACTTCCAGCGGGCCGCCGACTGGTACCGGCGCGGCCTGGAGCTGCGGCTGACGAGAGGGGAGCTGGCCGACGAGGCGCGGCTGTACGGGCGGCTGGGCACGGTCCACGGCTACGCGGGCCAGTGGCCGGAGGCCCTGCGCGACTGGCGCGCGGCGGCCGCCGCCCACCGCAGGCTGCGCGACCACGCCGGGCACGCCCGGGCGCTGGGCGAGGCCGCGTGGGCGCAGGAGCACATGGCCCGGCCGCGCGAGGCGGCGCGTACCGCGCTGGAGGCGGTGGAGTCCGCGCAGGCGGCCGGGGACGCCCGCTTGGAGGCGGCGCTGCGGCTGCGGCTGGCGGAGACCCTGGAGCGGCTGGGTGACGCGGCGGGGGCGCTGCGGCACCGGGGCTGTGCGGAGCGGCTGCTGGACGGGCCGGGCGCGCCCGGTTCCCCGGGTGGACCGGGCGGACCGGGCGGACCGGGGGATTCTGCCGAGGGGGTGGAGCCACCGGGGGTCCAGTAGGGGGTACCGCAGGGTAACGGATCTTCTACCTAAGAAATCAGTGGCGCATCGCGCAAAGATTGGTGCATTGCAAGGCTAGACAACGCGCAATCCTTCAATAGACTGGCTGGGCCGCGTTCGACGCGGTCTGTTCTGGTGTGCCCGGCATATCAGGATTAGCCTGTCATTCTCTGATTCAAGGACCGTGATCGACGTGAAGGTCGGCATCCCCCGCGAGGTCAAGAACAACGAATTCCGCGTGGCCATCACCCCCGCGGGCGTGCTCGAGCTGGTGCGCAACGGCCACCAGGTCTTCGTCGAGAAGGGGGCCGGTCTCGGCTCCTCCATCACCGACGCCGAGTACGTCGGGGCCGGCGCGGCCATCCTGGACTCGGCCGACGAGGTCTGGGCCACGGCCGACCTGCTGCTGAAGGTCAAGGAGCCCATCGCCGAGGAGTACCACCGCCTCCGCAAGGGCCAGACCCTCTTCACCTACCTCCACCTGGCCGCCTCGCGCGAGTGCACGGACGCCCTGCTGCAGTCCGGTACCACCGCCATCGCCTACGAGACGGTCGAGCTCGCCAACCGCGCGCTGCCGCTGCTCGCCCCGATGTCCGAGGTCGCGGGCCGGCTGGCCCCGCAGGTCGGCGCCTACCACCTGATGCGCTCGGTCGGCGGCCGCGGCGTGCTGCCGGGCGGCGTCCCGGGCACCCACGCCGGCAAGGCCGTCGTCATCGGCGCCGGCGTCTCCGGCTGGAACGCCGCCCAGATCGCCGTCGGCATGGGCTTCCACGTGACCCTGCTCGACCGCGACATCAACAAGCTCCGCGAGGCCGACAAGGTCTTCGGCACCAAGGTGCAGACCGTCGTCTCCAACGCCTACGAGCTGGAGAAGGCCGTTGTCGAGGCCGACCTCGTCATCGGCGCCGTCCTCATCCCGGGTGCCAAGGCCCCCAAGCTGGTCACCAACGAGCTCGTCGCCAAGATGAAGCCCGGAAGTGTACTTGTCGACATTGCGATCGACCAGGGCGGCTGCTTCGAGGACTCCCGTCCCACCACCCACGCCGAGCCGACCTTCCAGGTCCACGACTCGGTCTTCTACTGCGTCGCCAACATGCCGGGCGCGGTGCCGAACACCTCCACCTACGCGCTCACCAACGCCACGCTGCCCTACATCGTGGAGCTGGCGAACCGCGGCTGGCAGGAGGCGCTCCGCCGCGACGCCGCGCTGGCCAAGGGTCTCAACACCCATGAGGGTCAGGTCGTTTACGGCCCGGTCGCCGAGGCGCACGGACTGCCGCACGTCGAACTGAACACCCTGCTCGGCTGACCCGGAAGCAGCCGATCGGCGAAGAGCTCATACCCGGCCGGGCCTTGCACAGCAAGGCCCGGCCGGGGCGTTTCGCCATGGTTTGACCCGCCCGTGATTCTTCCGGGTTATCCGCCGTACACCCTTGACAGAAGGGTGTTCGATTGCCGACACATCGTGCCGTCTCCGGCGGATTGTGTTGCTGCGGACCGCCGACACGCCATAGAGTCGCCAACCGTCGGCATGGTGCCACGCTGACGTATCTAGATGTTTCCTGGTCACCAAGGAGGTAGGACGACTTGTGAATGAGTCGACATTTGCTCCCGGGGGTGGTCACCCAGGAATGTCTGCGCTGGGCCAGAGTCCCGTGGGACTCCACGCTGTCGGCTCCGTCGCTGTCCACACCTACTCAGCACTCGCAGCGCACCAGGACATCCAGAGCATGACGACAGCCCACCAGAGCATGGACGGTCACCACATGAACGCCATGGCCGGCGACGGGGCGGAGTCCACCCGTCTCGCCGACTACGAGAACGTGCCCGAGGGGCACTTCTACGACCCCGACGCGGAGTACGAGCCCGACCCCGAGTACGCGGCCACCCTCGCGCCGGACGCCGCCCGCCAGCGCCGTGAGCGCATCGGCCCCACCGGGCGTCCCCTGCCGTACTTCCCGATCCCCGGACCGCTGGCCGACCACGGCCCGGCCAAGATCATTGCCATGTGCAACCAGAAGGGCGGGGTCGGCAAGACCACCTCGACCATCAATCTGGGCGCCGCGCTCGCGGAGTACGGCCGCCGGGTGCTCCTCGTCGACTTCGACCCGCAGGGCGCGCTCTCCGTGGGCCTCGGAGTCAACCCGATGGAGCTGGACCTGACGGTCTACAACCTGCTCATGGAGCGGGGCATGCAGGCCGACGAGGTCCTGCTGAAGACGGCGGTCCCCAACATGGACCTGCTGCCCAGCAATATCGATTTGTCAGCGGCCGAGGTCCAGCTGGTCAGCGAGGTGGCCCGCGAGTCCACCCTCCAGCGGGCCCTGAAGCCCCTGATGGCCGACTACGACTACATCGTGATCGACTGTCAGCCCTCGCTGGGCCTGCTCACCGTCAACGCCCTGACGGCCGCTCACAAGGTGATCGTCCCCCTGGAGTGCGAGTTCTTCGCGCTGCGCGGTGTCGCCCTGCTGACCGAGACCATCGAGAAGGTCCAGGAGCGGCTCAACCCGGAGCTGGAGCTCGACGGCATCCTCGCCACGATGTACGACTCGCGCACCGTGCACAGCCGCGAGGTCCTCGCGCGGGTGGTCGAGGCGTTCGACGACCACGTCTACCACACGGTCATCGGCCGTACGGTCCGCTTCCCCGAGACCACGGTCGCGGGCGAGCCCATCACCACCTACGCGTCCAACTCCGTGGGTGCCGCCGCGTACCGCCAGCTGGCCAGGGAGGTGCTCGCCCGTTGTCACGCCGAGTGAGCCTGCCCGGCGCCGACGAACTGTTCCGCACCACCGGCGGGATGGGGCTCCAGTCCTCCTCCCCGCGCCGCAAGGCGAACGGCGAGACGCCGCCGAGGGTGCCGGGTCCGGGTGACGCGCCCGACGGCGAGCGGCCGGGCAAGACGGCCGCCGCCGTCCCCGAGGGCCGTAGCCCCGCCGTGCC
>NZ_JAILXP010000402.1 GCF_020740895.1 Streptomyces sp. UNOB3_S3 | reverse complement strand
GCCCTGCCCCGTGGAGCCGGAGCTCCCGGCGCCGGGACCCGCGCCGCCGTCATCGGGAGCCCCCGCCGGTCCGGGGCCCATGCCCGCGCCGTCCAGGCGCGTCGCCCCGGGGCCGGACCCGGCGGAGCCCGCACGCCCGTCGGTGGCCCCGGCGAGGCCGGCGCCACCCGCGTCGAGGCGGGTGGCGCCCGCGCTCGCGGCGTCCGGGCGCTCCGCGCCCGGCGCCCCCCGCTCCGGTGACGGCTCGCCCCCCGCCACAGCCGCCATCGCCGTGCCGTCGCTGTAGCACCAGCGGTCGTACGCCGCGTCGTACAGCCAGATATCCTCGCCCGCCACGACCGCCCCGATCCGCAGGCCCTGCGTCGAGTGCCGGAACGTCTCGCCGTCCATCCGGCCCGCCGCCAGCTCCTCCAGCGCCCTGCGGTAGTGCCCGAGCGTCTCCTCCACCCCGGCGAGCAGCTCGCGCGCGTCCGCCGTACGGACGAGCGACCCGCCCGTCCCGGGCGGGCGCTGCGGCAGGGTGACCAGCAGCCGGGCGTCCACCCACGCCGACCAGCCGTTGGAGCACAGCACCTGACCCCAGTCGCCGCGCCGGGCCAGCAGCCGCACCGGCAGCAGCGGGTCCAGTGGTTCGGCCGGGACGGCCGCGTCGGGCGCGGCCCATGTGGGCAGGCCCTCGTTGGGGACGACATGGGTCGGCTCGAAGCCGGGGACGTCCGGCATCGCGCCGGACGGCAGGGGGACCGTGCTCATCGCGCCGTCACTTCCGCATGACCGCCGGCTCGTGGCGGCGCAGCAGCCGGGCGACCAGGAGGGCGAAGACGACGGCCAGGACCGCCATCATGCCCATGTCGAGCAGCCAGGTGCCGACGGCGTGCCGGAAGAGCGGGTCGGCCCCGCCTCCGCCCTTCGGCGGGAGCTGGCCGGTCTCGGGCGGGATGTGGGTGAAGTCGATGGTCGCGCTCATCGCCGCCAGCGCCCAGCGCGAGGGCACCAGCCAGGAGAGCTGCTCCAGCGCCGGCCTGCCGTTGAGCTCGATCATCCCGCCGCAGAAGACGACCTGGACGAGGGTGATGAGCACCAGCAGCGGCATGGTGACCTCCTCCCTGCGCACCAGCGCCGACACCAGCAGGCCCAGCAGCATGGAGGTGAACGACAGCAGCGCCAGGGCGAGCGTCATCTCCAGCAGCGGCGGCATGAGCACGCCCTGCCCCTTGGGCGCGCGGGTGTCCACCCCGCCGAGGCCGACGACGGCCAGGACGATCGCCTGCGCCACCGTGATCACGCCCAGCACCAGGATCTTCGACATCACATACGCGGACCGGGACAGCCCGACGGCACGCTCCCGCCGGTAGATGACACGTTCCTTGACGAGTTCGCGCACGGCGTTGGCCGCGCCCGTCAGCACGCCTCCCACACAGAGGATCAGCAGCACGGTGTTGGCCTTGTCGGCGGAGGCGAAGCGGGTGCCGGAGGACAGCCGGGCCATCGCGCCGGTGACGAAGGGCAGCGCGACCATGATGACCAGGAAGGTCCGGTCGGCGCTGAGCGCCATCACATAGCGGCGCATCAGGGTCCACAGCTGGGCGCCCCAGCTCTGCGCCTTGAAGGGCGCGGGGGCCGCCTCCGGCGCGGGCGGCGCGCCCAGGCGGGGCTGGTCGGTGGCGGAGGCGATGTACTGCCGGTAGTGGGGCGAGGAGCGGTACTCGCCCGCCCAGTCCCGGCCCTTGTCGTTCTCGAACGCCTCGAAGGCCTCGGGCCACTGGCCGAAGCCGAAGAAGCCGGGCATGTCCCCGGGCGGCCCGTAGTAGGCGGTCCGCCCGCCGGGGGCGAGGAACAGCAGCCGGTCGCAGACGTCCAGGCTGAGCACGCTGTGGGTGACGACGATGACGGTGCGGCCGTCGTCGGCGAGGCCGCGCAGCATGTTCATCACCGAGCGGTCCATGCCCGGGTCGAGGCCGGAGGTGGGCTCGTCGAGGAAGAGCAGCGAGGGCTTCGTCAGCAGCTCCAGCGCCACGCTGACGCGTTTGCGCTGGCCGCCGGAGAGGCTGTGGATGGGCTGGTCGGCGCGCTGCTCCAGGCCCAGTTCGCCGATGACCTCCTCGACCCGGTCCCGGCGTTCGGACTTGGCGGTGTCGCCGGGGAAGCGCAGCTCGGCGGCGTAGTTCAGGGCCCGGCGCACGGTCAGCTGGGTGTGGAGGATGTCGTCCTGGGGGACGAGCCCGATGCGGGCCCGCAGCTCGGCGTAGTCGCGGTAGAGGTCGCGGCCGTCGTAGAGGACGGTGCCGCGGTCGGCGGGGCGCAGCCCGGTGAGGGCGTTGAGCAGGGTCGACTTCCCGGCGCCGCTGGGGCCCACGACGGCGAGCAGGCACTTGGCGCCGACGGGGAAGGAGACGTCGTCCAGCAGGGTCTTGCGGCCCTCGTCGACGTGCACGATCAGGTCCTGCACGTCGAGCGAGACCTCGCCGGTGTCGACGTACTCCTGCAGCTGGTCGCCGACCAGGCTGAACGCGGAGTGGCCGATGCCGATGATGTCACCGGGCCCGACGAGGGCGCGCCGCACCGGGTGGCCGTTGAGGTAGGTGCCGTTGTGGCTGCCGAGGTCGATGATCTCGTAGCCGCCGTCGGGAAGGGCGCGCAGCTCGGCGTGGGTCCGGGAGACGATCAGGTCGTCGAGGACGAGGTCGTTGCCGGCGGCGCGGCCGATCCGCACGGTGCGGGTGGGCAGCGGGCGGACGGACGTGGGCTGCCGGAAGGTGCTGGTCCCGGAGGGGTGGGAGACGGAGGAGGGCCGGTCGGCGCGGCGCGGCAGGGCCTCGGTGACATGGACGGCGGGGCCGTCCGAGGGGTTGCCGAAGCGGACGACGCTGCCCGGTCCCACGTCGAGCGAGGTCACGCGGCGGCCCTCGGCGTAGGTGCCGTTGGTGCTGCCGCTGTCCTCGAGCGTCCAGTGGTCCGCGACGGCGTGGAGGATCGCGTGGTGCCACGAGACGCGTCCGTCGTGGAGCACGATGTCGCTGAGGGGGTCGCGCCCCACGTGGTAGATCCTGTCGGGGCTCATCACCCGCGAGCCGCCGTCGGCCTCGACGACGAGCTCGGGTGCCGAGGGCGCGACCGAGCGCTCTCCCATGCCTCTAGGCTACGGCCGACCCCCGCCGCCCGCCTTTCGGCGGCGGCCGGGGGAGACGGACGGCCGGGCGCCGCCGGAAGGCGGGCGGCGGGGAAGGGAGCGCGGGAGTGACGGCGGAGGACTCCGGAGGGCTGCCCGTCTTCGTCTACGGGACGCTGCGGCCCGGGCGGCACAACCACGACCGCTTCCTGCGCGGCCGGACGGTGGCGGAGGAGCCCGCCCGGATGCGGGGCGCGGTGCTGTACGAGGGGCCGGGGTATCCGTACGCGGTGGCGGAGGCGGAGGGCGAGATCCGCGGTGAGCTGATCACCGTGGCGCCGGGGGAGTACGGCCGGGTGCTGGCCGCGCTCGACGCGCTGGAGGACTACCGTCCGGGCGATCCGCGCAACCTGTACGAGCGTGTGGTGCGCGAGGTGCGGGTGGAGGGCGGCGGTCCGGTACGGGGGTGGGTGTATCTCGCGGCGGACCGGGTGGCGCGCCGGCTGCGGGCGTCGGGGACCCGGGTGCCGGACGGCGACTGGCGGGGGTAGCGGCGGGGCCGCGTCTCACATAGTGATCAGTCGGCCAA
Organism: Streptomyces sp. UNOB3_S3; assembly: GCF_020740895.1. Lineage (GTDB taxonomy): Bacteria > Actinomycetota > Actinomycetes > Streptomycetales > Streptomycetaceae > Streptomyces. The sequence continues at coordinate 2,516 of NZ_JAILXP010000402.1, read as the reverse complement.
CATCGGCAACCTTCGGGGGCGTTGCCTCGTCCTCCCTCACAAGTCGACAGGAAGTTGCGCTGTCGTAACGGTGTGTTGGGGATTTGTAAACGGTAGATCAACTGTTCGGACAAGAAGCCCCTTCGCTCTTTTCATGGGCATGCCAATGGGTGCAAGGTCATCCACGGGACCTGGACCAGAGGTCCCCGTGGTGCGGCAGAACCGGCACCGCGTGCACGCAGGCGGTCCGGTCCTCCGAACCGCCCTCATGGCAAAGGGCGCTGAAACGTGCGTACATCCCCCACCAGCTTCATATCGGCCTCGACCGGCAGACGCGCGCTGACCATCGCCGTCGCGGTCGCCGCCGCGGCGACCATGGCCGGCACGGCCGTGGCCGACACCCTCCCCTCCCACTCCGCGGACAAGGCTCCGGCCGCGACCGCCGCGAACATCGCAGCCGGCGGTGTTCAGGCGGACGTCGTCAAGGCCGCGCGGAGCGCCGCCGTCGCCAACTCGGCGGCCACCGGCGTCACTTCGGCGGACGCGCTGACCGTCAAGGACGTCCTGACCGACCCCGAAGGGAAGCGGCACGTCCGCTTCGAGCGGTCCCAGCACGGCGTCGCCGTCATCGGCGGCGACCTGGTCGTCCACCTGGACGCGAAGAACTCCTACCTGGGCGTGACCCGTTCGGCCAACCGCCAGGTCACCGTCCCCAGCGTCACCCCCAAGCTGAGCGCCTCCGAGGCCGCCACCAAGGCCGCCGCGTCGGCCGACGGCACCGCCGCCGGCAAGCCCGAGCTGGTGGTGGACGCCCGCGCCGACAAGGCCGTCCTCGCCTACCGGGTGACCGTCACCGGCACCCCGAAGACCGAGGAGGGCGCCGCCCACTCGGTGCTCGTCGACGCCGCGTCCGGCAAGGTCATCAGCAAGACGCCGCTCTCCGACGCGTTCATCTCGCCCGCCCTGAAGGCGAAGCTGCGCGAGCAGGGCGTCCAGGCGACTCCGCGCGCCGGCACCAAGCCCCTGCCCGGGCCGGTCAAGCCCGCCGCGGGCGCCTTCCCGGCGCAGGCCACCGGCAGCGGTTCCTCGATCTTCGTGGGCAATGTCCCGCTGATCACGACCCAGACGGCCAAGAGCTCCTTCACCCTGAAGGACCCCAGCCGCGGCAACGCCGAGACCCGCAACGCGGGCCGTCAGCAGCTGGGCTCCTTCGCCGGCGGCAAGGCCTTCACGGACACCGACAACAAGTGGGGCAACGGCACGACGTCGGACTCCGCCAGCGCCGCGGTGGACGCCCAGTACGGCATCACGGCCACGTTCGACTACTACAAGAAGACGTTCAGCCGGAACGGCATCAAGAACGACGGCGTCGGCCCGCACGCCCTCGTCCACTTCGGCAGCAACGTCGGCAACGCCTTCTGGTCCCCCGACTGCGGCTGCATGCTCTACGGCGACGGCGATGGAAAAACGTTCAAGCAGCCGCTGGTGGCCCTGGACGTCACCGGTCACGAGCTGAGCCACGGCGTCGTCGAGGCCACCGCGAACTTCCAGCCGACCCGCGTCGACGAGGAGCAGAACCAGTTCGGCGAGGCGGGCTCGCTCAACGAGTCCTTCGCCGACATCTTCGGCACGGGCGTGGAGTTCGCCACCAACAACCCGGCCAACCCGCCGAACTACCTCCTCGGCGAGAAGCTCGGCCTCCAGCAGACCTTCCTGCGCCGCCTCGACAAGCCGTCGCTGGACAAGCTCGAGGGCACGGTCGACTACTGGGACGAGGGCTCCTACGACCGCGAGGTCCACGCGGGCTCCGGCGTCTCCTCGCACGCCTTCTACCTGCTGGCCGAGGGCAGCGGCAAGAAGACGATCGGCGGCTTCACCTACGACTCGCCGACGTCCGACGGCTCCACGGTGACCGGCATCGGCCGCGACAAGGCGGAGCAGATCTTCTACCGCGCCCTGAGCCGCTACCTGGTCTCCACCAGCGACTTCCACGACGCCCGCAAGGCCACCCTCCAGGCGGCGGCGGACATCTACGGTCAGGACGGCGCGGAGTACAAGGCCGTGGACGCGGCGTGGGCGGGTGTGAACGTCACGGAGGCGAACACGCCGTCGGTCAACGCCAACCTGAAGCGGTGACGTCGGCGCCTCCGGCGCCGACTGGATGAGCGGGGCGTCGCGGGACGCGTCAGGTGCGACGCGTCACGCGACGGGCGCCGACCGGGGGATCCCGGTCGGCCCGGGGCCGAGGGGCCGTGACCGGCGGACGACCGCCGGTCACGGCCCCTCGTGCGTGACGGGCGGGGGCGCCCGTCCACGGCCGGACGGGGGCCGGGCCCGCCCTGCCTGGGCCGGACTTGCCCCGGCAGAGACGGACTAAGCGCTCCGCGTCATCTGCTGGTGCGTCGTGGCTGGTCGCGCAGTTCCCCGCGCCCCTTCGGGGCGTCACCGAACCGCACCGGACCTCGCCAAGGCTGCTTAACCCTCCCGGCGTCGCAGGTGGCCCACGAGCAGCCCGCCCAGGAACCCCGCCACCAGGC
>NZ_JAILXP010000401.1 GCF_020740895.1 Streptomyces sp. UNOB3_S3 | reverse complement strand
CCCGTCCCGCCCTGCGGGACGATCGCCCACAACCGGGGCGGCGTCGGCCTCGGACCCGTCGGCCGGGGCCGCGGCCCGGGCCGACGCCGCCTTCCGGCGGCGGGCCGCGTCCGCGAGAATCCAGTGGCGGTGCAGCGCGACGAGCTCCTCGGGCTTCGCCCCGCACGCTCTCGCGAAACGCTCCACCGGGGCGTACTCCGCCGGTACGGCGTCCCCGTTGCAGTAACGGTGAACCGTCGACGTACTCATGTGCAGCCGCTTGGCCAGCCCCGCGTAGCTCTGCCCGGAGCGGGACTTCAGTTCACGCAGCAGTTCGGCGAATTCCTCGGTCTCCTCGGCCATCGGCCGTGCCCCTCCCCATCCCGGGCCCGCGTTCCAGGGGAATGACATTTCCCCAGGTCAGAACGTGTGCCACCGTTCCATTTTCCCGGATCGATCGAACACCGTTGCGGTGGACGCGCCGGGCGCCGCAGGCTGTGAGGGCGACGAGCGGACAGGCCTTCGACCGGCCGCCGGATCACGTCATCGACCACCCACACCCCTGCGTACGGGAGACACCCATGACCACCGTCGGCCGTATCACCACCGCCGCCCTCGCGGCCACCGCCGTCATCACCATCGCCGCCTGCCAGGGCCAGAGCGTCGCGTCGAACCAGGTCAGCCCGGCCCCCTCCACCTCCGCCGCCGCCAAGGCGCTCGCGTCCCCGGACACGACCGCCGACTCCGGTGCTGCTGCCCGCCCGGGCGCCACCCACACCCCGGCCAAGGCCCCGGCCAAGACTCCGGCCGCGACCAAGAGCAAGGGCGCCGACCGCCTCGTCGCCTGCACGGGTGCCAACACCAAGACGACGGTCAACACCATCAGCCGCCCCATCAACCACCTGGCCCTCACCGTCACCAACACCGGCTCCACGCGCTGCGCCGTGTACGGCGCCCCCGCCCTCCTCTTCGACGAGGCCCAGGCCGCCACCCAGGTCGTGCGGGAGAGCGTGCCGCAGTCCGTCGTCATGCTGGAGCCGGGCCACTCCGCCTACGCGGGCATCCGCCTCTCGTCCGCCGACGGCAGCGGCGACCACGGCCGCACCGCCCGCAACCTCACGGTCCACTTCTCCGACCGCTCCGGCGAGGGCTCCACGGGCACCCCGGCCCACCTCACCCTCCCCAAGGGCACGTACATCGACGACTCGGCCGCCGTCACCTACTGGCAGTCGGACTTCCAGGACGCCATCAAGTGGTGAACGCATGCGGTCGAGCGCACGCATCAGGCCCAGGTCGATGACCTGGGCCTGGGCTTGAATCCGACGGGATCAGGGCTTCAGGGCTGGAAGCCGCCGTTGATCCAGTCCTGGAACAACTGCACACGCTCCGGCGGCCATGGCGGCTCGCCACTGTCGGGAGGCGGCATCGACCCGTTCGACACCTGGTCCAGCACGTCCTGGGCGTGGCCGGGATCGGACATGTAGCCGAAGTCGTCGAGCAGTACGCCGTATTCCCTCATGTGTGCGACGTCCATGTCGGTGAACAAGGGGCGGATGTCTCTGGAGAAGCTCACGGCCATGGTGTGTGACCCCCCTGACGACGACGGTGACATGACTGTCCATGCCGGACTTTCCATCCTGGAGCGGGTCGAACCATCCCACAGCGCAGGTTCAGCACAACGAGTGCGGCGGCGTGGAGAGCGACGGGCTCTATCGGTATGCCACGAACGCGTTGTACGCGTACAGGGCGACGAGGGCGACCACGCACACGATGACCACCCACGAGCCGAGACCGGTGTGCCGGCCCTGCCGCTTCCGGGGCCGCCGGGTCGGTACGGACCGCGCGGACCGCGCGGATCGCGCAGGGCGCGCGGGCCGCGCGGCATCGGCGGTGGTCTCGGCGAGGAGGCGCCGGCATATCGCGGCGAGTTCGCTCGTTCCGGCGCTGAGGCTCGCGACGGCTTCCGAACGGGCGGGGGCGGTTGTGCCGCCGTCGAGTATTCGTCCGGCGCGCAGCAGGATCTCGTCCCGGCCGCCGCTCGGAGCCATGCTGATCCACCGCTGCACATGCTCGCCCCGGATGACCACGCCGCCGCCCCGCTCGCGGTACACGACGTGCTCGCGCCACAGTAAGGCGGCCACTTCGCTCGCGGTCTCTCTCAGGCGCGTCCCCATGATTCCTCCCCCTTCGCCACGGTGCCGCGCGCGTCGAACGGTCCCCCGTGTGGTCATGCCCCCACGGTAAGTGACACCACTGACAATCCCCCGGCCGCCGGGACCGTCAGGCGTTCGCCCGCAGCACGAGGGACGCGATCACGGGGGCGGCGTACAGCAGGGGCATCGGTACGTGCGCGTACGAACGCGCCCGGACCACGGTGACGACCGCCCCGGCGAAGTACAGCACCAGCCCGACCCCGGCCAGCACGCCGATGGCCGGCACGGCCAGCCCGACGAGCAGGCCGACGGCCCCCGCGGCCTTGGCCGCCCCCAGCCAGGGCAGCCACGCTTCGGGCACACCGTACGCGGTGACCGACCGCACGATCGCCGGGGCGTGGAAGATGAACGTCCCGGCGGAGACGGCTGCCATGGCGGCGGCGATGACGGTCACGACGACGTAGGCGGTGGACATGGCGGCTCCCTCGTCCGGGCGAGTTCGTCTGATGTCCTGACTTTCCGCCCCGAGGTTGTTCAAACCGCCGACTTGGCGGGACTGGCCGGTCGTTCCGGGTGGGGTTAGCTTCGCCTGCCGGCCTTGATGTGGGTGATGAACGCTGTCATTCGGGCGGGGGATGTGGCGATCACGGTGCCGGGAGCTTCGCTCTCTCTCACCTGTATCAGCCCGGTCGTCGGGCGCATCTCCAGGCAGTTGTTGCCCCCTCCGCCGCAGGCGGATGAGCGCTGCCACGCGGGCTCTGGGCTCACTGCAAAGCACCTTCCTTGATGCGCGTGATCAGCGCACGCACCTCCGCGCGGGCTGCTGTGACGACGGCCTTCGGGACGTCGCTCTCACGTATGGCCACCGAGCCGTCGAGAGGTCTCAGCTCCACGCAACTGTTGTCCGGGCCCCCGCCCGAATACGAGGACTTCTGCCATGCGCGGGATGTATTCATGGCCTTGATCTCACGTTTCCTGGATCAGTTTGTGGATGAACTGCCGTGAACCGTCGACGCTTAGTGCTGTCTGCGTCAGGGTGGCGAACATGTTGCGGAACACGGACAGCAGCGCGTTGGCGCTGATGAAGCTACCGCCGAAGGCAGCGTCGATCTGCACGGTATCGAGCTCAGGGATGGGACCGAGAGCGTAGAACATCGACTGGGCTGTCCCGGTCAGGTCGTCGGTATCGAAGGGGATTACCAGCAGCTTCACACTTGGCCACTCCGCCACCTCCGCCAGGAACTCCAGTTGCGCTCGCTGCACAGCTCGGCCTCCGTACCGCATGCGTAGCGCGGCTTCGTGCACGATCGCCACAGTGTCCGGAGACGTTTTCCGGTCGTAGATTTGCCGTCGGCGGGTGCGATGCTCGACGCGCGCGTTGAGTTGGGCTTCCGGCAGCGCGGGGATCGCGCTGCCGAACAGCGCACGCGCGTAATCCTCGGTCTGAAAGATCCCCGGGACGTAGGTGATCTGCAGCAAGTGGAGCGCTCGGGCGTGGTGTTCCAGCTCCGATACATCGAGGAACCCTGGGGTGAGGAGCCCCCGGTACTGCTCCCACCATCCGCGCACGCGCTCGTCGGTCATGGCGCACAGCTCGTTGATGAGCCTGACGTTGCTCGCCTTGTAGTAGGAGGCGAGCTGGCGGATTCTGTCAGCGCTAACCCCCCATCGCCCGGCCTCGATATGGCTGATCTGCGCTGCCCCGCCGCCGAGCAGAGCTCCGGCTTCTCGCGTGGACAAGCCTGCCGCTTCCCGGAGCTTCCGTAGCTCGGCGCCCAACCGTGCCTGGCGGGCTGTCGGATTGCTTCTCGGCGGCATGGATCGCCCTCCGTTCGGTGCTTCCGAGTCTCGCGCGCAACCATCCCACAGGTCCACCAGCTGTCACCTATTCGTGTCTCAGCGTTGCAACGGTACAGCGTTGTGCCCTACGTTCTTCCGCACCGCGCATCCGCCGCAGGGGGATCCGAAGTGCAGCTACTGGCACGCAAGTTGAGGCCAAAGCTGGTGGCCGGGCCACGGACGGCGGCGGCGCGCGGAAGCGCAGACGCGCAGAAACATCGGCAACCCGAACAGGGAGGCGCCCCATGAGCTCCACCGTGCTCAACGACCCACGTACCGCGCCCTACTTCAACCCCGGAACGTTCTACGAACTGGCCGCACCGGCGACAGCCACAACCGCCCGTCTCGCCCGCCAGTTCGTATGCGGAACGCTGCAGGCCACCGGACACCCGTCCCTCATCGACGACGCGTGCGTCTGCGTCTCCGACGCCGTCGCGAACGTCGTCCAGCACGCCCGGGTGCCCGCGCTGTCCGTCGAAGTCACCGTCAGGCCCTACCGGGTGGTCGTCGCCGTGCGGGACGACGACCCGGTCAGGCGGCCGTACGGCCGGCTCGCCGCGAAGGCGGGCGACGAGCGGGGCCGGGGCCTTGTCCTCATGAACAAGCTTTCGCACGCCTTCGGCGTGAACCTCGTCTGGGACGGGCTGCACGTCATCGGCAAGCGCGTGTGGTTCGAGCTGCGGGAACGGTGATCACGGCGTGTGGCGACCGCCGCCGCGCCAGGTCGCGTAGAGCCCGGACAGGGACGCGGTGACGGTCGCCAGCGCGCCGGGCGAGACGCCCAGCAGTACAAGCAGGATCCCCGCCGCCAGAACGGCGAGGAAGACGATCAGATCGTGAACCCGCTTGCCGTCGTTGGTCATTGAGGCCCCTTCCCATGGTCGGTGGTGGTACGACTCAGGGTCGTCGGGGACGGATGTGCTGCGGCAGACGCAGCGGTGCTGACAGGCGGGTGGCAGCGTGAGTGAACTACAGGCGTTCGGGGAGGGGCTCTCGCCGGAGATGCGCGCGCTGGCGCAGGCGCTGCGCGATCTCTTCGCGGGGCTGGAGGTCTCCGAGCGGCGCTACGCGGCGCGCCGCAGCTACGACTCGTCCACGGTCTCCCGATACCTCAGCGGACAGCGCCTTCCGCCATGGGAATTCGCACTCAACCTGCTGAATGACGTTGCGGAAACGCGTGGCACAGTGCCGACGCCGGAGACGACGGAGATGTTGCGTGCTCTGCACAACGCCGCGCTCAGGGCGGGCAAGAGCCCTACGCACAGGGTGCAACTCCTTCAGGCGCAGCTCGCCGTGGCGGACGAGGACGCCCGCCGGGCCGCCCAGCGTGAACGGTGGCTTGAGGACACCCTCCGCGATCGCGAACACCGCGTCAGGGAGCTTCAATTGCAGATCGGCGGACTACGGGCCGAGTCCGACGTGGACGCCGACAGGGCGCGACTGATCGCCGAGATCCGGCAGTTGAAGGAGGAGCTGGAGGAGACGCGCGAAGCGCATCGGCAGGCGGAGGAGCGGTGCGAGCGGCTCGAACGGCAGCTTGCCGAGGCGGAGATGAGGGCGGGGCCCGCGAGTGAGCTGGTAGCCGCCGGACTCGTACCGCCCGGAACTCAGAACGTCTTCAACGGCCATGTGTACGTCAACAGCCCCGATCGCTGGGCGATCAACGAGGCGTACGCCGGATCGTTGACGGTCCGGTTCGCTGTTTTGTACAAGGAAAAGAACGATCAGGTCGTTCACAACGGGCTGGCCATCGATGAGAGAACGGTCGTGGTGCCGCGTACGTGGACCGTCGACGACGGTGTCGATCGACTGCTCGTTTCCTGGGATGGTGAGCGGGAGAACTTCGTCAGCGCCAGAGTCCTCGAATACGGGGACGCCCCGTTCAACCTGGTGGCGCTACGTCTTCGTGATCCACTGCCGGGCGACGCGCCGTCCTTCCACCTCGGCTCTCAGCCACCCCCCGCCACTCGACTGCTGGTGAACGGCTTCGCACACGAGGATGTGTACTCCTGCCTGCTCGAAGTCAAAGGCCAGTCGGGGCCCTGGTTGCGCGTCGAGGGGGAGCTCGTCCGGGGGCTCAACGGGGCGCCGGCGTTCCACGTCGGCACCGGGGAGCTGATCGGTCTCGTCGGTCCGCGGCTCAAGAACGAGGGATCGAAAGCCCACCTCATCCCCGCCGGCGCTCTCCTCGACTTCGAGTCCCTCGACCTCCGGACCGCCACCTGACGCGCGGAGTGCCCAGAGACCCCTGTCTCTTCTACCCA
>NZ_JAILXP010000400.1 GCF_020740895.1 Streptomyces sp. UNOB3_S3 | reverse complement strand
CCCCCTGCCGGTGCGCCCGATCTGCTGCCGCGCGCGCCGCGCGGCTTCCATGGGCGGGCGGCGGAGCTCGCCGCCCTGTCCCGGGCCGCCGCGGGTGAGGGGCCCGTCTGTTTGGTCACCGGGCCCGCCGGGGTCGGGAAGACGGCCCTCGTGCTGCAGTGGGCACACCACGGCCGTGCCGGATTTCCGGACGGGCGGCTCTATGCCGACCTGCGCGGATTCAGCGACACGGGCGAGCCGGCCCTCATCGAGGTGCTGCGCGAGTTCCTGCCGGCGCTCGGTGTCCCGCAGCGCCGGATTCCGGAGTCGGCGAACGGCGCGGCCGCGCTGTTCCGGTCGCTCGCCGCTGACCGTCAGCTCCTTGTGGTGCTCGACAACGCGCGCGACTCCGAGCAGGTCAGGCCGCTCCTGCCGGGCGGCCCCCGCTGCGTCACCGTCGTCACCAGCCGACACCGGCTGCCGGGGCTGATCGTCACCGACGCGGCCCGGCCCGTGTCCGTGGACGTGCTCGGGCCGGAGGACGGCACGGAGCTCCTCGCCAGGGTGCTCGGCAGGGAGCGGGTGGTCGCGGAGCCGGTGGCCGCGCGGCGGCTGGCCGAGCTGTGCGGCGGGCTGCCGCTCGCGCTCCGGGTGGCCGCCGCCAGGCTGGCGCAACGGCCCGGTCGGCCGCTGGGCGAGATGACCGCCGAGCTGTCCGACGAGACGCGCCGGCTGAGCCTGCTGGATGTGGAGGACACCGGCGTGCGAGCGGCGCTGAACCTGACGCTGCAACAGCTCCCCGGGCATGTCTCCCGTCAGTTCGCCCGGCTCGGCCGCCATCCCGGCACGCACGTCGACCGGTACGCGGCGGCGGCCCTCGCGGACACGGACCCGGCGGCCGCCGAGGCCGCCCTGGAGCGGCTGGCCGCCGCGCACCTCGTCACGGAGACGGCGCCCGGGCGCTGGACGCTGCACGATCTCGTACGGCTCTACGCGCGGGGTCTGGACGTGGACGCCGGGCCCGATGCGCTCAAGCGCGTGCTCGACCACTACATCGCCACGGCCCTCGCGGCCGTGGCGGCGGCCGAGCCCGGCAACGAGGAGTGCTTCCCGCCGCCGGCGGATTTCCTGCCGCCCGCCGCCGTGCGGGAGTTCGGCGACCGGTCCGCCGCCGTGGCCTGGTACGCGGCCGAGAGGGACGACCTCACGCTGGCGGTGGCCGCGGCGCGCGCCGCCGGACTGCACAGCAGGACCTGGCGGATCGTCCTGACGCTGTGGCCGCTGATCGTGTGGCGCGTGCGGGACGGCTGGGTCCCGCTCCTGGAGACCGCGCTCGAGGCGGCACGGGCCGACGCCGATCGGTACGGCGAGTCGCGGGTGCTGAACGTGCTCGGCTGGGTGCTGATCGAGGAAGGGCGCGGCGCGGAGGCGCTCACCCGCCTGGGGGCCGCCCCCGCGCTCGCCTCCCGGGCGGGCGACCCGGTCGCCGAGGCGAACGCGCTGATCGTCCTGGCCATGGCGCAATCGGCGCTCGGCGGCCCGGACGAGGCCGCGGAGGGATGCGAGCGGGCGGTGGAGCTGGCGCGCGAGGCCGGTGACCGGACCGCCGAGCGCCTGGCCCTGCAACACCTCGCCCGGCACCGGGTCGACGCCGGGAAATGGCGCCCGGCCCTCGACACGGTGACCGAGGCGCTCGCCTTCGACGATCGGTCGGGCACGGCCGACGTGCCCCGGATGCTGCTGCTCATGGTGAGGGGGGAGGCGCTGCTGGGGCTCGGGGACGAGGCCGAGGGTATCCGGCAGCTCGACCTGGCGGCCCGGGAGGCGGAGTCGTCCGGTTACGAGGACGGCGCGGTACGGGCGCTCGGCGCGCTGCTGCGGGTGTCGGCGGACGAGGGGTTCCGGGCACGGTACGACGCGGCGCTGGGGCGGCTCACGGCCCGTCCGTGACCGTGCGTCGGCGGACGTGAGCGGGACACCAGCCGCACGTGGGCGGGACATCAGCGGGCCCGGCAAGGATGAGCACGTCGGCCGCCGCCGACGTCCGCGTGAAACGGGCCCGTCACGTCGTCACCGTGCCGGGCCGGAAAACGCCCCGACGGGGCCGCGTCACATACCCGGAAAGAGGAAGACCGCATGGAGTTCCGCGTGTTGGGGACGGTTTCCTTGGTGGCGGAGTGCGGAGAACCTCTCCCGCTCGGCCCGGCCAAGCGCCGCAGTCTGCTCGCCATGCTGCTGCTGCGCCCCAACGCGGAAGTCACCGTCGACCGGCTCACCGAGGCCCTGTGGGACGAGGAACCTCCCACACACTCCCGTACCGTGGTGCAAGGCCATGTCTCCCGGTTACGGACCCTGCTCGACGAGCACCGGGCAGCGGCCCACGGTGTCGAACTCGCCACCCGGGGCAGGGCGTACGTCCTGCGGCTGCCCGACGCCGATGCGCTGGTGGACGCCCGCCGCTTCGAGGAACTGCTCCGGCTCGCCCGGACACGGCACGAGCCGGGCGAGGCCGTGGCCCTGCTCCGCGAGGCGCTCGGGCTGTGGCAGGGCCCCGCCTTCGCCGGGACGGTGGGCGGCGGGGTACTGGAGGCCGCGGCGCACGAACTGGAGGAACTGCGGCTGGTCGCCGTGGAGGAACTGGCGGGCGCCCACGGGCGGCTCGGCGAGCACGGCACGGCGGCGGCCGTGCTGCGCGCAGAGGCCGTCGCGCACCCGCTGCGGGAGCCGCTGATCGCGGCCCTGATGCTGGCCCTGGGCAGAGCCGGCCGGCAGTCGGAGGCGTTGGACTGGTTCCACCGCACCCGGCGGATGCTGGCCGATCAGCTCGGCGTCGATCCCGGAGCGGTGCTCACCGACGCGTACACCGCTCTCCTACGGGCTGATCCATTCCGGGGCGACGCCCCCACGGCCACGGCGGTTCCGACCGCTCCTGCGACCGTGTCCGCGGTCGACGTGCCGCAGACGCTGCCACGCCGGCCCGCAGGCTTCACCGGACGGCGGCTCGAACTGGCCGCGCTCGACCGGGCCACCGCGGGCGCGCCCGGCCCCATCGCCCTGATCACCGGAAGTGCCGGGGTGGGAAAGACCGCGCTCGCCCTGCACTGGGCGCACCGGCACGGTGCCGACTTCCCCGGCGGCCGGCTCTTCGCCGACCTGGGCGGCTACAGTTCCACCCCTGCCCCCGACACCACCGTGGTGCTCCGTGGGTTCCTGCTCGCTCTCGGTGTTCCGGCACGGGCGATGCCCGAGACCTCCGAAGCCATGGGCGCCCGCTACCGCGCCCTCACCACCGGACGCCGGATGCTGGTCGTCCTCGACAACGCCCGCGGCTCCGAGCACATACGCCCCCTGCTGCCCGGCGGGGAGGACAGCGTCACCATCGTCACCAGCCGCGACCGTCTCGGCGGGCTCGTCGCCTCGGACGCGGCCCGTCCCGTTCCGCTCGCCGAACTCCCGGCCGCCCAGTCCATCGCGCTGCTCGCCGCCGTCCTCGGCGAGGACACCGTCGCGGCCGAACCCGAGGCCGCCGCGCACCTGGCCGGCCTGTGCGACGGGCTGCCCCTTGCCCTGCGCGTCGCCGCCGCCCGCCTGGCCACCCGCCCGCACCCCGGCGCCCTGGCCGCCCTGGCCGGTGAGCTCGCCGACGAACAAGCCCGGTTGGACCTGCTGAACGTGGAGGACACCGGTGTGGCCGCCGCCCTCGGCCTCACCGTCCAGCATCTGCCCGGCCCGGCCCGCCGGTTGTTCCGGCAGCTCGGCCTCCACAACGGCACCGCCCTCGACACCCGCACGGCCGCTACTCTCGCCGACTGCCCTCTCGGCCGGGCCGCCACCGCACTGGATCAGCTCGCGGCCACCCACCTGGTCATGGAATCGGGTCCTGGCTCCTACGCGGTGCACGACCTCGTCCGCCTCTACGCCCGCAGCCTGGCCTCCGAGCCCGACCCGGACGGACTGCTGCACCTCCTCGATCACTGACCGCCCACCCGGGCCGCACGGGCAGTGCCGTCGGACCGTCGTTAGCGGACTGTTAGGGCGCTGTTGGCGGGCGGTGGAAGGCTGATGTGCGCAAGCCGATCGCGCAGTCCGGAAGGAAGTCCGTGCGCAGTTCACCGTCACCGCAACACCCCTCACCCCGTTCCTCGTCGCTGAGCCGCCGCGCTTGGCGGACCGGTGCGTACGCGGCGGCGGCAGCCGTCGTCGCGTCGGCGGTCCTCACCGCCGGCCCCCAGGCGTCGGCCCGCCCCGCCGGTCCGGCGCCCGCCGCCGCGGGCGGTACCGAGGACGTGGACAACAAGCCGCCCGCGGGCTTCGCCTCCTGGGGCGAGCTGGCGGCCGCGCAGAAGCCGCTGAGCGAGGCCGCGAACGCCATCGAGGACGCGCTCGGCGACTCGCCGGCCTTCTCCTCCCTCACCGTGTCCGTCGAGGACCGGTCGGTGACCCTCTACCACAAGGGCGGTGAGGAGCAGGTCGAGGCGGCCGTGGCGCCCCAGCGCGCCAAGGGCGTCCGGGTGGAGCTGCGCTCGGCACCGTACAACAGGAGCGAGTTGAAGGAGGCGGCCGGCAAGCTCATCGGGCAGCCGCTGACCATCGACGGACAGCCGACCACCGTGCACTCGGCCGGCGCCCGGTCCGACGGCTCCGGGCTCCTCGTCCAGGGCGAGCCGCAGCCCGTCAACGGCTCGACCCGCTCCACCCCGCGCAGCGCGGACCCGGAGGTGCCGTGGACCGGCACGGTGGCCGAGGCTTCGACGCCGCTGGAGTCCCGCGAGCAGGACGTGCCCCTCCACTCCGCCGGGATGCTGCTGCGGGGGCGCTACAAGGGAGGTCCGGTCTGCAGTGCGGGCTTCGTCGTCTCGTCGCCCCAGCGGAAGACGGACTACCTGATGACCGCCGCGCACTGCGAGAAGGAAGCGGGCGCCGGCAAGAAGTGGTACGCCGGCGACCAGGACACCAAGCTGGGCCCGATATCGGACCGGTGGGAGGAGTACGACACCGCACTCATCCCGACACACGGCGGCGAACTGCACAACTTCACGATGTGGGCCGGCCAGCCGATCTACCGCCAGTCCCAGCGCCTCCTGAAGGTGAGCCGCGCGGCGCACTCCTACGTGGGCGAGCACCTGTGCGCGTCCGGCTCCCTGACGGGGGAGGTCTGCAACCTCAAGGTCGTGGAGGGCAGGCACTACACGCGGTACAAGGAATTCAAGAGCAACACCGAGATCTACACCCTGAAGAACACGGTACCCAACGTCTTCACCGCGATGAAGGGCGACAGCGGCGGGCCGGTCTTCAGCTACAACGTCAACGACACCGCCGTGGCCAGGGGCCTCATCAGCGCCGGCATCGGAACGGGGACCACCTGCAGCAATCCCGCGGTGAACAATTCCCCGGCCATGTGCTACCGCAACATCAACATGACCGATGTGGTCGACGTGCTGAACAAGAACCCGGGCATGAAGATCACCGACTGATATCAGGAGATTGAGAATGAAGAAGACGACCGGCCTTGTCGGCCTGCTCGCCCTGGCCTGCGCGACCGTCGTGGCGGTTCCGGGCTCGGCATCCGCCGATGGCCGCGGTGCCATCGCGATCAAGAACGTCCAGACCCAGCTCTGCCTCGACGGCGACAACGGCGGCAAGGTCTACACCAAGGGATGCGGCTGGGACAACCCGTACCAGCACTGGTATCTCCACGAGGGCCCCAAGGGCGTGATGCTGCAGAGCAAGCAGACCGGCCTCTGCGTCTCGGGCAAGGGACCGGGGAACGACGGCCTTTACGCCACCAACTGCAACTCCGGCGACGACGCGCAGTGGTGGGAGCAGCGAAACGTTTACGACAACACCTACACGCTGCTGAACTACCAGAACAGGAAGGCCCTCGACTCCAACGCCAAGGGCCAGGCGTACGTGCACCAGTACGGGGACACGAACCCCTACCAGCACTGGAACATGTGACACCGTCAGCTCTGCTGATTCTTGCGTCCGTCCCCCTTTGCCATCGGGCGCCACCCACTGCGACGCAGTGGGTGGCGCCCGAGCGGCGGTCGGCGTAGTCGGTGGCGAGGCGCTGGTGGAGGCGTGTCGCAGTCGGGCAAGGTGGCTTCCTTGATCCGGCGGGCCGCCGGTCACTGGCCCGCGAGACGGCCGCCGCCCGCCCTGCTCGCGTTCTTGAACTGCCTCAGCGTGCACGCGGTGTCCTGGCTACGGCGTGGCCTCCGGCCGGGTGCACAGCCGGCACATGCGTGTCCGGGCGGCGTCCTGGGACGGGGGGGGGAGGG
>NZ_JAILXP010000040.1 GCF_020740895.1 Streptomyces sp. UNOB3_S3 | reverse complement strand
AGGCTCAGCCCCCGGCCCCCCGGTCAGACGCGGTACACCAGCGCCGTCGCGATGGCCGCCAGACCCTCCGCCCGGCCCGTCAGGCCCAGGCCGTCCGTGGTCGTCCCGGAGACCGACACGGGGGCGCCCACCGCGGCCGACAGGGCCGCCTGCGCCTCTTCCCGCCGCTTGCCGATCTTCGGCCGTACGCCGATGACCTGGATGGCGACGTTGCCGATCCCGAAGCCCGCCGCGCGGACGATCCGGGCCGCCTCCGTCAGGAGGGTGACGCCGGACGCGCCCGACCACTCGGGCCGGTCCGTGCCGAAGTGGGCGCCGAGGTCGCCGAGCCCGGCGGCGGAGAACAGGGCGTCGCACGCCGCGTGGGCGGCGACGTCGCCGTCGGAGTGGCCCGCGAGGCCGTGGCTCGCGCCCTCCCACAGCAGGCCCGCGCACCACAGCTCGCGGCCCTCCTCGAAGGCGTGGACGTCCGTGCCGACGCCGACGAGCGGCAGCACCGGGCGGGCGGGGACCTCAGGGGTCTCAGAAGCCATCGTTGGCCCTCCTGCGGGCGAGTACGGCCTCGGCCAGGACGAGGTCCAGCGGCCGGGTCACCTTGAACGCCTCCTCGTGGCCGGGCACGACCACGACCGGTACGCCGAGCCGCTCGACCAGGCCGGCGTCGTCCGTGGCGCCCTCGCCCTCCACGGCGACCTTCTCGTGCGCCTCGACGAGCGTCGCCCGGGCGAAGCCCTGCGGCGTCTGCACGGCCCGCAGCAGCGCCCGTTCGGGCGTGCCCACCACGGGCTCCGGCTCGCCGGCGCGCTCGCCGGTACGCGGCTCGACCTGCTTGACGGTGTCCGCGAGCGGCAGCGCCGGCACCACGGCGGGCGCGCCCTCACGCACGGCGGCGGCGACGGCGTCGACGGTGTCGACGGGCACCAGCGGGCGGGCGGCGTCATGGACGAGGACGGCGGTGACGTCGGCGGGCAGGGCCGCGAGGCCCAGCCGGACGGACTCCTGGCGGGTCTCGCCGCCGGGGACGACCACGACGTCGGTGCGGGTGCTGTCGCGGTCGGCCAGCGGATGGGCGTCGAGGAGGTTGCGGACCTCGGCGGCGCCGTCCGGCGGGGCGACCACGACGACGAGCGAGACCGCGCGGGAGGCCGCCATGGCCCGTACCGCGTGGACCAGCATGGGGGTGCCGCTCAGGGCCCGCAGGGCCTTGGGGGCACCCGGCCCGAGCCGGACGCCGCGGCCCGCGGCGGGAATGACGGCGGCGGTACGCGAAATGGTCTGCGAGTTGCCTCGATCAGACATTGGGTTGGCGTTCAGGTTTGCTTCCTCGGCCGAATTGGGTATGGCCTCAGCGTGCCGGGCACGATGCCCCGACCAGCCCCTTCCGTGACGACTGGTCGGGCCGGCTGCCCGGGCCCGGCACGCCAAGCGCGCGATGCGTAGCACAAGCTTTCACAAGCTGTCTGTCACAAGCCGTGTCTGTCACAAGCTCCAGAGCCGAAGACGCCGCAGCGCCCGCCGGATGACTCTGGTCATCACGCGGGCACCGCGGCACTTCTATGAATCCAGTTGCGGGGCACAGCCGCCGGCACCTGTGCTGTACGTCAGGACGCGAGAACCTCGTCGAGCAGGGCCTCGGCCTTGTCCTCGTTGGTGCTCTCCGCGAGGGCGAGCTCGCTCACCAGGATCTGCCGCGCCTTGGCGAGCATGCGCTTCTCACCTGCGGAAAGACCGCGCTCACGCTCACGCCGCCACAGGTCGCGAACGACCTCGGCGACCTTGATCACGTCGCCGGACGCGAGCTTCTCGAGATTTGCCTTGTAGCGACGGGACCAGTTCGTCGGCTCTTCGGCGTACGGTGCGCGGAGCACCTCGAAGACCCGGTCAAGCCCGTCCTGGCCGACCACATCGCGAACGCCGACGAACTCGGCATTGTCCGCCGGCACCCGAACCGTCAGGTCACCCTGGGCGACCTTCAGCACCAAGTAGGTCTTGTCCACGCCTTTGATCTGGCGAGTTTCGATGGCCTCGATCAGCGCGGCCCCGTGATGGGGATAGACCACGGTGTCGCCAACCTTGAACGTCATGTGACAGGTACCCCTTCCGTGGCTATCCAGTCTAACACGGGAACTGCCCGTTCTGAATGGCGTTTCCGCAGGTCAGGGCATATCTCGGGGCTTGACAACAGCAACCGGAACGTGCTGCGGAGCCCTTCCGGAAGCAGGTATTCGCAGGTCGGAGCGGTTGTCCGGGTCAGGCGAAACGCGCACGTTACACCTGTCGGACAGGCCCCGCGAGCGGCCGAACGTCCCGGTTTGCCGGGCTCCGGTCGGCCGACTTCCGGTACTCCGTTCGGGGCGCGGAGCCGTTCCGCACTTCCCTTCCGGAATTGATCAAGTTCGATGTGATCAATTCCGGAAGGGCCTTCCCGGGACCTCTCGCATTCATTGCCGATATTCCCTCGCGTCACCCGGCCGGGCGTTCCACGGCGGCCGATCTTCCGGCCGTGGCCGATATTCGGCCGTGGGGCCGCCGCGGCGCCGAGTTGACCATGGGGGCGGGTCGGGTGCGGGCGCCGTAGGACGGCTCGGTAACCTAAGCCCGCTGACACAGACCCTTATCCCGTACGTACCTCGTACGTGACCCTCGTCCAAGGAGATGCCGCCGCCGTGAGCAGCAGCCTTCGACGCGGCGCTCTCGCCGCTTCCGCCCTCGTGGTCTCGATCGCCTCGCTCTCCGCCTGCGCCGCGGGCAACAAGGCGCAGACGCTGGAGGTCAAGCCGGACAACGCCGCCACCTCGGTCGGCGACATCAAGCTCCAGAACGTCAATGTGATCACCCAGGAGGACCTCAAGGCCGGTGGCCCGGCGGTCATCACGGGCAAGGTCTTCAACAACGGCCGCAAGGACCAGGAGCTGCGCTCGATCAAGCTCGCGGGCCTGAACGTGCCCGTGAACCTGTCCCCGGCGAAGGGCTCCGGCCCGGTCGTCGTGCCGGCGGGCGGCTCGATCGTCCTGGGCGGCAAGGACAACCCCTCGGCGGTGCTGCCGAAGGGGCGCGAGGGCCTGAAGGACGGCGCGACCCAGCGGCTGGCCTTCGACTTCAGCTCGACGGGTGAGGTGAAGATCGCCGCGTTCGTCGTCCCGGCGAAGAGCTTCTTCAAGGAGTGGGGCCCCAGCCAGGCCCCCGCCACCCAGCCCAGCGGCACCCCGTCGGCCCCGGCCGGCTCCCCCTCGGCCCCGGCCGGCGCGGCCGAGGGCCAGCCGCAGGGCGCCGGCCACCAGGCGGGCACCAAGCCGGGCGCGACCGCCCCGGCCACCCAGCAGAGCGGCCAGCAGCAGCACACGGCCCACTGACGGCACGCGAAGGGGGCCCGGAAGCCTCGTGAGGTTTCCGGGCCCCTTTCGCATACCCCGCGGCCCGTGGGGCCGGGTCCGGGTCCGGTCTACGGCTCGAACTTGTAGCCCAGCCCACGCACCGTGACCAGGTAGCGCGGCGCGCCCGGGTCCGGCTCGATCTTGGCGCGCAGGCGCTTGACGTGGACGTCGAGGGTCTTGGTGTCGCCCACGTAGTCCGCGCCCCAGACGCGGTCGATCAGCTGCATCCGGGTCAGGACGCGCCCGGCGTTGCGCAGCAGCATCTCCAGGAGGTCGAACTCCTTCAGCGGCAGGTCCACCTTGCCGCCGGCGACGGTGACGACGTGCCGGTCGACGTCCATGCGGACCGGGCCGGCCTCCAGCGCGGCGGGGGTGACCTCCTCGGGCTCGCCGCGGCGCCGGAGCACGGCGCGGATGCGGGCGACGAGCTCGCGGGAGGAGAAGGGCTTGGTGACGTAGTCGTCGGCTCCTATTTCCAGGCCGACGACCTTGTCGATCTCGCTGTCCTTGGCGGTCACCATGATCACGGGCACATTGGAGCGTCCGCGCAGCTGCCGGCAGACCTCGGTGCCGGGCAGGCCCGGCAGCATCAGGTCGAGCAGGACCAGGTCGGCGCCGTTGCGCTCGAACTCGTCCAGTCCGTCGGGCCCGGTGGCCGCGACCGCGACCTCGAAGCCCTCCTTGCGGAGCATGTAGGACAACGCGTCGCTGAAGGATTCTTCGTCCTCGACGACGAGCACTCGGGTCACGAGGCGGCCTCCGGTCGGTTCTCTGGGAAGTGCGGAGCGGGGGAAGTGGGAGTGGCGCCGGGGGTCACGGCCGGACCCCCGGAAGCGGGAGGTGCTCACCGGCGAAGGTCGCGCCGGCGGGCTCGTCTGGGGTGTCGCCGGAGTCCGGGACCGGCTCGGGTCCGGGCTCCTGGCCGATGCGCGGCTGCCTGCCGCCCCGCTCGCGGTCACGGGCCGCGCCCGCCTCGGGCAGGCGCAGCGTGAACGTGGAGCCCTGGCCCTCGGCGCTCCAGACGGTGACCTCGCCGCCGTGCGAGGCGGCCACGTGCTTGACGATGGACAGGCCGAGGCCGGTGCCGCCGGTGGCGCGGGAGCGGGCAGGGTCGACGCGGTAGAAGCGCTCGAAGACGCGCTCGCGGTCCTTCTCGGAGATGCCGATGCCCTGGTCGGTGACGGCGACCTCGATCAGGTCGCCGCCCGGGGAGGCGACGCGGCGGGCGGCGATGCCGACGCGCGTACGGGCGGGGCTGTAGTTGACCGCGTTCTCCACGAGGTTGCCGAGGGCGGCGGCGAGCTGGCCGCGGTTGCCCCAGACGTGGAGGTCGGCGGTGCCTCCGGTGGCCATGGTGATCTGCTTGCTGGCGGCGCTCTGGCGGCAGCGGTCCACGGCCTCGGCGACGAGCTCGTCGACCCGGACGGGCTCGGAGTCCTCGAGCGGGTCGTCGTACTGCACCCGGGAGAGGTCGATGAGCTCCTGGACCAGGTTGGTCAGCCGGGTGGCCTCTATCTGCATCCGGCCGGCGAAGCGGGTGACCGCCTCGGGGTCGTCGGAGGCGTCCATGACGGCCTCGGAGAGCAGGGAGAGCGCGCCGACGGGCGTCTTGAGCTCATGGCTGACGTTGGCGACGAAGTCGCGGCGGACGGCCTCGATGCGGCGGGCCTCGGTGAGGTCCTCGACCAGCAGCAGCACGAGCCGGGAGCCGAGCGGCGCGACTCTGGCCGACACGGCGAGCGCGTCGCCGCGCCCGGTGCCGCGCCGGGGGAGGTCGAGCTCGACCTGGCGTATCTCGCCGTCCCGACGGGTGTCGCGGGCCATCTGGAGCATGGGCTCGACGGCGAGCTTCCCGCCGCGCACCAGCCCGAGGGCGTAGGCGGCGGAGCTGGCCTTGACCACGGCGTCGGCCTCGTCGAGGACGACGGCGGAGGAGCGCAGGACGGAGAGGACGGTGTCGACACCGGGCGGCAGCACCGCGTCGGTGTGCAGGGAGCTGCGGGTGGGGCGGGCCTGGTCGCGCTCGCTCCAGCGGAACGCCAGCATGGCGATCACGCCGGTGCACACTCCGGCGATCGCCGCCGCTGCGGCGACGGCCGCGTCCAGGTTCATGAGTCAAGGTTATGCGGGTGCGCCGACACAGCCACAGCCAAATGGGGGGCACCTCGAACACCCGTTGCCAAGAGTTCACCTTCAGGCCAGCACCGGTTCATTCCGGAGGCTGCCTGCCGTCTACGTTCCGGCCGGAACGTAGAGGTCACGGCCGGAATGACGGCCGGGCATCACCGAGGTGAGAGAAGGACGGGACATGCGGGACGCGTACCACGAGGAGCTGGATTCGATCGGCGAGGGCCTGGTCGAGATGGCCCGGCTGGTCGGCTCCGCGATCGGGCGCGCCACCACGGCGATCCTGGACGCGGACCTCAAGCTGGCGGAGTCGGTGATCGCGGCGGACGCCAAGGTCGACGACCTCCAGCGGGACCTGGAGGCCCGGGCGATCGCCCTGCTGGCGCGGCAGCAGCCGGTCGCCACGGACCTGCGGATCGTCGTCACCTCGCTGCGCATGAGCGCGGACCTGGAGCGCTCCGGCGACCTCGCCCAGCACGTGGCCAAGCTGGCCCGGCTGCGCTTCCCGGAGTCGGCGGTCCCGCGCGACCTCCACTCGACGGTCCTGGAGATGGGCCAGCTCGCCCAGCGGCTGATGGCCAAGGCGGCCGAGGTGATCATCACCAAGGACGTGGACCTGGCGCTCCAGCTGGAGCAGGACGACGACGCCATGGACCTGCTGCACCGCACGCTCTTCCAGCACCTGATGGACGACCGCTGGCGGCACGGCATCGAGACGGCCGTCGACGTGACCCTGCTGGGCCGCTACTACGAGCGCTTCGCCGACCACGCGGTGTCGGTGGCCAAGCGCGTGGTCTACCTGGTGACCGGCGAGCACGCGGACGAGATCGCCGCCCAGGGCGGCGGCGCCCAGGGCACGGCCGGAACGGACTGACGCCCCCGGAAGCGGTCCCGCTCCCCCGCACGCCCTGGCGCCCCCTCCGTGCGCCTGTACGCCCCCACTTGGTCCGTACATACGTACGTGGTGAGCATTGACGCTCGCTCCGGGCGGTCCTTGACTGGGTGGGAGGCAGACACCCCTTCGAGGGAGGAGACCGAATGAGCGGCTGTCAGTGTGGTCCCGGGTGCTCGTGCGGCTGCCAGAACGGCGGCTCGTGCCAGTGCGGCGGCAGCTGTAGCTGACGACTCACACACGTCACTCACACGTAGGAGAAGGGCCTCCGCCCGCAGCCCTGGGCTGCGGGCGGAGGCCCTGTCCTGTCCACGGCTATGCGTTGTGCGGCCGACCGCACCTGTCGTCCCGCAGGTGCAGCCGACGGAGTTCCGCCAGCTCGGCCGCCGGGAACAGGTGCCCCTGCCACTTCTTGCGGTAGCCCTGCTCCCCGTGAAGGCGCAGAACCGATTGCGCGGCGTTCAGGACGGCATGCCCGAGCACGCGGCGCGGCTGCGTCGAGCTCCAGGAGAGCTCGCCTTCCTCATCGGCGGCTCTCCTCCTCGCGTACAGGTCGGGGAAATGGCGGATCGCGATGTCGACACCGGATCCGTGGCGGCGGAGAACCCACCGTGCCTCGACCGGTTCGAGGTCGAAGGAGAACCGCTGGACGGCGTCGGAGCCGTAGAGACCTACTACGCCCCTCAGCAGGTCGCCCAGAGCGTCGGTGCAGTGGCCCACGACGTCCACGTGCTCCGCCGAGCCCTCGGCGATACGGCACGTCGCCCAGCCGGCGCCGCCCAGTTCCCAGCCGAACCGGAAGTCATCGGTCATGCCGCCCCCTTTGCGCAATGGAAAGGCCCCCGCCGCACCGGGAAAGTACGGGCAGGGGCCTGAGCCACAGGGTTACTTCTTCTTGCCCTGGTTCTTCACGGCCTCGATGGCGGCCTTGGCGGCCTCCGGGTCGAGGTACGTGCCGCCGGGGACGACCGGGCGGAAGTCGGCGTCGAGCTCGTAGGCGAGCGGGATGCCGGTCGGGATGTTCAGGCCCGCGATGTCGGCGTCGGAGATGCCGTCGAGGTGCTTGACCAGGGCGCGCAGCGAGTTGCCGTGCGCGGCGACCAGGACGGTGCGGCCGGCGAGCAGGTCCGGGACGATGCCGTCGTACCAGTACGGCAGCATGCGCGTGACGACGTCCTTGAGGCACTCGGTGCGCGGGCGCAGCTCGCTCGGGATCGAGGCGTAGCGCGGGTCGTCGCTCTGCGAGAACTCGCTGCCGTCCTCGAGCGCCGGCGGCGGGGTGTCGTACGAACGGCGCCAGAGCATGAACTGCTCCTCGCCGAACTCGGCCAGCGTCTGGGCCTTGTCCTTGCCCTGGAGGGCGCCGTAGTGGCGCTCGTTCAGCCGCCAGGAGCGGTGGACGGGGATCCAGTGGCGGTCGGCGGCCTCCAGCGCGAGCTGCGCGGTGCGGATCGCGCGCTTCTGGAGGGACGTGTGGACCACGTCCGGGAGCAGGCCGGCGTCCTTCAGGAGCTCACCGCCCCGGACCGCCTCCTTCTCGCCCTTCTCGTTGAGGTTGACGTCCACCCAGCCGGTGAACAGGTTCTTCGCGTTCCATTCGCTCTCGCCGTGGCGGAGGAGGATCAGCTTGTACGGTGCGTCGGCCATGCCCTTGAGCGTAATCGACCGCGTGAGCGCCCCGCGCCCCGGACGATTGACGCCGACCGTCAATTGAATGGCGTGGACACGATCAAATCCGTAAGGTGCGGAGAACTTAGTACCACTTACATTCGGGGGGCGCGGGATGTCGGTCGCGAGTATCGGGCGGGCCGCGAGGCAGAGCGTCTCGGGGCTGCCCCGGGCGTTCTGGTGGCTGTGGGCATCGACCCTGATCAACCGGATGGGCGCCTTCGTCGCCACGTTCCTGGCGCTCTATCTGACCGTCGACCGGGGCTACTCCGCCTCGTTCGCCGGTCTCGTCGCCGCGCTGCACGGGCTCGGCCAGGTCGCCTCCTCCCTCGGCGCCGGCGTGATGACCGACCGGCTCGGCCGCCGCCCCACGCTGCTGATCGCCCAGCTGTCCACCGCCGCCACCGTGGCGCTGCTCGGCTTCGTCCAGCACCCCGCCGCCATCGCGGCCGTCGCCTTCCTGGTGGGCGTGACCAGCAACGCCTCCCGCCCGGCCGTCCAGGCGATGCTGGCCGACATCGTCGCCCCCGAGGACCGCGTCCGCGCCTTCGCGCTCAACTACTGGGCCATCAACCTGGGCTTCGCGTTCTCCTCGCTCGCCGCCGGTGTCATCGCCCAGTACAGCTATCTGATCGGCTTCCTCGGCGAGGCCGCCCTGACGCTCGCCTGCGCCGTCCTGGTCTTCCTCAAGCTCCCCGAGACCCGCCCCGCGGCCGCGCCCGGGGCGGACGGGGCCGCCGGGGAGCCCGCGATCGGGCTGGGGACGGTGCTGCGCGACCGCCGCTTCATGGGCGTCGTCGGGCTGTCCTTCCTGATGGCCCTGATCTTTATGCAGCACTCGGTGGGCCTGCCCGTGGCCATGGGCAAGGACGGCTTCTCCAGCGCCGACTACGGCATGGTCATCGCCGTCAACGGCGTCCTGATCGTCGCCCTCCAGATCCCCGTGACCCGCTTCATCGAGCACCGCGACCCCCAGCGACTGCTCGTGATCTCCGCCCTGCTGGCCGGGTACGGCTTCGGGCTCACCGCCTTCGCGGGCTCGCTGGGCGTGTACGCGCTGACCATCTGCGTCTGGACCCTGGCGGAGATCATCAACTCCCCGACCCAGATGGGCCTCGTGGTCCGCCTCTCCCCCGCCCAGGGGCGGGGGCGCTACCAGGGCGTCTACACCCTCTCCTGGTCCCTCGCCTCGCTGGTCGCCCCGCTGGCGGGCGGGTTCGTGATCGACGAGTTCGGGTCGGAGGTGCTGTGGGCGGGGTGCGCGGTCGTGGGCACGGTCGCGGCCGCCGGGTACTGGGGCTTGATGCGGAATCTCCCTGCGGAGGGCTCCATCGATGCCGGGATGACCGCCGCCGGGACAGCCGCCGCCCCGGCGCCCGAGGAGGCGTCGGCCTGACGCTCGGGAGTCAGGGCCTCGGCTCGTCCCGCGTCAGGCGGGTGAACGCGTCGAGGTTGCGGGTCGACTCGCCGCGCGCCGTGCGCCACGCGTATTCCTTGCGGATCGCGCTGGCGAACCCCATCTCCAGCAGCGTGTTGAAGCTGCCGTCCGCGTGCTCCAGGACCTGCCCCAGGATGCGGTCCACCTCGTCGGGCGTCACGGCCGCCAGCGGCAGCCGCCCGACGAGGTAGACGTCCCCCAGCCGGTCGACGGCGTAGGCGAGCCCGTAGAGCTTGGTGTTCCGCTCCAGGAGCCAGCGGTGCACGGCGGCGTGGTTCTCGTCGGGGCACCGTACGACGAAGGCGTTGACGGACAGCGAGTGGTTGCCGACGACCAGGGAGACGGTCGTCGACAGCTTGCGCGTGCCGGGGAGCTTGACGACGTACGTGCCGTCGGAGCCGGCCGGGCTCTCCCATTCGAGGCCCGCGTCGCGGAGCGCGTGCTCGATGGTGGTCTTCGCGTCGGTGTCGGACATGTGCCGAGCGTAGGCGACGCGCGGCGCGCGGGGCGGGGCGGGCGTGCCGGGCCCGTCGCCGGGCGTGCCGCCCCTGTCCGGGTACCGGCGAAAACCACCACCACAGCAGCGCGGCGAGGAAGAGAACCGCTGCCACGAGGACGACTACGCCGATGACTACGGCCATGGCACGGCCTCCGGAAGCCACGCGTCCGCGTCGTGGAGCTCGAACCAGACCCGCTTGCCGACGACCTCGTGCCCCGCACCCCACGTCCACGTCACCCCGGACGCGGCGCCGAGCCTGCGCAGCAGGGTCAGGCGCGGGTGGTCGTCCGGCCGTCTCCCGTACTCGACCGGCGCCCCGTGCGGGTTGTCCGTCCCCACGGCGACGACGAGGTGCGGCGGCAACAGCGTGATCTCGACGGCGAGGGGACCGAGGATGCGCGGGATCATGTACGTCACGGCATCGGACACGCATAGGCGCGCGTCCTCGATCAGGGTGGCGGACAAGGGCGACGCCGTCGCCGCCAGCACCGCCCGTACGACGTCGCGGGCGACTCTGACGGATGGCAGAGTCGCGGGGGTGACGAAGCGGTAGGCCTCGGTTCCGGCGGTAATAGCGCAGGTGGTGCCGGGGCTTCTGAGCGTGGCTGTACGCATGGGGTTTCTCCCAACAGTCGCGGGCCGCACCCACCTCACGCCCGTCCGTGGCTCGGCCGCCCCCCGGGTGCCCCAACGGGCATGCAGGCGGCTGCACTTCGGGTCTTCCCGACGTGAGAGTGCGGTGTGCTCAGGACGATAGGGGCGCTGAATGAACCCTTGCAACCGATTCCGGGAAACCCGTGCACCGGCTGGACCCGTCGGAAGATCGCGCGCAAGACTGTGCCCACACACCAGGGAGGGAGCCGCATGCCACCGAGAGCGGCGCCAACTGCGCGGCAGCAGAGGCTGGGTGCCGAGCTGCGCAAGATGCGCGAGCAAGCAGGCCTGAGCGCCGGCGACGCAGGACGCCTCATCGGCGCGGATCGCACGCGCATCAGCAACATCGAGGCCGGTCGGCTCGGCGTGAGTTCTGAACGAATCCACACTTTCGCCACTATTTACCGATGCCCGGACGGCGAATACGTGGATGCCCTGGTCAGAATGGCGGAGGAGAGGCATAAGGGTTGGTGGGAGCAGTTCAGGGGAATCCTGACTACCACCATGCTCGACCTTGCCGAGCTGGAATATCACGCGACAAGCCTGACGGTCATGCAATTCGTGTACATTCCGGGGCTGCTACAGACCGAGGAGTACGCGTTGAGCCTCTTCCGCAACGCGGTTCCACCGCTCAACGCCATAGAGGTGGACCGCCGCGTATCGCACCGAATGAACCGGAAGTGCGTCACGCGACGCGCCCCGGCGACACCTTGCACGTTCGTGGTCCACGAAGCGGCACTGAGGATGATCCACCCGGGCAGGGAAGGGCAGCGGCGACAGCTCGACAGGCTGATCGAGGTCAGCGCCTACGAGGGTGTCACCGTTCGCGTGATCCCTTTCTCGCACGGCTCGTTCCCCGGCGCCAACAGCTCATGCACCTACGCGACCGGATCAGTGCCACGGCTGGACACGATCCAGATCGACACCGCTCACGGCTCGCTATTCCTCGACACCGAGTCGCACCTCGAAAATTACCGCAGCATTTTGAGGCACGCCAAGGAGACATCCCTCCCGCCGAAGGATTCGAGGGACTTCATCCGCAGCGTCGCGAAACAACTGTGAAGGCAAGGCATGGAGATGTCGGAAACCATATGGCAGAAGTCCTCCTTCTCCGGGGACAGGGATGAATGCGTGGAACTGGGGAAACGGTCCGGTGCGATCGCGGTCCGCGAGAGCGACACCCCTGAAGCGGTCGTCAAGACGACGCGCGCCGGACTGCGAGGCCTCATCCTCGCCGTCAAGGCCGGTGGACTCGATCGCCTGATCCAGTGAACTCCGCCACCAAAAGCCTCCCACCTCCGCAGGTGAGAGGCTTTTGGCATATGCCGGTGCAAGCGTTCCCCGGTGCACGCTTGCATCCCCACTCCGTACGGCACTAGCTTCCCGTGGCATCGCCGCTTCGACGGCGCAACTCCCCACGCCCGAAGGGTGGTTCGGGGAGCCTCCCTGCACGCCCAGCCAGGGAAGAGGGACGAACGCCATGGCCGTATACGCCCACGTCACCGACCGGACCGGCCGACTGCTGCTCCTGCGGTGCGGCATGACCCGCGAGTGGGTGCTGCCCGGCGGCGACGCCGGCCCGTACGAGTCCGAGGCCGACGCCGCCGCGTATCACGTCCGCCGAATCCTCCATCTCGCGCTCCCGCCAGGCGAGAAACGCGCTGTCGTAGACGGCGACACCCTCGTCGACTGCGGGGCGCTGAGCCCGGAACAGGCGTCCCGCATCGAGCTGCCCGCGCGGCGCGCGGGGCAGGCCGAACCGGAGTTCACAACACTCCGCTTCGTGCCGCCGTCGGCGCTGCCCTACCCGATGCCGAGCGGGCAGCGCCGACTCCTCACCGAGAGCCGCCGTTGCGCGGTTTGAGCGGCTGCTGCGGGTCGTAGCCGTGGAAGGGGCGGTCGAAGAGCCAGGTGTAGAGCATCTCCCGGCAGACCTCCGGCTGGAACGCCGGGACCTGGTGTCCGGAGCCGGGCACGCTGACCTGCGTCAGGCTCCCGAGGTGACGGACGAATCCCTTCGGGTCTCCCTGGGCCTGGGTCCAGACGATCCGGGGGGCGTTGCGCCACGCCGCGTGCTCGTGCGCGCCCTTCTGCCGCATGAGGTCGTCGAGGATCTCCTCGGTGCTCCGATATCCGCAGGCGGTGTCGAAGTTGCCGGTGTAGAGGAGGGTCTTGTAGCCCTTGTCGAGGATCTCGGTGTACCAGCCGGAGCGGTCCGCCATGTTGTCGTCCACCAGCGCCTTGGCCACCGGGCCGTCGTCGTCGGCGGACTGCCAAGGGATGTCCGTGGGGACGTTCAGCGACTTCTTCACGTGCTTGCTGTTGAGGTAGGCGGCCAGCGCCCCCATGGGCAGGTCGTCCCAGCGCCGCACGTCGTAGAGGTCGAAGTTCCCCCCGTACGCCTGGACCTTGGCCACCAGGTCGTTGCCGAGCTTGGTGGCCAGCTTCATGTCCGATGCGTCGAGGGCTTTCTTGAACACGCCGTAGGCGTCGTACAGGGAGTCCCTCTGGCCGATGCCGAGGAATCCGGTCGTGCAGGCGTAGTCGATCAGGACGGTGAGCGACAGCTCGGGTTTGATCCAGCCGTTGCCGACGGCGATCCCCCGCAGGTTGATGTGCTGCCCGCTGCCCTCCTGGTGGTTCCGCTTGTCGATCTCCCGGGCGATCGCCGGAACGTACTTGCCGGCGTAGCTCTCACCGCAGACGTACAGCGGGCACTGCGCGTACTCCGGGTGGAGGCCGAAGAACTCCTGGAGACCTTCCCAGAACATCCGGGCGAGGGCCTCCTCCGACCGGACGTATTCCTTGGCGTCGGAGTAGCTGTATCCGGTGCCGATGGGCTGGTCCCAGTAGACGACGTGCGCCTGCTGGTTCCAGCTGGTGGAGGCCACCGAGATCGTCCCGGCGGCGTCGGTGCCGATGGACAGCGGGCCGTTCTCCAGGAAGAGCCCCAGCAGCGAGGAGGCGCCGGGCCCGCCGTTGAGCCAGATCAGCAGCGGAGTCTCGCTGATCAGCTCCTGCTGGTCGTGGACCGCGACGTGGGGGTTGCAGGTCTGGCTCTCGAAGAACCAGTAGAAGAGGTGGTCCTTGGTCCCCGGGTGCTCCCTGCTGTCGATGTCCACGTGCCCGGCGTAGGAGCGCGTCTTCAGGTCGATGCTCTGGGTGTTGAGGACGTTCGCCGGGATGGAGGTGACGCGGTCTGAGGGCATGGTTCACCTGCCCTTCGGCGGCGGGGTCCGGAGCTGGGTGTGCGGGGAGTGGGGGAACCGCTGGTTCGTCACCTTCGGGTCTTCCAGGAGGCCGATGCGTTGCCCCTGGAGCAGCTGTACGGCGGGGAACCGGCCCTTCTCGAACAGCAGGATGTTCAGCGAGCCGCCGTACTTGAAGTTCCCGATCCGCTCACCCTTTTCCACCGGGACCGGCAGCTCACCCGTGAACTTGGGGAGGAAGTTCACGGAAGCGATCGAGTTGAGGCCGACGGGCACCTGCGCGACGTACCCATAGCCGTCCGGCCCTCCGTCGGCATCCACGTACAAGGTCTTGATGATGACGTATCCCCGGCGGAAGTCCTGGAAGTCCTTGTAGTCGTAGCCGTAGCCGACGTCCCCGTTGTCGAGCAGCCTGGGGAAGTTCCGGATTCCGTAGTACGCGCCGCCGATGTCGTGGCGGGCCGACACCACATGGCCCGCCACCGGGGCGTGATACCAGTGGTAGCTGTCGGGCATCAGGATGCACGACACCGCCGTACCGCCGATGAAGCGCTTGGCGTACTCGGAACCGTCGAGCAACGTGCTGAGGTTCATGGCCGTCGTCTTGACGTTGATCAGCGTGTCCTCGGCCAGCTCATCGACGATCATGTTGATGACGCAGTCGGCCGGGGCGACCACCACGGTCGGGTCTTCCTGGGCGTCGACCGGCCGCCGGTCCTCCTTGATCTCCCGGATGAAGAACTCGTTGAAGCTCTGCCAGTCCTCGATCTTGTAGTCGTCCATGCGCTTCGGACCGAGCTGCTTGACCCACCGCTTGATGACTTCCTTCGACTCCGGTAGGTCCATCTGCAGGCCCTGCAGATTCGTGAATTCGGCGAGCATCTCGCGCCCCGGGCTCTGGGACACGAAGTCCATGCCGGCCGGGTTGTCGCCGTAGTTGATCCAGCTGAACTGCTCGATGTACGTGAGCCCGTTGTCGACCCCCGAGCGCTCCTCCTGCCAGACGCACCAGTCCTTCAGGAAGTCGCACAGGTAGTCGAAGTCCCGGCCCCGCCAGTCGCGGTACGCGGGATCCGTGGGCTTGAGCGGACACGGCACCACGCCCCGGATCGCCGCGTCGTACGCGTCCCTGAGCTCTTTGTCGTTCTTGATTTTTTCGATGAACTCGTCGAACTTCTCCCAGAACGATTCCTGCCCCTGCGTCACTTTCGCGTCCCCTTCCGCTTCCGCGACAGACGTCAGGCGTCGGGGCAGGCCGAAGCAGCGGTCAGCCGGTGGTGGCCCCGCCCCGTACGCCGCCACCCAATGTCCCGGGTTCCGGGGCCCGCGCACGAGCGCGCGAACCGGCCACCTGACGGCATCGTCGAAGCGAACAAGGGATCGACCAACCGGGCATCGCCATGGCAGGATTACGGCATTCCGGTTAGCTCATGCCGAGAGGGGAGCGAACATGGACAAGGTGTCCTGGGCCATGGCGGGCGCGGTCGTCACGGTGTCGTTGCCGCCGTCGGACGCGGAGTGGGCCTCGGCGGGCACGCGCGGGCTCCGCCACATAGCGCCCACTCATGAGGGCCGTGGCCCCGAGCCTCTGCCGCTCCCCGAAGTCGAGGCCGTCAGCCCCGTCCAGCTCGGCGCGATGGGCTCGGGCCTCTAGAACCGCCCGCGAGAGAACCGCCCGCAAGCGTCAGACGTGCGCGCCGCGCAGGCGGCGCCTGCGCTCGGCGATCGCGGCGGTGTAGACGTCGGCCGTGGCGTTGGCCGCCGCGTCCCATCCGAAGGAGCGGGCGTGGTCGGCGGCGGCCGCGCCCATGCTGCCGGCCAGCGCCGGGTCGTCGGCGAAGCGGGCGAGCGCGGAGGCGTAGTCGGCCGGGTCGTGGCCGTCGACGAGGAAGCCGCTGACCCCGTCGCGCACCGCCACGGGCAGGCCGCCCACCGCGGCCGCCACGACCGGGGTGGCGCAGGCCTGGGCCTCGACGGCGACGAGGCCGAAGGACTCGCTGTACGAGGGCATGACCAGCACGGACGCGGCGCGGTACCAGTCGGCGAGGCGGTCCTGGCCGACGGGCGGGCGGAAGCGGACGACGTCGGCGATGCCCAGGCGGGCCGCCAGCTTCTGGAGGCCCTCGGGCTTGGCGAGGCCGCTGCCGCTGGGGCCGCCGACCACGGGGACGACGATGCGCGAGCGCAGCTCGGGGCGCCGGTCCAGCAGCACCGCGACAGCGTGCAGCAGCACGTCCGGGGCCTTGAGGGGCTGGATACGTCCGGCGAAGAGCGGTATCAGGGCGTCGGCGGGCAGCCCGAGCCGCTCGCGGGCGGCGGCCCGGCCCCCCGCCGGGCGGAAGCGGTCGAGGTTGACGCCGGGGTGAACGACGGCGACCTTCTCCGGGTCGGCGTCGTAGTGGTGGACGAGCTCGTCGGCCTCGCCGCGGGTGTTGGCGATGAGCCGGTCGGCGGCGCGGACGATCTGGGTCTCGCCGATGACGCGGGCCGCGGGCTCCGGGGTGTCGCCGGCGGCGAGCGCGGCGTTCTTGACCTTGGCCATGGTGTGCATGGCGTGGACGAGGGGGACGCCCCAGCGCTCGGCGGCGAGCCAGCCGACGTGGCCGGAGAGCCAGTAGTGGGAGTGGACGAGGTCGTAGTGGCCGGGCCGGTGGCCCGCCCAGGCGCGCATGACGCCATGGGTGAAGGCGCACAGCTGGGCCGGGAGCTCCTCCTTGGCCAGGCCCTCGTACGGGCCGGCGTCGATGTGCCGCACCAGGACGCCGGGGGCCAGCTCCACGGTGGGCGGGAGGGCGGCGGTGGTGGCGCGGGTGAAGATCTCCACCTCGATGTCGATCTCCGCCAGGCGCTTGGCGAGCTCGACGATGTAGACGTTCATGCCGCCCGCGTCGCCCGTGCCGGGCTGGTGGAGCGGGGAGGTGTGGACGCTGAGCATGGCCACGCGGCGCGGGCGCCGGGGGGCGCCCAGACGCCGGAGCTGGGGCTTGGGGAAGTGGCCGAGCGTACGGCCGCGGCGGGCGCCGAGCCGGGATGCGTACTGGCTCACCGTGTGTCCTCCGTCCGCCCGCTTGAGGGACCTGTCCCTGGGGCGTCCATCGCCTGTCCGTCCGCCTGTCCGACGGTGCAACACCGGACGGACCGGCTCCCATTTCCCCTTTACCAAACAGTGACGCAAAGCCCTGGTCAAATCGCTATGGGCGACGTCGCGTGAGGGCGGTCCCGACCGCCAGCTGGGCCGCCGCCGTCGCCAGGAGCAGCGCCATCGGGGCGGTCCAGCCGCCGGTGGCGTCGTGCAGCAGGCCCACGGCGAGGGGGCCGAGCGCGGCCAGCAGATAGCCGAGGGACTGGGAGAGCGTGGACAGCGCCGTGGTCTGCGCGGGGCCGCTGCCGCTCCGCGCGATCACGGCGAGGACCAGCGGGAACGAGCACAGCCCCAGCCCCACCAGCACCGCCCACACCAGGGGCAGCGCCATGGGCGCCACCAGCAGCCCGGCGAAGCCCGCGAGCATCGCCGCCGAGACGGCCACGAACGCCCCGCGCAGCCCTGCCGGGCCCTTGGCCAGGGCCAGGACCGCGAAGGAGACGGGTATCCCCACGGCCTGGGCGACCGCGAGCACGACGCCCGCCGCGCTCTCGGACATGCCGTGGCCGGACAGCAGCGAGGGCAGCCAGCCGGTGATGGCGTAGGCGTTGAGCGCCTGGAGGCCGAAGTACGCGGTGACCAGCGCGCCGAGGCGGGTGCGGGCCATGGCCCAGGGGGAGATCCGCTCCCCTGACTCCATCGACGCGCTGGTCACCGGCGCCCGTACGGCCGTCCGGGCGCCCCAGACCACCGTCGCCACCAGCGCGGGCAGCGCCCAGACCGCGAGGCCCAGCGACGGCGAGCCCACGGCCCCGGCCACGGGGACGGCCGCGGCGGAGGCGAGCGTGGCCCCCAGGGCGAGGGTGGTGGTGCAGAGGCCGGTGAGCAGGCCGACGCGCTCGGGGAAGTGGGTGCGGACGAGCGTGGGCAGCAGGACGTTGCACAGCGCGAGCCCGGACATCCCGAGCACGGTGCCGGCGAGCAGCGCCCATGTCGCCGGTACGGCCCGTACCGCCAGCCCGGCGGTCAGCGCGGCGACGGCCGCGAGGACCGTGCGCTCCGCGCCGAGCCGGCGGGCCACGGCGCCCGTGCCGGCGCCCGCGGCGGCGAAGCAGAGCGACGGCAGCGTGGGCAGCAGCGCCGCGACGAAGGGCGAGAAGCCGAGGTCCGCGCGGAGGGCGTCCAGGAGGGCGGCGGCGCTGCTCATGCCGAGGCGGAGGTTGAGGGCGACGAGGAGCACGGCGACGGCGGTGAGGAGACCGGCGCGGGTGCGGGGCGTGGTGGGCGCGGTGGGGGTGGCGGTGTTCCGGGACATGGACATCAAACGTAAGACGTCTTACGTTTGATGTCCAACGTGTGATGTGCTCCCCGGCCAGCCGGTACCGTGGCCGCATGACCGCCGAACCCGCCGAACCCGCCCTCGAACCGGTGCGCCGCCCGGCGCTCTCCGACGAGGTCATCGAACGGATCCGGGCCCGCATCGCCTCCGGCGACTGGCCCGTCGGCAGCCGCATCCCGCCCGAGCCCGAGCTGATGCGCCGGCTCCAGGTCGCACGCGGCACCGTCCGCGAGGCCGTGCGCGCGCTCGCCCACACCGGGCTGCTGGAGGTACGGCGCGGCGACGGCACGTACGTCAAGGCCAAGAGCGAGCTGTCCGGCGCCGTGACCCGGCTCTACGGCGGCAGCGACCTCGGCCAGCTGCTGGAGGTGCGCGAGGGGCTGGACGCGCAGGCCGCCCGCCTCGCCGCCGCGCGCGCCGACGACACGGCGCTCGCGACGCTCGCCGACGCGCTGCGGCGGCGCACCGCCGCGTGGGAGGCCGGCGACTTCGAGGCGTGGATCACCGCCGACTGGGACTTCCACGCCGGCGTCGCCGACGCCTCCGGCAACGCGCTGCTCGCGGAGCTCTACCGCAACCTCGCCGGGCCGCTGCGGGCGGCCATGGCCGAGGCCTGGTCCACACCCGGCTTCCAGGGCGCGGACCCCGTCGGCCACGAGACCCTGCTGACCGCGCTGCGCGACCGCGACCCCGCCGAGGCGGGGCGGCAGGCCGCCGCGAACGTCTCCGACACGCGGGCGTGGGACGAGGGCGAGGCCGAGGGCGAGGGCTCCCGGCGTGGCTAGGACCGTCCGCCCCATCGGCTCGGCCACCCGCGGCACCACCAACCCCAACCGGCTGCGCCGCATGGACCGCTGGATCGCCGCCACCCACGCCGCCGCGCTGCGGCGCGCCGCCGACCCCGTGGCCGTCGACCTCGGCTACGGCGCCGCGCCCTGGACGGCCGTCGAGCTGCTGGGACGGCTGCGCACGGTGCGGGCGGACGCGGAGGTCGTGGGCGTCGAGATCGACCCGGCACGGGTCGCGGCGGCGAAGCCGTACGAACGCGACGGGCTGACCTTCCTCCACGGCGGCTTCGAGGTCCCCCTGCCCGGCGACGCGGGGCGGCGCGCGCTGCTCATCCGCGCCGCGAACGTGCTGCGGCAGTACGACGAGGGCGAGGTCGCCGCCGTCTGGGAACGGCTGTGCGGGCGGCTGGCGCCGGACGGGCTGCTCGTCGAGGGCACGTGCGACGAGATCGGGCGCCGGCACGTGTGGGTCGCGCTGGGCCCGGAGGGGCCGCGCACCATCACGTTCGCGGCGCGGCTGGGGTCGCTCGGCGTCCCGTCCGACATGGCGGAACGGCTGCCGAAGGCGCTCATCCACCGCAACGTTCCCGGCGAGCCGGTGCACGCGTTCCTGCGGGACTTCGACCGGGCGTGGGCGGCTTTCGCCCCGTACGGGGCGCTCAGCGCGCGGCAGCGGTGGATTCGGACGGCGGCGGCGTTGCGGGGTGAGTGGCCCGTGGTCGACGGGCCCGGGCGGTGGCGGCAGGGTGAGCTGACGTTGCGGTGGGACGCGCTGGCGCCGGGGGCTTAGCGGGAGTCCGGCTTGCGGATGCCAGTGTGCCCGCCGGACCGGAGCGAGGAGCTCCGGCCCGGCGGGCACTGGTCGTACCAATCAATTCATATCCATTCGAAGCTACGGCTGCCTACGGACGGCCCGCTCCCGGACCCGGCGCTGCCCCGAAGGCGCGAGCTTCCTCGGCCGCTTCTCGGACTCGGCCCGCCACTTCCGGTGCGCGGCCAGCAGATCAGCGCGCTCATCAGGCTCGGAGCCCCGCAGGACCATGCGCAGGGTGACCAGATCGCGGACCTCACGGACAAGGAACATCAGCACCGGCTGCGAGCGACGCCGGAGCAGGCACAGCGCCAGAAGAACCACGGCGGGCACCCCTGCCGTCAGCATCGTGTTGGTGGTCATTCCGTACTTCCTTCATGTCGATCCAACGGGGATCGGCTGGCCAGCCGC
Organism: Streptomyces sp. UNOB3_S3; assembly: GCF_020740895.1. Lineage (GTDB taxonomy): Bacteria > Actinomycetota > Actinomycetes > Streptomycetales > Streptomycetaceae > Streptomyces. The sequence continues at coordinate 8,903 of NZ_JAILXP010000040.1, read as the reverse complement.
GTGCCTCCAGAAGTACGACTGAAGCCCGTTCATCGGGCTCAGGTGAGCAAGAATGGTGAGACGCGGAAGGCGCAAGGGGTGACCGGTGACCGACGAGATACCGAAGGGGCGGAACAGCCCACGATCGGAGCTGGCCCACACACTGCGCGAAGCGTTCCGGCTGAGCGGATTCACCGTCCAAAGGGACCTTGCGAAGGCGGCCGGGGTCAGTACGGGCGCTGTCAGCGGGGCGTTCAACCATGATGGGCCTACGCCCCTGGCTGACACTCTCGACAAGCTCGCGGGGGCCCTGGGCATCACCGGAGACCGGCTCACGGAGTTACATCATCTGCGCGAACAGACGACCCCCGGCCGCAAACAGTTCATGGGGTATCTGACGGCCGCCAGGGAAGCGGCCTTGGGGCACCCGTACATCGGTGTGTTGCTCGGCGGGACCCAGCCACCGCTGGCGGAGGTCTACCTGCGCCAGCGGTCCCGTCGCCAAGTCTCGGTCGACAACGACCACGAAGCACAAGAGGAGGAGACGAGACAGCCCTCCTTCGAGAGCGCCCTGGCGGAGGGCGTCAACTGTGTTCTCCTGGCCGGTTCGGGAGGCGGCAAGTCCAGTCGGCTGCGTACCTGCCTGACCTCCTACATCGACGGCTGGCTGAGTCAGCAGCAGGGCAACGTGGTCCCGGTCCTGGTGCCCGCCGCCGCCCTGGCCGACGGGCTCCCTCTGCCGAAGGCACTCGCCAGGTCCGTGACCGACGAGCTGATCCCGTTCGGTCTGTGCGAGGAGCTGACGGCCGAACTCTTCGCGGGCGAACCGCGCCCCGGCGTCCCCTGGTTGATGATGGTCGATGGCCTCGACGAGGTGACCAGCCGCGACTCCAGGCGGAAGATCCTGACCACACTGGCCTCGATCACCAAGGACGGGACCAGCTCGCCCTACCGGTTCGTCGTCGCGACCCGGCCCTTGTCCGACCATGAGCTCGCCCCCTTGGGCCGGACGGTGCCCCACTATGAACTGCGTCCCTTCACCCTCAGTGAACTCGGCGAGTTCGCCGGGGGCTGGTTCGCCGCCCGCGGCCTGCCCGCCCCGGAGGACAGGGCCAGGTCCTTCACCGACGCGCTGCGGCGCAGCGGCTTGGCAGAGCCGGCCCGCATTCCGCTGATGGCGACCCTGCTGTGCCAGCTGTACGCGGACGATCCCGATGGGCGCCTACCGGCCGGCCGAAGCGATGCCTATCGCCTGTTTGTCGAGCTACTCCAAGAACGTCTGTACTCCAGTGACATCCGCAAGCGGGTAAGCACCGCCCTGAGGGCGCACGGGCAGAAGGTGATCGAACATGCGGAAGACATGCTTGATCACCTTCCGGATCTGATCGCCTACCTGGCCGTCGAGCGGCACTCGGGCAACAACCAATCAACACTCGACCTCCTGGCATCCCACCCGCACGCCTCATGTCCCGCGCCGGTGACGCAAAAGCAGTGGCGGGAGATCCTGAGCGACTGCCTGAGAAGAAGTGGCCTATTGGCGATGAGCGCCGGCGAATTCACCTTCGTGCACCGGACCGTACTTGAATACCTCGCTGCCTGCCGAGTCGCCCAAGACGAAAGGAGCCGTCGCAGGGCGCGTCGTCGCCTCTTCGGCAACTGGTTGGGCAAGTGGGCCAGAGGCGTCGGTTGGCGATTGCGTGGAGAGACACCCTCGAACTTCCGCGTAGCGAGGGACATGTCCTACACAGGTTTTCTCCTGGACGCCATCGGGCGGAAGGACACCGACCTGACTCAGGATCTGTACCACGCGGCCAGAGCAGGAGGAGCACAATTCATCGCTGAGCAGGCGCTGCTTGGAACAGACATCCCAGAGCATGTCCTTGCAGCCGCCACTACCGCGCTCGCGACCACAGTCAGCACTCGCGACGACTTGAGCCCTGACGGCTACGACCGGGCGCAGACGGCAAGGACCCTGATCAGGCTCGGCGACGAGCGTGGCGTGGACGCTCTCGCCACCTTCGCCGACGAACCCCGACTCCTCGACGTCCGTCTCCACATACCACCCAACCCCATCGTGGCCAGCCACCCCTCCCCCAATACCCGTGATGTGAGCCGCGCCTTCGCAAACGCCAGGCAGCATCAAGAGGATGTCATCGACACTCTCGCGGGCATCGTCGACGGCCCCACCTTCAGTGCCACTGCTCGGGTATGGGCGGCAAAGGTATTGGCGGTGCTGAGCCTGCGGTATGGCGACGAAGGCCTCAGGGCCCACCTCGTCGGCCTGGTCGACAGCCCGACCCTCGGTGATGCCGCCCGAGCGCTGGCGGCCAGGAAGCTCGCAGAGCTGGACGCGCCATGTCATTGACCGTCCGTCCAGCGTGGGCAAGAGGCGCGGGGCTCGCCCCACGCGGCAGAGGCCCATACCGGTACAGCCGGGAAGGGAAGGGTCAGGGGCATAGACCCAGCGCGGCGACCAGCGCGTCTACCAGCGGGCGGTCCCGTTCCTGCGTCAGCCGCTCCCGCGCCTCCCCCGGTGGGAGCCACGCCAGCTGGTCCACCTCCCGATTCGGCTCGAAGAAGCCCCCCGTCATCTCCGCCGACCAGTAGCGGACCTCCTTGGGGCGCCCGTCCACCACGTAGTGGGACGTGGGCAGTCGCGCGCCCACCGCGCAGTGCATGCCCGTCTCCTCCAGGACCTCCCGCAGAGCACCCAGCAGCGGGTCCTCACCCCGTTTGAGCTTGCCTTTCGGAAGGGACCAATCGTCATATTTCGGCCTGTGGACGAGCGCCAGCTCGATCCCCCCGGGCGCCCGGCGCCACAGCACGCACCCGGCCGCCCGGATCACGGAAGCCCTGGGCATCAGATCCGCTGCCAGATCCGGCCGAACGTGAAGCGCGCCGCCTCCACCTCGTGCCGCTGGTCGGCGTGGAGGACGCCGAGGGCGTACGCCGTCGCCGGGGCGATGCGCGGGGTGCGGGCGGCCGAGGCGGCCGCCGCGGCCGCCTCGGCGGCGTCGCGGTGGCGGTCCAGGGCCTGGCCCGCGCTGAGCAGCCGCACCGACAAGGACGGTTCCGCTTCCGTCTGCCGCTGCTCGTCCAGGACCTCCTGGGCGTAGCGCCGCAGCCGGACCAGGCGGCGCACCTGGTGCCAGGGCGCGTCCTGGCGGGTCTCGGCGGCGGGGGCGTCGGCGGTGGGCGTGGCGGCCAGTCCGCAGGTGAGGGCCTCGGCGTTGTACGGGAGGCCGGACACCGACAGGGGCAGCGCGTCGACCGCCTCGGTGAGCCGCCGCTGGATCTGTTCCGCCAGGCGGGTCAGGGCCTCGCCGGCGAGCACCTCGTGCGCGGCGGGGTCCAGCGGCACCTCGGAGGCCAGGACGGCGACCGAGTCCGCGACGCCGTGGAAGCGTGCCGAGCCCAGCGTCTGGAGGGCCGCCGAGTGGGCGCGGGTGCGGGCCAGGGTCAGCTGGCGGTCCAGGAGCGCCCCGGCGCGCGCGGCGCCCACGGTCGGGGTGCCGTCCGTGCCGGACAGGCGGTGCAGCGCGCCGCGCAGCCGGGCCAGCCGGGCGGCGTAGGCGTGTTCGCGGCCCAGGACGTCCGAGAGCCACACCAGTTCGGTGCGGAGCTGGTCCGTCCAGGTGACGTCCGTGAGCGGCCGGTAGACGTGGAGCGTGCCGGCGACGCGGCGCGCGGAGCGCCGCAGCAGCCGGACCGCCTCGCCCGCGTCCTCCGCGTCGGAGCGGCTCTCGCCGTGCAGCCGCAGACTGCGCAGGAATTCGGTGGCCTGGGTGTGGAGGTAGCCGGAGAGGACGTCCCCGGCGGTGGCCGCTTCCAGGCCGTGGGGGGTGCCGCCGTCGAGCGCGGCCTGCCCTCCGGATCGTTCCGTCGTCGTCACTTCGTACTCCCCGGGCACGAACGCCGGCGCGGTGACCGTAACCGGCGGGTCATGAGGTCGCTGAGCCACGCCGGCGCCTCCGCGCGTCGATGAGCATCTCCTGCACATTGCGCAGAGGCCGGCCGTCGGCATCGGTGGCGTGCCGGGTCCAGTTGCCGTCCGGGCCCAGGTGCCAGGAGGCCGTGCGGTCGGAGACGCCGAGCTCCAGCAGCCGGTTGAGGGAGGCCCGGTGGCCGGGGTCGGTGACCCGGACGAGGGCCTCGATGCGGCGGTCGAGGTTGCGGTGCATCATGTCGGCGCTGCCGAGCCACACTTCGGGTTCTCCGCCGTTGCCGAAGGCGAAGAGCCGGGAGTGTTCCAGGAACCGGCCGAGAATGCTGCGGACCCGGATGTGCTCCGAGAGGCCCACCACGCCCGGGCGCAGCGCGCAGATGCCGCGCACCCAGACGTCCACCGGCACCCCGGCGCGCGAGGCGCGGTACAGGGCGTCGATGACGGCTTCGTCCACCATCGAGTTGACCTTGACGCGGATGTAGGCGGGCCGGCCGGCGCGGTGGTGGGCGATCTCCTTGTTGATACGGGAGATCAGCCCGTCGCGCAGGGACTTGGGGGCGACGAGCAGCCGCCGGTAGGTCTCGCGCCGGGAGTAGCCGGAGAGGCGGTTGAAGAGGTCGGAGAGGTCGGCGCCGACCTGCGGGTCGGCGGTGAGCAGGCCGAAGTCCTCGTAGAGCCGGGCCGTCTTGGGGTGGTAGTTGCCGGTGCCCACGTGGGCGTAGCGGCGCAGGGTGTCGCCTTCCTGACGGACCACCAGCGACAGCTTGCAGTGGGTCTTGAGCCCCACCAGCCCGTAGACGACGTGGCAGCCGGCCTCCTCCAGCTTCCGCGCCCATTTGATGTTGGCCTGCTCGTCGAAGCGGGCCTTGATCTCGACGAGGACGAGGACCTGTTTGCCGGACTCGGCCGCGTCTATGAGCGCGTCGACGATCGGCGAGTCGCCGGAGGTCCGGTAGAGGGTCTGCTTGATGGCCAGGACGTCCGGGTCGGCGGCGGCCTGCTCCAGGAAGGCCTGGACGGAGGTGGAGAACGAGTCGTAGGGGTGGTGCAGCAGGACGTCGCGCTCCCGCAGCGCCGCGAAGATGTCGGGCGCGGAGGCGGACTCCACCTCGGCGAGGTCACGGTGGGTGCCCGCGACGAACTTCGGGTACTTGTGCTCGGGCCGGTCCAGGGAGCCGATGGCGAAGAGCGCGGTGAGGTCCAGCGGGCCGGGCAGCGGATAGACCTCGGCGTCGCTGATCTTCAGCTCGCGGACGAGGAGGTCGAGCACGTACGGGTCGATGGTCTCCTCGACCTCCAGCCGTACGGGCGGGCCGAAGCGGCGCCGCATGAGCTCCTTCTCCAGGGCCTGGAGGAGGTTCTCCGCGTCGTCCTCCTCGACCTCCAGGTCCTCGTTGCGCGTCACCCGGAACATGTGGTGCGCGAGCACGTCCATGCCGGGGAAGAGCTCCTCGAGGTGGGCCGCGATGACGTCCTCCAGCGGGACGTACCGCTGCGGGGAGACCTCCAGGAAGCGCGGCAGCAGCGGTGGCACCTTCACGCGTGCGAAGTGGTCATGGCCGCTCACGGGGTTGCGGACGACCACGGCGAGGTTGAGCGAGAGCCCCGAGATATACGGGAAGGGGTGCGCGGGGTCGACGGCGAGCGGGGTGAGCACGGGGAAGATCTGCTGCCGGAAGAGGGTGAAGAGCCTCCCCTGCTCCTTCTCGGTCAGCTCGTTCCAGCGGATCAGGTGGATGCCCTGCTCGGCGAGCTCGGGGGCGACGTCCTGCTGGTAGCAGGCGGCGTGCCGGGCCATGAGCTCGCGGGAGCGGGTCCAGATCAGCTCCAGGACCTCGCGGGGCTGGAGCCCGGAGGCGGAGCGGGTGGCGACGCCGGTGGCGATGCGGCGCTTGAGGCCGGCGACGCGGACCATGAAGAACTCGTCGAGATTGCTCGCGAAGATCGCCAGGAAATTGGCGCGTTCCAGCAGGGGCGTGGCCGGATCCTCCGCCAGTTCCAGCACCCGTTCGTTGAAGGCGAGCCAGCTGCGCTCCCGGTCCAGGAAGCGGCCGTCGGGCAGCGGCTCGGCGTCCACGCGGCCGTCGCCGTCGTCGAGATCCTTGATCTCGTACGTGTCGAGATCGGGCCCGAGGCGGGGCACGCCCGCGACCACGGCGGCCTTCGGCCGGTGGGCGGCGATGAAACCCACCGATTCGGTGGACTCGGCGTTGTCGTGTGCCTGTGCGCTGGACGACTGGCTCATGTCTTCATTGTTCCGCGCCGGGGGCCGCACGGGCGCGTCGGAAGGCGACGCGGGGGCGGCGCGGAGCCGTCGTTCGGAGGCGCTGGGCGCGGCGGGCTGCATTCGCCAAGGCTCGCAACCGAGGTTTAATCACGGGTAACGTCCACATGGCCTTAAGGAAATGCGGTTCCTTCGACCGTGGGACGGGGAGGGGGTAACCCGGAGTACCCCGGAGTACCCCCTCCCCCGGCCTCAGGGATGGGCGCGCCGGACCACCCACACCGCCGCCCCCGCGAAGACCGCCGCCAGGGCGACACCGACACCCGCCTCGGCCCACTCCAGGGGCCACAGGTGCGAGCCGGGATGCCAGTCCACGTACCACCCGGCGGCATGGTGCTGGGAGACGCAGTCGCCGGGGCTCACCCCGACGCCGCAGTAGGGCTCCGGGATCCGCGCCCCCGTCTCCGTCACCATCCCGCGCTCCACGACCCAGTCCTCGGGGCCCCTGAGCAGCCCCGGCATCTCGGCCGACAGCTCCGTGACCGGGCTGACCAGGCGCGGCCGCAGCCCGGCCAGCCCCCACGACACCGCCCCGAGGGCGACCAGCGCCGCCCCCATCGCCGGGACCGTCCGCTTGACCAGCAGGCCCGCGAGCGCGCCGAGCGCGGTCGCGAGGAGGGCGCCGGCGACCGGCGCGGGCCCGATCATGTCGAAGGAGTGGTCCCAGCGCTGCCCGGGCAGCAGCGCGGCGGGGGCGGCGCGCCAGGTCCAGGTGTAGACGGCCGCGAGGGCGGAGACGCCGGCCAGGACGGCCACGACCGGCACGGCGAGCTTGGCGACCAGCCAGCGCAGCGGGGTCACGGACTGTGCCCACACCAGCCGGTGGGTGCCGTTCTCCAGCTCGCGCGCGACCATCGGCCCGGCCACGAACAGGCCGGTGAGAGTCGGCAGGTACTGCAGCAGCAGGCCGTTGTAGTGCAGGTAGTCGCCGTACGTGGCGCGGAACCGGTCGCCCTGCTCGGCGAGCCCGGCGGCGCAGTCGCCGCCCCCGGTGCCCGTCGCGCAGGCCGTGCGCAGGCCGGGGTGGGCGTCGAGGTGGCCGGTCATGGCCAGGCGCAGCCACACCAGCTCCACGAGCAGCGCGGCCAGCAGGCCCAGGGCGAGCCGGGCGGTGGTGCGGTGCTGGCGCAGGACGAGCCAGACGAGGCCGCGCGCCCCGGCGGGCCGCCGCGCCATGAGGGGGACGGAGGTGGTCGTCGCCATCACGCCGCCGCCTTCAGGCCGGCCGGGCGCGGTTCCGCGCTCGGGGCGAGGAGCGCCGGGGCGCCCGGCGCCCGGAGGTGGGCGAGCAGCAGTTCCTCCAGGGAGGGTTCGGCGACCTCCCAGTGCCCGCCGATCGGCCCGTCGGTCCGGACGAGCGCGGTGAGCTGACGGCCCGTCGTACGCGCCTCCACGATCGTGTGGGCGGCGAACTCGCGGGGTGTGCCGGCGTCCTCGTAGCGGCCCATGACGAGCCGGTGGGCGGCGAGGAGGTCCTCGACCTCGCCCGCGAGCCGCACCCGGCCGCCGGCGATCAGCAGCAGGTAGTCGCAGACGCCCTCGAGTTCGGCGACGACGTGCGAGGCGATGACGACGGTGGTGGCGTGCTCGGCGGCCTCGGCCATCAGGGCGGCCGTCATCTCGTGGCGCACGAGCGGGTCGAGGTCGTTCATCGGCTCGTCCAGCAGCAGCAGTTCGGGCCGCTTGGCCAGGGCGAACGCGAGGGCGACGCGGCGCCGCTGGCCGCCGGAGAGGGAGTCGACGCGGGCGCCGGGCCGGATCCCGGCCTCGTAGGTGAGCCGCTCGGCGGTGGGCTGGTCCCAGGAGCCGGGGTTGAGCTCCCGGCCCAGGCGCAGGGTGTCGCCGACCGTGAAGTGCGGGTAGAGGGGGTTGTCCTGGGCGACGTAGGCGACCCGGGGCCGGATGTCCGCCCCGCCCGGGGCGCCGCCGAGGACGCCGAGCCGGCCGGCGGTCGGCCTGCGCAGCCCGGCCGCGAGGGACAACAGCGTGGACTTGCCCGCGCCGTTGGGGCCCACGAGCGCGCACACCCGCCCGGCGGGCAGCCGGAACGAGCAGTCGCGCAGCGCCCAGCCGCCGCGGTACCTCACGCCCAGGTCCACCGCCTCCAGGGCGGTGCGGTCGGGCAGGAATGTCAGGTCGGTCATGCGGTCCCCTCGCTCACGTCGTCTCGGCCCCGCGCGCCTTCCCCGGTCCCGGGTGGTCACTCCGGTCGCGGTCGTCGAAACGGGTCTCGTCGAGGACGGACGCGACCAGCGCGGCCACGTCCTCCCGTTCGAGCCCGGCCGCGCGGGCGCGGGCCATCCAGTCGACAAGTTCGGCGCGCAACGGCGAATCGGCGGCGGCACCGGGCCTGGCCAGTGATCGCCGGACGAACGTCCCCAGTCCGGGGCGCGCCTCGACCAGGCCCTCGCGATCGAGCTCGCGGTAGGCCTTCAGGACGGTGTTGGGGTTGATGGCGGTGGCCGCGACGACCTCTTTGGCGGTGGGCAGCTTGTCGCCGGGGGTGAGCAGACCGAGCCGCAGGGCCTGTTTGACCTGCTGGACGATCTGCACATAGGCGGCGGTCCCACTGCGTCGGTCGATACGGAACTCGACCACGCGACATCACCCTTTCACTACTTGACTAGTGAAAGGGTGATGGAATCGTCCGGGTGCTGTCAAACAATGAGGTCGGACAAGGGGTCGGACAAGGGG
>NZ_JAILXP010000004.1 GCF_020740895.1 Streptomyces sp. UNOB3_S3 | reverse complement strand
GCCTGCGGGGCCGCCGGGGCCGGCTGCCCGGGCTGCTGCGGTGGCAGGGCCTGGGCCGGCTGCTGGGGCGGCAGGGCCTGGGCCGGCTGCCCGGGCTGCTGGGGCGGCGCCCCCCATGGCGTGGTGCGCGGCCCGGAATCCCCCTGGGCCCCGTACGGCCCACCCTGCCCAAAGCTCATGGCGTGCATCGTAAACCGGTTGGTCGCCGCCCCGGGAGCCGCGAGAATCGTCCTCATGGGACATGTGGAAGCGGCACACCTCGAGTACGACCTCCCCGACGGGAGGCGGTTGCTCGACGACGTGTCCTTCCGGGTGGGGGAAGGGGCGGCGGTGGCCCTCGTCGGGGCCAACGGCGCGGGCAAGACCACCCTGCTGCGGCTGATCTCCGGCGAGCTCAAGCCGCACGGCGGCTCGGTCACCATCTCCGGCGGCCTGGGCGTGATGCCGCAGTTCGTGGGCTCCGTCCGGGACGACCGCACGGTCCGTGACCTGCTGGTCTCCGTCGCCCAGCCGGGCATCCGGCAGGCCGCGCGGGCGGTCGACGAGGCCGAGACCGCGATCATGGAGCGGGACGACGAGGCCGCGCAGATGGCCTACGCCCAGGCGCTCAGCGACTGGGCCGAGGCCCGGGGCTACGAGGCCGAGACCGCCTGGGACATGTGCACCATGGCCGCCCTCGGCGTCTCCTACGAGAAGGCCCAGTGGCGCCAGGTGCGCACCCTCTCCGGCGGCGAGCAGAAGCGGCTCGTCCTGGAGGCCCTGCTGCGCGGCACGGACGAGGTCCTGCTGCTGGACGAGCCGGACAACTATCTGGACGTCCCCGGCAAGCGCTGGCTGGAAGAGCGGCTGCGCGAGACGAAGAAGACCGTCCTCTTCGTCTCCCACGACCGCGAGCTGCTGGCCCGGGCCGCCGAGAAGATCATCAGCGTGGAGCCCGGCCCGGCGGGCAGCGACGTCTGGGTGCACGGCGGCGGCTTCGGCACGTACCACCAGGCCCGCAAGGACCGCTTCGCGCGCTTCGAGGAGCTGCGCAAGCGGTGGGACGAGAAGCACGCCCAGCTGAAGAAGCTGGTGATCACGCTGCGGCAGGCCGCGGCCGTCAGCCACGACATGGCCTCCCGCTACGCCGCCGCCCAGACCCGGCTGCGGAAGTTCGAGGAGGCGGGCCCGCCGCCTGAGCCCCCGCGCGAGCAGGACATCCGGATGCGGCTGCGCGGCGGCCGTACCGGCGTCCGGGCCGTGACCTGCGCCGGGCTGGAGCTGACCGGCCTGATGAACCCCTTCGACCTGGAGGTCTTCTACGGCGAGCGGGTCGCGGTGCTGGGCAGCAACGGCTCGGGGAAGTCGCACTTCCTCCGTCTCCTGGCCGGGGAGGACGTGGCGCACACGGGTGCCTGGAAGCTGGGCGCCCGCGTCGTGCCCGGGCACTTCGCCCAGACCCACGCCCACCCCGAGCTCATGGGCCGCACGCTCGTCGACATCCTGTGGACCGAGCACTCCAGGGACCGGGGCGGCGCCATGTCGGTGCTGCGCCGGTACGAGCTGGAGAAGCAGGGCGACCAGCCCTTCGAGAAGCTCTCCGGCGGCCAGCAGGCCCGCTTCCAGATCCTGCTCCTGGAGCTCTCCGGCACCACGGCGCTGCTGCTGGACGAGCCGACGGACAACCTCGACCTGGAGAGCGCGGAGGCCCTCCAGGCGGGGCTGGAGGCCTATGAGGGGACGGTCCTGGCCGTCACCCACGACCGCTGGTTCGCTCGCGCGTTCGATCGCTTTGTGGTCTTCGGCGCGGACGGACGGGTGCGGGAGGTGCCGGAGCCGGTGTGGGACGAGGCGCGGGTGGCCCGGGCGCGCTAGCCGGACGCCCGGGCGGGGCACCGGTCGGACTGTGTGTTTTGACCCCGGCGGTGGGGTCCCGGTACTCTACGAGTTCGTTATGCGTATTGGCTTGGTCGTTCTCACGCGAGGGGCCCTTACGCTGATCTGCCGGGCTGATCACCAGCCGCCTGCGCACGGGTTGCGTCCCCGTTGTGCGGCACATGCTGTGTGATCTCCTCTGGCGGATTGTGTCAGGACCCACTCACTGAAGAAGCGAAGGCTACGACCGTGCGTACGTTCAGCCCCAAGCCCGGCGATGTCCAGCGCCAGTGGCACATCATCGACGCGCAGGACGTCGTCCTGGGCCGTCTGGCCTCTCAGGCTGCCTCCCTGCTGCGCGGCAAGCACAAGACTGTGTACGCCCCGCACATGGACATGGGTGACTTCGTCGTCATCATCAACGCCGACAAGGTGCACCTGTCCGGTAACAAGAAGACCCAGAAGATGGCCTACCGCCACTCTGGCTTCCCGGGTGGTCTGCGCTCCGTCCGTTACGACGAGCTGCTCGACAAGAACCCCGAGAAGGCCGTCGAGAAGGCGATCAAGGGCATGCTGCCCAAGAACTCCCTCGGCCGTCAGATGCTCTCGAAGCTGAAGGTGTACTCGGGCTCCGAGCACCCGCACGCTGCGCAGCAGCCGGTTCCGTTCGAGATCACCCAGGTCAAGCAGGGCTAAGTCCCGGCCACCGCCGAACCAGAAAGTCTGAGGAGAACCAGTGGCTGAGACCACCGCCGAGATGCCGGTCGAGGGCGTCGAGGAGTACACCACCGAGACCGAGGTCGTTGAGTCGGAGTACACCTCCGAGTCCCTCGCGTCCCGCTTCGGCGACCCGCAGCCGGCCGCCGGCCTGGGCCGTCGCAAGAACGCCATTGCCCGCGTCCGCATCGTTCCGGGCACCGGCAAGTGGAAGATCAACGGTCGCACCCTTGAGGACTACTTCCCCAACAAGGTGCACCAGCAGGAAGTCAACGAGCCCTTCAAGGTGCTCGAGCTCGACGGTCGCTACGACGTCGTCGCCCGCATCGCGGGTGGCGGTGTCTCCGGTCAGGCCGGTGCCCTGCGCCTCGGCGTGGCCCGTGCGCTGAACGAGGCCGACGTTGACAACAACCGCGGCCCGCTGAAGAAGGCCGGCTTCCTCAAGCGCGACGACCGTGCGGTCGAGCGCAAGAAGGCCGGTCTGAAGAAGGCCCGCAAGGCTCCGCAGTACAGCAAGCGCTAAACAGCGGCTTCGCTGCACTGCCCGAACGCCCCGGCGACACGAATCCGTGCCGCCGGGGCGTTCGGCCATTGTCGGCCCGGGGCGATATACGGCGTTGGCGCCATGCAGGCGGCGTAGGCGTAAATACACCGGATGCGGCGTATATCTGATTACTGGAGGCGCCGCCCCGGTCCAGGACTCGACACCTCAAGCAAGGGGGCTCGTACCGGGCCCCGCACTCCCGCGTTTTTCGGAGGACACCAGTGGGACGACTCTTCGGTACGGACGGTGTGCGCGGCGTGGCCAACGCCGATCTGACGGCCGAGCTCGCGCTCGGCCTGTCGGTGGCGGCGGCGCACGTGCTCGCCGAGGCGGGCACGTTCGAGGGCCATCGCCCGATGGCGGTGGTCGGCCGTGATCCGCGGGCGTCCGGGGAGTTCCTGGAGGCCGCCGTGGTGGCGGGTCTCGCCAGCGCGGGCGTCGACGTGCTGCGGGTGGGCGTGCTGCCCACGCCGGCCGTCGCCTACCTGACCGGCGCGCTCGGCGCCGACCTCGGCGTGATGCTCTCCGCCAGCCACAACGCGATGCCCGACAACGGCATCAAGTTCTTCGCCCGTGGCGGCCACAAGCTCGCCGACGAGCTCGAGGACCGCATCGAGCGGACCTACCGCGCCCACGCCTCCGGCGAGCCCTGGGACCGGCCCACCGGCGCCGGCGTCGGCCGCGTCAAGGACTACGACCAGGGCTTCGACAACTACGTCGCCCACCTCATCGGCGTCCTGCCCAACCGCCTCGACGGCCTCAAGGTCGTCATCGACGGTGCCCACGGCGCGGCCTCCCGGGTCTCCCCCGAGGCCTTCTCGCGCGCCGGCGCCGAGGTCGTCACCATCGGCACCGAGCCCGACGGCCTCAACATCAACCACGAGTGCGGCTCCACCCACCTGGACAAGCTCCGCGCCGCCGTCGTCGAGCACGGCGCCGCCCTGGGCGTCGCCCACGACGGCGACGCCGACCGCTGCCTGGCCGTGGACCACAAGGGCAACGAGGTCGACGGCGACCAGATCCTCGCCGTCCTGGCCCTGGCGATGCGCGAGGCGGACTCGCTGCGCAAGAACACCGTCGTCGCCACCGTCATGTCCAACCTGGGCTTCAAGCTCGCCATGGAGCGCGAGGGCGTCCAGCTCGTCCAGACCGCCGTCGGCGACCGCTACGTCCTGGAGGAGATGAAGGCGAACGGCTTCGCCCTCGGCGGCGAGCAGTCCGGCCACGTCATCGTCCTGGACCACGCCACGACGGGCGACGGCACCCTCACCGGCCTGATGCTGGCCGCCCGCGTCGCCGCCACCGGCCGCTCGCTGGCCGACCTCGCCGGCGTCATGGAGCGCCTGCCGCAGGTTCTCATCAACGTCCGGAACGTCGACAAGTCCCGCGTGGGCACCTCGCAGGAGCTGGCCGCCGCCGTCAACGCCGCCGAGCGCGAGCTGGGCACGACGGGCCGGGTGCTGCTGCGCTCGTCCGGCACGGAGCCGCTGGTGCGCGTCATGGTCGAGGCCGCGGACCACGAGCAGGCGCGCAAGGTCGCCGAGCACCTCGCGGACGTCGTGAAGACGACGCTGGGCTAGCCGGGCACGCTGTGCGAACGCCGGAGGGGCTGACTCCTGTCAGCCCCTCCGGCGTTTTCGCTACAGCTTGCGCAGCGACAGCCGCTGCGCCTTGTGGTCCGCGCCCTTGCGCAGGATCAGGTTCGCCCGCCCCCGCGTCGGCGCCACGTTCTCGAGCAGGTTCGGCTTGTTGATCGTCCGCCAGTTGCGCCGCGCGTAGTCCAGCGCCTCCTCCTCCGACACCTGGGTGTACCGGCGGAAGTACGAGTCGGGGTCCTGGAAGGCCGTGGCGCGCAGCTTCCTGAAGCGGTCGTAGTACCAGCGCTCGATGTCCTCCGCTCGCGCGTCCACGTACACGCTGAAGTCGAAGAAGTCGGCCAGGCTCACCCGGGTGCGGCCGTCCTCGCCGGGGCGCGCCGGCTGGAGGACGTTGAGGCCCTCGATGATCAGGATGTCCGGCCGGTGCACGGTCAGCCGCTCGTCCGGCACGATGTCGTAGATCAGATGCGAGTAGACGGGCGCCGACACCTCGTCCTTCCCGGCCTTCACATCCGCGACGAAGCGGGTCAGCGCCCGGCGGTCGTAGGACTCGGGGAAACCTTTCCGCGACATCAGGCCCCGCCGCTGGAGCTCGGCGTTGGGCAGCAGGAAACCGTCCGTCGTGACCAGCTCCACGCGCGGGTGCTCGGGCCAGCGGGCCAGCAGCTCCCGCAGCAGCCGGGCCGTGGTCGACTTCCCCACCGCCACGCTGCCCGCCACGCCTATGACGAACGGCGTGCCGCGCTGGGCCCCCTTCTCGCCCAGGAAGGTGTTGAGGGCGCCGCGCAGGCTGCCCGTGGCGCCCACGTAGAGGTTGAGCAGGCGGGAGAGCGGGAGGTAGATGTCCCGGACCTCGTCCAGGTCGATGACGTCCCCCAGGCCGCGCAGCCGCTCGACCTCCTCGGCGGTCAGCGGCAGCGGGGTGTTCTCGCGCAGCGCGCTCCACTCCGTACGGGTGAGATCGACGAAGGGGGAGGAGTCCGCGCGGCGTCGGTGCTGCGGCTGGTCGGTCGTGGTCGGCACGGGCCCATTGTGCGCGTCGGTGACGGGACGATCACCTCCGGGTGGTGTTCACACCGTGACCAGTGGGAGTTATGTGGTGCTGGTGGGTGAAGTTTGCGCTGGGGTCTGTACTTACTCACGAGTCAGGAATAGCGTCCAGCCCCCTGTCCCTCTCCCCAAGCGAGGGGTTCCGTTGTTCGTTCTCCACCTCGTGCTCCGCCGTGCCAGGAGGGGCGTACGACGTGTCGTACGCCCCCGCCGCAGCGTCCACGCGCCCGTCGGCGCGCCCATCGCCGGGGCCGTGCCCCCGCGCGACGCCTTCGCCGACCGGGTGCGCGGCGATCTGACCGCCCAGCTGCCGGACGAGGACCTCGGCCAGGACCTCGACGACTGCCTCGACCGGTACGTTCTCGGCAGCAAACCGCGCTGCGAGGAGGTCGAGTACCTGGAGCTGGTCCAGGACGCCATCGACCGGATCGAGCGCGGGCGTTGACCCACGGGTGCTGACACCGGGGCCGTACGCTTCCGTCCATGTGCGGAATCGTTGGCTATGTGGGAGGGCAGTGCGCCCTCGAAGTCGTATTGGCGGGGCTGCGGCGGCTGGAGTACCGCGGCTATGACTCGGCCGGGGTGGCGGTCCTGGCCGACGGCGGGCTGGCCGCGGCGAAGAAGGCGGGCAAGCTCGCGAACCTGGAGAAGGAGCTGGCCGACCGCCCCCTCCCCTCCGGCTCGACGGGGATCGGCCACACGCGCTGGGCCACCCACGGCGGCCCCACCGACGTCAACGCCCATCCGCACCTGGACAACGCGGGCCGCGTCGCGGTCGTCCACAACGGCATCATCGAGAACTTCGCGGAGCTCCGCGACGAGCTGGCCGAGCGCGGCCACGACCTCGCCTCCGAGACGGACACCGAGGTCGTCTCCCATCTGCTGGCGGAGTCCTTCTCCTCCTGCGGCGACCTGGCCGAGTCCATGCGCCAGGTCTGCCGGCGGCTGGAGGGCGCCTTCACGCTCGTCGCCGTCCACGCCGACGACCCGGACGTGGTGGTGGGCGCCCGGCGCAACTCCCCGCTGGTGGTGGGCGTCGGCGACGGCGAGTACTTCCTCGCCTCCGACGTCTCCGCCTTCATCGCCCACACCCGGGAGGCGATCGAGCTCGGCCAGGACCAGGTCGTCGAGCTGCGCCGCGACGGCGTCGTCGTCACCGGCTTCGACGGCGCTCCGGCCGACGAGCACACCCGCGCCTACCACGTCGACTGGGACGCCTCGGCCGCCGAGAAGGGCGGCTACGACTACTTCATGCTCAAGGAGATCGCCGAGCAGCCGAAGGCCGTCGCCGACACGCTGCTGGGCCGCATCGACGCCTCGGGCACGCTCTCGCTCGACGAGGTCCGCATCCCCGCCGCCGAGCTGCGGGAGGTCGACAAGGTCGTCATCGTGGCCTGCGGCACGGCGTACCACGCGGGCCTCATCGCCAAGTACGCCATCGAGCACTGGACCCGCATCCCCTGCGAGACGGAGCTGGCCAGCGAGTTCCGCTACCGCGACCCGATCCTCGACCAGCGCACGCTGGTGATCGCCATCAGCCAGTCCGGCGAGACCATGGACACCCTGATGGCCCTGCGCCACGCGCGCGAGCAGGGCGCGAAGGTGCTCGCCATCTGCAACACCAACGGCTCGACGATCCCGAGGGAGTCGGACGCCGTCCTCTACACCCACGCCGGTCCGGAGGTCGCCGTCGCCTCGACGAAGGCCTTCCTGACCCAGCTCGTCGCCTGCTACCTGGTGGCGCTGTACCTCGGCCAGGTGCGGGGCACCAAGTGGGGCGACGAGATCCTCTCCGTGATCCGCGATCTGTCGGAGATCGCGGGGGAGGTGGAGGAGGTCCTGGAGACCATGGAGCCGGTCCGTGAGCTGGCCCGCTCCCTCGCCGACAAGAACACGGTCCTCTTCCTCGGCCGCCATGTGGGCCACCCCGTGGCCCTGGAGGGGGCGCTGAAGCTCAAGGAGCTCGCCTATATGCACGCCGAGGGCTTCGCGGCGGGCGAGCTCAAGCACGGCCCGATCGCGCTGATCGAGCGGGACGTCCCGGTCGTCGTGGTCGTCCCCTCGCCGCGCGGCCGGTCCGTCCTCCACGACAAGATCGTCTCCAATATCCAGGAGATCCGGGCCCGGGGCGCCCGCACGATCGTCATCGCCGAGCGCGGCGACACGGCCGTGCGCCCCTACGCGGACCACCTGATCGAGATCCCGGCCACGCCGGTGCTGCTCCAGCCGCTCGTCGCCACCGTCCCGCTCCAGGTCTTCGCCTGCGAGCTCGCCACGGCCCGCGGCAACGAGGTCGACCAGCCCCGCAACCTCGCGAAGTCGGTGACCGTCGAATGATCGTGGGAGTCGGGATCGACGTCGCGGAGATCGAACGCTTCGACGCCGCGCTCCAGCGGACGCCGGGCATGGCGGACCGCCTCTTCGTGGAACGCGAGCTGTACCTGCCGAGCGGCGAACGGCGCGGCATCGCCTCGCTGGCGGCCCGCTTCGCCGCGAAGGAGGCTTTGGCCAAGGCCCTGGGGGCCCCGCCCGGGCTGCTCTGGACCGACGCCGAGGTCGTCACGGCTGCCAGCGGCCAGCCGGCCCTCGTCGTCACGGGCACGGTCGCGGCGCGGGCGGAGGCGCTGGGCGTGCGCAGCTGGCACATCTCGCTGAGCCACGACGCGGGGGTCGCATCCGCTGTGGTGATCGCGGAGAAGTGACGCGGGGCGGGGTGCGGTTCGCCGCGTGAGCGGCCCCGGCGGGCCGTTCCCCGCTCGCGGGGTCAGTCGTCCCAGGTGCGCAGGACGGCCGCGACGGACGCGGCGGTGGATTCCGGCTTCCTCAGCTCATGTGCGAGCGCCGTGACCCCGGCCTGGGTCGGCTTGACCTCGACCCCCGAAGCGACCAGGTAGGCGTGTGCCGCCGCCATGGCCACGCGCAGGTTCGAGCGCTCGAGCCACCGGAGCCGTCCCAGCGTATGAGCCAATGCGGCGGCTCGTGCGTAGGAGCCGTGGTAGATGTCCTGTCCCGCGAGCGCGGCTCTGTGACGCTCGACGGCCGCGATCGGCACCCCGTAGTCGTCAGGGGCCGGATCGTCCTCGCCCGCTTGGCGGGCGATCTCGAGGAGCCAGGACAGGTCGATGTGAAGGGTCACGCAGCTTCCTCGATCTCGTCGATGAGGTCGCCGTACGTGTCCAGGAACTCCTGGGAGGCGGCAAGGAATTTTTCCCGGAACAGCTCGTTGTCCGCCCGGATCAGCTGCTCGACGTACTCGTTCACCGGGATGTGCCGTGTCTCGGCGGCCTGCTTGGCCATCTCGGCGGTGGCTTCTTCCAGTCTGAGGTTGACCTGCGTCTTCGCCATACGCGGAAGCTATCACCTTGTAGCAGGTCGTGCGCCATGTTTGGGGCGAAAGGGCTGGGGGACATTCGCCATTGCCCTGTCGGCGGGCGGCGGTACCGTTCTCGTGTCGTGTCAGAACGGAGCTCCGTATGCCCGCGCACAGTGACGACCGCACCGGCGCGCGCATCGCGCGTGCGCGCAAGGTACGCCGCCTGACCCAGAGGGAGTTGGCGGAACTCTCCCATGTCTCCTACAGCACGCTGACGAAGGTCGAGCAGGGCGCCCTACCCGCGAGCCCCTCCGTCACCGGGGCCCTGGCCCGGGCGCTCTCGGTGCCCGTCACCGAGCTCACCGGCCAGCCCTATCTCGACGAACTCCGGGCGGACCAGCTGGACGGGCTGATCCAGCCGATCCGCGAGGCGCTCAACATCTACGACCTCGGGGCCGACCCGGACGTGACGCCACGCCCCGTGGAGAAGCTGGAGGCCCACGCCGAGGAGCTGTGCGCCATGGTCCGCGCGGCGCGCATCAAGCAGGTCGCCGCGGACCTGCCCGGCCTGATCCACGAGGCCACCACCGCCGCGCACACGACGCCCAAGGACCGCAACTGGCGCGTCCTGGCGGGCGCGTACCGCACGGCCTATGACGTGACCACGAAGCTCGGCTTCCCCGACCTCTGCACGGTCGCGCTGGACCGCCTCGACTGGGCGGCGCAGCGGGCCTCGGATCCGGTGCTGGGCGGAATGCGGCAGTACCTGCGGGCCCTGGCCTACCTCCGTGCCGGCGATTACCGCACGGGAAAGCGGCTCGTGGAGCTGGGGATGTCCATCTTGGCGCAGGCCGAGCCGGGCCGCGTCCGCGACGTCGTCACCGGTCAGCTGCACCTGGGCGCCGCCGTGCTGGCGGGCCGTGACAAGGACGAGGCCGCCGCCGACGGCCACTTGGCCGAGGCGAGGCGGATCGCCGAGCGCACGGGCGCGGCCGAGAGGGTGCACTGGCTGTCCTTCGGCCCGACGAACGTCGTCGCCCACCGCGTGAGCGTCCTCGCCGAGCTCGACCGGTACCCCGAGGCCGTACGGGCCGCCGAGGAGTCCCCGCTCCCGGACGACTGGCCGCCTTCCCGCCGGGCCCACCACTACACCGAGGTCGCCCGCGCCGAGATGTGGACCGGCCGTACGGACGCGGCGTTCAGGAGCCTGCTGCTGGCCCGAAAGGTGGCGCCGCAGCAGACGCGTTACCACCCGGTCGTCCGGGAGACCTTCGCCGGGCTGGAGTCGGCGAAGCGCCGCATGCCGGACAGTTTCAGCAACTACGGGGCCTGGCTGGGGCGATAACGCACGGCAAGGCGCTGGCCGGGGCTGTCAGTGACGTCTGATAGTTCCGGCCTCGCGGTGTCGGCAGGCTGTGGGGGTCAGAGGACCCCCGCGACCGTGCGACCGGTCCGGGGGCGTGGCCAACGCTGTAGAGGAGCGCCGACGATGCTCAACATTAATCGCTGCCAGACCAGTTGGGCGAGAGCTTCATCCGCCGACCTCGGGGCGGTGGAGCGATGACCGCCCTCGGCGAGACCTACCTCCTGTCCGCTCCCGTCGCCCCCGGCACGGCCCGGCTGGCGCGGGAGTTCGTGACGGCGTCGCTCGTCGCGGCGGACCGGCGGCTGCTGATCGAGAACGCCCGGATCTGCGTCTCCGACGCCGTCGCCAACGTCGTGCGGCACGCGCGCGTGCCCGAGCTCGCCGTGCAGGTGACCGTCCACCCCGAGCGCGTGCTCGTGGCCGTGCGGGACGACGATCCCGGACGGCCCCCGTGGCCCCGGCCGTCGTACGCGGGCGCGGGCGGGGGCGATGCCAGGGGCCTCGCGCTGTTGCGCCGGCTGGCGGACGCGTCCGGGGTGACGTGGGTGTGGGACGGGCTCAGGCCCGTCGGTAAACAGGTGTGGTTCGAGCTGCGGGAGGACGGGCCTGTACGTGTACCCGCCACAGGCAGCGGAAATCCGCACCCGGCGGTGGTCCGGGCTTGAGAAAAGCGCGCCCGGCCCGGGCCCGCACCCCCGTGGCGGGTCCGGGCCGGGGCCCGTGTCGTGCTTGTGCTGCGATCTTGGTACCTCAAGTCGACTTGAGGTCAAGGGTGTCGGCCCTCACACCCGCAGCTCCGGCGGGAAGCCCGTCCACCGCAGGTCCGCCGGCAGATGGCCCATGTCGTTGTGGACCATCACCGTCGCCGGGCGGTCCGGGGCGTAGCGGATGACCGTCAGTGACGCGTTGCCCTGGTTCATCCCCATCCAGCGCCAGGCCGGGGCGTCGTGCGCGGCGCGCACCAGCCAGGCCACGAGGAAGTTGTGGGTGACCACGAGCTCGTGGCGCGGCTCGGTGCCCTCCACCGGGCCCGTGAACTCCGCCAGGGCCTCGCGGGCAAGAGCCGGGCCCCGCTGCAGTTCCTCCTCCGGGAAGCCGGCGAGACGGGCCAGCAGGGTGTCCGCGAACTCCGGCGGCAGCTCGTCCCGGCGCGGTACGTACGGGACGTGGTCGCCGGCCTTCTCCGAACTCCGCAGCGGTACGCCTTCGAGCCGCCCGGCGATCAGTTCGGCCGTCTGCCGGGCGCGGGGCAGGGGGCTGTGGTGGACGGCGGAGAGCGGGGCGGAGGCGAGGCGGTCGCCGAGGTGTTCCGCCTGGCGTCGGCCCGCCTCGGTCAGGGCGCTCTGGTCCGGCACTGCCTCGCCGTGCCGGGCGAGGTAGAGGTAGCGCGCCGCCATGGCCATGGGTCCTCCTCGTGACGAAGTCCGTGATCGACTGTAGTCGGGGTGGACGCCGGGACCCTCTCTCCGGTTCCGACGGACTCCGTGTTGACCCTCCAGCGACGGGAGACACCAAGGTGGCGGACATGGACGACGACACCACCCTCTACTCCATCGGGGAACTGGCCCGGCTGACCGGCCTGACGGTCAAGACCATCCGGTTCTGGTCCGACACGGGGGTCGTGCCGCCGACCGACCGCACACCCGCGGGCTACCGGCTCTACGGACCGGACGCCCTGGCCCGGCTCGGCCTCGTCCGCACGCTGCGCGAACTCGGCGTCGGGCTCTCCGCCGTCCAGCGCGTGCTGGGGCGGGAGGTCTCCGTGGCCCGGATCGCGGCCGTGCACGCCGAGGCCCTGGACCGGCAGATCCGCACCCTGCGGCTGCACCGGGCCGTGCTGCGAGCCGTGGCCGTACGCGGGTCGACACCCGAGGAGATGGAACTCATGCACAAGCTCGTCAACCTTTCCGAGCGGGAACGCCGCCGCCTGATCGACGACTTCATCGACCACGCCTTCGAGGGCATCGACGTCGACCCCGGCTTCCTGACCACGTTGCGCGACGCGATGCCGGTCCTGCCGGACGCCCCGACGCAGGCCCAGGTCGAGGCCTGGGTGGAGCTGGCCGAGCTCGTCCAGGACGACGACTTCCGCGCCGGCATGCGACGGGCGGCCATCGACCAGGTACGGGCCCGCGAGGAGGCCGGGCGGCCCGACGAACAGGAGGCCCGGCGGCTGGCCGAGCTGATCCGGGAGCGCACCGCCGGGGCCCGGGAGGCCGAGGTCGCACCGGACTCGCCCGCCGCGCGACCGGTGGTCGAGGAGCTGGTCCGGGAGAGTGCCCGGCTGGCCGGGCGTGAGGACGGGCCCGGGTTCCGGGCCTGGCTGCTGGAGCGGCTGGAGATCGGCAGCGATTCCCGGTACGAGCACTACTGGCGGCTCGTCTCCGTGATCAACGGCTGGCCCGCACCCGACATGGGCCCGGCCGTGAAGTGGCTGATCGCCAGTCTGCGGGCGTACCCCGCGTAAACCAGCAGTTCCCCCGCCCCCGCCCCGACCACTGGCGTATCGTCAGGTGCTCGTCAGACCAGGGGTGGAGGCGGAGGGGGCGGTTCGGTCGTGCACCCGGCGAGGGAACGCATCGCGGCGGTGTTCGGGCGGAGTCAGGGCAGCGGTTACCTCCTGACGCCGGACCTGATCCTGACCGCCGCGCATGTGGTCGCGGACTGCGAAGCGCCCACGGTCGTCGTGCCCGGCGGCGTCGGCAAGGTGCGCTGCCGGGTGGTGTGGGCGCGGGACGACCGGCGGCGCTGCGACGTGGCGCTGCTGGCCGCCGAGCGCGACGTGGTGACGGAACAGGCGCTCCCGGACTTCGAGCCGCTGGTCTGGGGGCGTTCGTACGACCTGCGGGCCTGGCCGGGCGCGCAGGCCATCGGCTATCCGCAGGTCCAGCGGGACGGGGCGGACGAGCTCGACACCGAGCAGATCGTGGGAACGCTGAAACCCGGCAGCAATCTCCTCAGCGGGCGGTACGTCCTCGACAGCGGCCACGGCGCGCCGGCGCCGCCCGGCGACGGCGGCTCGCCCTGGGCCGGGATGTCGGGGGCCGCCGTCTTCGTGGACGGGGCGCTCGCCGGGGTCGTCTGCGCCGACCCCGCCGGGTGGCGGCACGGGCGGCTGACGGTGACACCGTCCGAGACGCTCTGGCAGGACTTCCGTTTCCTCCAGGAGTGCCTGATCGCCGGGCACAAGCCCACGTCGCGCTCGCTCGCCTCGCCCCGGCAGCTGGAGGTCGAGGCGTTCGAGCGCCGGCTGCGGGACTACATCGTCGGCAGGTCCGGGGAACTCACCATCATCGGGCTGACCCTGGGCGACGGGGAGACGGAGACATGGCCGCTCGACGCGGCGTATCTCAGCCTGGAGCTGACGGGCGCCTCCCGGGACGCCGGAGGCGGTCCCCTGCCCTCCCCGCTGCGCGCCGAGGAGGCGCTCGCCGGGCACAAACGGGTGCTGCTGCGGGGCGCCGCCGGGTCCGGGAAGACGACGCTGCTCCAGTGGCTGGCCACGGTCACCGCACGCGGCGACCTGCCGCCCGGCCTGGGCCACTTGAGTGGCTGCGTACCGCTGACGCTGCCCCTGCGCACCCTCATCCGCAAGGGTGAGCTGCCCCGCCCGGAGGAGTTCCTGGCCGCCGTGGCCGCGCCGCTCGCGGGGCTGCCCGCGGCGCGGGGCTGGGTGACCAGGCGGCTGGACGAGGGCACGGCGCTGCTGCTGATCGACGGGGTGGACGAGGTCCCCGAGGCGGACCGGCGCCGCACCCTGGCCTGGGTGAAGGACCTCCTGGCCGCCTACCCCGAGGCGCGCTACGTGATCACGACCCGCCCCTCGGCGGTCCGGGAAGGGTGGCTCGCGGACGCGGGTTTCGCGGAGCTGGAACTGCTCCCGATGAGCCGCGCCGACGTCCTGGCCTTCATCGAACGGTGGCACAACGCGGCCGGCCAGCGCGAGGACGACCGGTTACGGGCGTTCGGCGAGTCGCTGAGCGCCGCCGTGGTCGCCAAACGGGACCTCGGCCGGCTGGCCACCAACCCGCTGATGTGCGCGATGATCTGCGCCCTCAACCGCTCCCGGCGCGGCTATCTGCCGCACGGCCGCATGGAGCTCTACCGCGCGGCGCTGGACCTGCTGCTGATCCGGAGGGACCGCGAGCGCGAGATCACGGTCGGTCTGGAAGGGCCGGAGCTGGAGCAGGCGCAGACCGCGCTCCTCCAGAAGATCGCCTACTGGCTGATCAGGAACGGCCGTTCGGAGATCGAGTGGCACAAGGCGGTGGAGATCCTCGAACGCGCCCTGCCCGCGATGCCCGCCGTGGCGGCGCGTGGCAGCGCGGAGGAGATCCTGCGCCACCTGGTCGTCCGCAGCGGTGTGCTGCGGCAGCCGACCAGCGGGACGCTGGACTTCATCCACCGCACGTTCCAGGACTACCTGGGCGCCCGGGCCGCCGTCGACGACTGGGACTTCGACCTGCTCGTCAACCACGCCCACGACGACCAGTGGGAGGACGTCCTGCGCATGGCGGTCGGCCACGCGCCGCCCCGCGCCCGGGCGGAGCTGCTGGTGATGCTGCTGGAGCGGGGCGACAAGGAGGAGCTCCACCGGCACCGGCTCCACCTGCTGGCCGCGGCCTGCCTGGAACAGGCGCCGGAGGTGGACCCGGAGGTGCGGACACGCGTCGAGCGGGCGGCGGCGGAGCTGGTGCCGCCGCGTGACGTGCCGGCCGCGCGGGCGCTCGTCGGGGCGGGCAGCGCCGTACTGGACCTCCTGCCGGGACCCGAGGGGCTGCCGGACGAGGTGGCGCACGCGGTGGTCGTGACGGCCACGATGGTCGGCGACGACCGGGCCATCCCCCTCCTGGCCCGCTACGCGACGCATCCCTCGCTGCGGGTACGGGCCCAGCTGGCGTGGGCGTGGGACCGGTTCGACACGGACCACTACGCGGACGCGGTGATCGGGCGGCTGACGTACGCGGACCTGGGGGAGGGGGAGCTCGTGTTCGTGGTGAAGTCGGGCGACCACGTCGACGCGCTCGTCCGGCTGGGAGGCAGGCCCCGGGTACGGAGTGAGGTCGGCCCCCACCTGTCCCTCACCCCGCCACGACGTCCCGCCACACCCGCCGCAGCTCCTCCGCCACGCCCAGCGACGTGATCGGCGCGTCCCCCAGTCCGCGCGCCGCCAGGCCATGCAGATACGCCCCCACCGAGGCCGCGTCGCGCGCACTCAGGCCCGCCGCCAGCAGAGAGCCGGTCAGGCCGGACAGGACGTCGCCGCTGCCGGCGGTGGCCAGCCACGGTGTGCCCGTCGGGTTGACCCGCACGGCGCGGGCGCCGTCGGCGACGAGCGTGGTCGAGCCCTTGAGCAGGGCCGTCACCCCGAAGCGGTCGGCCAGCGCCCGTACCGACGACAGGCGGGACGCCTCGACCTCCTCCCGCGACAGGCCGAGCAGCGCGGCCGCCTCGCCCGCGTGCGGGGTCAGCAGGGTCGCGGCCCGGCGCGCCCGTACGGCCTGGGGGTCCAGCAGGCGCAGGCCGTCGGCGTCGACGAGTACGGGGACGTCGGAGGACAGGACGTCCACCAGGGCCTGGCGCGCCTCGGCGCCGTCCCCGAGGCCCGGGCCGATCACCCAGGCCTGCACCCGCCCGGCCTTCCCGGGCGGGCCCGCCGTCACCAGCGTCTCCGGGAAGCGGGCGATCACGGCGTCGGCGGCCGGGCCCACATAGCGCACGGCGCCCGCGCCGCCGCTGAGCGCGCCCGCCACGGCGAGCACGGCCGCGCCCGGATAGCGGGCCGATCCGGCCACGATTCCCACGACACCCCGGCGGTATTTGTCGCTCTCCGCCTCCGGGAGGGGAAGCAGACCGGCCACGTCCGCGTGCTGGAGGGCCTCGGCGTCCGGCTCGGACGGCAGCCACGGGCCCAGACCGATGTCGACCAGGCGCAGCGCGCCCGCGTGCTCGCGGGCGGGGTCGATGAGCAGGCCCGGCTTGTACGTGCCGAAGGTGACGGTGGCGTCGGCGCGCACCGCCGCGCCCGGGACCTCGCCGGTGCCGGCGTCGACGCCGCTCGGGAGATCGACGGCGACGATCAGCGCGCCCTCGGCCGCCGCGACGAGCTCCTGGGCGGGCTCGCGCAGGGCGCCCTTGCCGCCGATGCCGACGATGCCGTCGACGACGAGGTCGGCGCGGCGGACGGCCCGTACGCCTTCCCCTTCCCCGGCCGTGACCGCGCGGCCGCCCGCGTTCCGGAGCGCCCGCAGGCCGCCGGTGTGGGCGCGGTCGGGGGAGAGCAGCACGGCCGTCACTCCCGCTCCGCGGCGTGCCAGGCGGGCGCCTGCGTAGAGGGCGTCACCGCCGTTGTCGCCGCTGCCGACGAGCAGGGCGACGCGGGCGCCGTAGACGCGGCGGCCCAGGAGGTCGGCGCAGGCGGCCGCCAGGCCCGCCGCGGCGCGCTGCATGAGCGCGCCTTCCGGGAGCTCGGCCATGAGGGCGCGCTCGGCGGCCCGTACGGTGTCCACGCTGTGGGCAGTCCTCATGGGGGTCAGCGTGCCATGCGGCCGGTGGCGGGGCACCCTGTTCGGGTGCGGGCCGGTGGTCCGGTTTGTGCCCGCCCGTTCCGCCCTGCGGAACGACTGCCCACAAACCGGGCGCGTACCCACCCCGAGGCCCCGGCCTGAGAGACTGGCTGCGATGACTGAGACACCGATGCGCGCCCGAGCCGTGGTCGACCTGGCCGCCCTGCGGGCCAACGTACGCGCTCTGCGCGCCCGCGCCCCCCGGGCGCAGCTGATGGCCGTCGTCAAGGCGAACGCCTACGGCCACGGCGCGGTGCCCTGCGCCAGGGCCGCCCGTCAGGCCGGAGCCGAGTGGGTCGGCACGGCCACCCCGCACGAGGCGCTCGCCCTGCGCGCCGCCGGTGACACCGGCCGGCTGATGTGCTGGCTGTGGACGCCGGGCGACCCGTGGCGGGAGGCCCTGGAGGCCGACATCGACGTCTCCGTCAGCGGCCTGTGGGCGCTGGAGGAGGTCACCGCCGCCGCCCGCGCGGCCGGCCGCGTCGCCCGCGTCCAGCTGAAGATCGACACCGGTCTCGGCCGCAACGGCTGCCAGCCCGGCGACTGGGAGAAGCTCGTCGCCGCCGCGCGCGACGCCGAGACGGCCGGGCTGATCAAGGTCACCGGCATCTGGTCGCACTTCGCCTGCGCCGACGAGCCGGGCCACCCCTCCATCCGGGCCCAGCTGACCGTCTTCGAGGACGCGATCGCCTACGCCGAGGCCCAGGGCCTGGCCCCCGAGGTCCGGCACATCGCCAACTCCCCGGCGACCCTCACCCTCCCCGAGGCCCACTTCGACCTCGTCCGTACCGGCGTCGCGATGTACGGGATATCCCCGGCCCCCGAGCTGGGCACCCCCGAGGAGCTGGGGATCCGGCCGGTGATGACCCTCTCCGCGTCCCTCGCCTCGGTGAAGCGGGTGCCGGGCGGGCACGGCGTCTCGTACGGCCACCTGTACACCACCCCCGGTGAGACGACCCTCGCGCTCGTCCCCGTCGGCTACGCGGACGGCATCCCGCGCTCGGGCTCCGGCACCGGCCCGGTGCTGGTGGGCGGCAAGTGGCGCACGGTGGCCGGGCGGGTCGCGATGGACCAGTTCGTGGTCGACCTGGGCGGCGACAGCGCGGCCCCCGGCGACGAGGCGGTGCTTTTCGGCCCCGGCGACCGGGGCGAGCCGACCGCCGAGGACTGGGCGCGGGCGACCGGAACCATCGCCTATGAAGTCATCACGCGCATCTCGGCGCGTGTGCCGCGCGTCTATGTCGGAGACAACGACGTCGAGGACACGTCCGAGGACACGGGGGACTGACATGAGCGAGGGCGGCGGCGACAGTACGGGCATGGCGGCGGCGGGGGCCGTGGAGGCCCTGGGCGGCGCCGCCTGGCGGCGCGGGGCGGGCATCGCGGGCGCGGCCGTCGGGGTCGTCGCCGCCGGGGCCGCGGTCGGGGTCGCCGTGGAACGGCTGACCGTCGGGCGCGGCATGCGCCGCAAGGCGCGGCTCGCCCTCGACTCCGCCGGCCCGTACGGGACGCTGCGCGGCACCCCGGGCACGGCACTCGCCGAGGACGGCACCGAGCTCCACTACGAGGTGGACGAGCCGGAGGCCCCCGCTTCCGGTAAGGGCAAGGGCTTCTTCGGGCGCCGCCCGGAGCCGCCGCTCACGGTCGTCTTCAGCCACGGCTACTGCCTCAGCCAGGACTCCTGGCACTTCCAGCGCGCCGCCCTGCGCGCCGCCGGTGTCCGCGCCGTCTTCTGGGACCAGCGCAGCCACGGCCGCTCCGCGCGCGGCAAGGGCCAGCGCGAGACGGGCGAACCGGTCAGCATCGACCTCCTCGGCCGCGATCTGAAGGCCGTCGTCGACGCCGCCGCCCCCGAGGGGCCGCTGGTGCTGGTGGGGCACTCGATGGGTGGCATGACCACGATGGCCCTGGCCGCCCAGCACCCGGAGCTGATCGCCGAGCGCGTGGTCGGCGCCGCGCTCGTCGGCACGTCCCCGGGCGGGATGGGCGAGGTGACGTACGGCCTGCCGCCGATGGGGATGAACGTCCTGCGGCGGACGGTCCTGCCGGGCGCGTTCAAGCTGATGCTGACCCAGACCGAGCTGGTGGAGAAGGGGCGGCGGGCCGCCGCCGAGATCATCGGCGGGATCATCAAGCGCTACTCGTTCGGGGCGCGGGACGTCGACCCCGCGGTGGCGCGGTTCGCCGAGCGGCTGATCGAGGCGACGCCGGTGGACGTCGTCGCCGAGTTCTATCCGGCCTTCGCGGAGCACGACAAGGTGGCGGCGCTCCAGGTGTTCGCGGGGCGGCCGGTGCTGGTCCTGGCGGGCGAGAAGGACATGGTCACGCCGAGCGACCACAGCCGGGCCATCGGGGAGGCGCTGCCGGAGGCGGAGCTGGTGATCGTGCCGGGGGCGGGGCATCTGGTGATGCTCGAGGTTCCGGACCTGGTGTCGGGGCACCTCGCGCGGCTTGTGGGCAGTCGTTCCGCAGGGCGGAACGGGTGGGCACAAGCCGCCCACCGGGCGGCACCCGAATAGCTTTCCGGGCACCCGGCACCGGGGCTGAGGTACGGGGGTGGCTGACGCCGTCGTCCGGCGTTGTGCCCACCCGTTCCGCCCTGCGGAACGATTGCCCACAACGCGGGCGGTTACCATCGGCGGATATGAACGCCCCGCACACCCCCTCCGCCGTCACCGCGGCGACGCTGACCGTCAAGTCCGCCGAAGACATGCGGGAGTTGGGCCGCCGGCTCGCCACGCTGCTGCGGCCCGGTGATCTCGTGCTGCTCTCCGGGGAGCTGGGCGCCGGCAAGACGACGCTGACCCGGGGGCTGGGCGAGGGGCTCGGGGTGCGTGGCGCCGTCACGTCCCCGACCTTCGTCATCGCCCGGGTGCACCCGCCGCTGAGCGGCGGCCCGGCCCTCGTCCACGTCGACGCCTACCGGCTGTCCGGTGGGCTGGACGAGATGGAGGACCTGGACCTCGACGTCTCGCTGCCGGAGTCGGTGATCGTCGTGGAGTGGGGCGACGGCAAGGTCGAGGAGCTGTCCGAGGACCGGCTGCGGGTCGTGATCGAGCGCGCGGTGGGCGCGGACGCCCCGGCCGAGGGCGACGACGACGCCGATGACGTACGCAGCGTGACCGTCAGCGGCGTCGGCGCGCGCTGGGCGGGCGTGGACCTCGCGCCTTTGGGGTAGTGGACGGCGCTCGTTCCGACAGGCCGTCGGCAAGATGTTGCGCGCGCGACACCGGGCGTGGTCACATGGAGGGCAGGAGGGTCGGTTAGGTCTACCTAAGTAGAGGGTAGGCCGTGACGCCTCCGACCGGCCCGAGCCGCCCCAGGAGGCATGCATGTCGGCCCACGAGCCCGAGCCCACGCCCACCGCCGCCGAGGAGCGCCCCCTGTCGGTGCGCGACCTCCTGGCGTCCTGTGCCGCCGCCGACGCCGTCTCCACGCCCCCGAAGGCGCCGGAGCGCGCCCCCGCCACCGGGAACACGGACGACGTCGACGAGGGCGGCGCCGCGCGCGACGCCGCCTGAAAGAGCTAGAAGGCTACGGAACGACGACGACCGGCGTGTTGTTCACCGCGAACTCCCACATCGCCCGCCCGTCGGCCGGCTGCTCGCGGATCCCGCCCGTCTTCTTCGTCGAGTCCGGGTTGGGCGAGGAGCCGTCCACGGCCGAGCTGAAGCCGAAGACGATCCCGGCGGCGTCCCGGTGGAAGCGCACCACGTGCTCGATGGGGACGCCGTCCGAGCCGGTGACCGTGGGCGTGCGCGAGGTGACCAGGTAGCTGCCCGCGGGCGGGTTCACGGTGCTGGGCGCGACCTCGAACGTACGGGTGGCCTTGCCGTCCGAGCCGACCAGCCACACCCGCTTCTGCGCGAGCCCGTAGACGACGCGCAGGCCGGTGCCGGAGTTCTCCGGGACCGCGTTCGGCGCCTTGGCCTGCTCCTGCCCGGCGGCGCCGGCGGCCTTGTCCTTGCCCTGCTCGCCGTCCTTCGCCTTGCCGGCGGCCTGGCCCGAGGCGTGCGCGGCGGGGTGGTCGGGCGCGGCCTCCGCCTGGAAGGCGAGGAAACCGACTCCGGCCAGGGCCGCCACCGTGAGCGTGGCCACGATGATCCCCGAGCTGCTACGTGCCACGCTGCGCACCTTTCGTCCCGCGTGCTGCTGTGCTGCTGTGTGCTGTCGCCGCTGTCCCGCCGCCGTCCCGGCGCTGCCGTGCCGGCCTGTGCGTGCCCGCCGTACCGCGGCTTCGTACGGCCATGCGGCTGACCGTAGCACCCGCTCGTGCCCCCGCCGCGCCCCCGGCTCGGGGCCCATGCGCGCGCCGCCCGCCCCTTGGTGCGCCGTAGGCTTGTCACGTGCTGCTGCTCGCTCTGGATACCGCCACCCCCGCTGTCACCGTCGCCCTCCACGACGGCGAGTCCGTCGTCGCCGAGTCGACCCAGGTGGACGCCCGCCGGCACGGGGAGCTGCTGCTGCCCGCCGTCGACCGGGTCCTCCGTGAGGCGGGCACGAAACTCGACGCCCTCACCGGGATCGTCGTGGGTGTGGGCCCCGGCCCGTACACCGGCCTGCGCGTCGGCATCGTCACGGCCGCCACCTTCGGCGCCACCCTCTCCGTCCCCGTCCACGGCCTGTGCACGCTGGACGGCATCGCGTACGCGGCCGGTCAGCAGGGGCTCACCGGCGAGTTCGTCGTGGCGACGGACGCCCGCCGCAAGGAGGTCTACTGGGCGCGTTACGCCGACGCCCGGACCCGGATCACCGAGCCCGCCGTGGACCGCCCCGCCGAGCTCACCGAGCGCCTGGCGGGCCTGACCGCCATCGGCGCGGGCGCGGTGCTCTACCGGGACGCCTTCTCGGACGTGCGCGAGGAGCTGCCGCAGCACCAGTCGGCGGCCGCGCTGGCCGCGCTGGCCGCCGAGAAGCTCCGCACGGGCGGGGAGTTCCTGCCGGACCAGCCGCTGTACCTGCGCCGCCCCGACGCCCAGGTGCCGGCCAACTACAAGGTGGTCACCCCCCAGTGACCGGGCCAGCCGAAGCGGCCGCCGCCGCAGCAGCCCCCACCGCCCGCATCCGCGAGATGCGCTGGTGGGACATCGCTCCCGTGCTGGAGCTGGAGCGCGCCCTGTTCCCGCACGACGCGTGGTCCAAGGGCCTGTTCTGGTCGGAGCTCGCCCACGCGCGCGGGGCGAACGCCAACCGCCGCTACGTCGTCGCGGAGGTCCCCGGTGAGGCCGGCGCCGCCAGGGTCGTCGGCTACGCGGGCCTCGCCGCCGTCGACGGCACCGGCGACGTGCAGACCATCGCCGTGGCCAAGGAGTACTGGAGCACGGGCCTCGGCGCCCGGCTGCTGACCGAGCTCCTCACCACCGCGAACGCCTTCGAGTGCCGTGAGGTGCTGCTCGAAGTGCGTGTCGACAACACCCGCGCCCAGCGCCTCTACGAACGCTTCGGCTTCGAGCCCGTGGGCGTGCGCCGCGGCTACTACCAGCCCGGCAACATCGACGCGCTCGTGATGCGCCTCTCCGATCCCCTGTCCGCAGTGCAAGGAATGTCCCATGGCTCGCAAGACTGACGAACCCCTCGTCCTCGGCATCGAGACCTCGTGCGACGAGACCGGCGTCGGCATCGTCCGCGGCCACACGCTGCTCGCGGACGCGGTCGCGTCCAGCGTCGACGAGCACGCCCGCTTCGGCGGCGTCGTCCCCGAGGTCGCCAGCCGCGCCCACCTGGAGGCCATGGTCCCGACCATCCAGCGCGCGCTGAAGGAAGCGGGCGTGAGCGCGAAGGACCTCGACGGCATCGCGGTCACCGCCGGCCCCGGCCTCGCGGGCGCCCTGCTCGTCGGCGTCTCCGCGGCGAAGGCGTACGCCTACGCGCTGGGCAAGCCCCTCTACGGCGTCAACCACCTCGCCTCGCACATCTGCGTGGACCAGCTGGAGCACGGCGCCCTGCCCGAGCCCACGATGGCCCTGCTGGTGAGCGGCGGCCACTCGTCCCTGCTGCTGGCGCCCGACATCACCTCGGACGTCCGGCCGCTCGGCTCGACGATCGACGACGCGGCGGGCGAGGCCTTCGACAAGATCGCCCGGGTGCTGAACCTGGGCTTCCCCGGCGGCCCGGTCATCGACCGCTACGCCCGCGAGGGCGACCCCGACGCCATCCGCTTCCCGCGCGGCCTGACCGGCCCCCGCGACCCCATATACGACTTCTCCTTCTCCGGTCTCAAGACCGCCGTCGCCCGCTGGATCGAGGCCAAGCGCGCGGCCGGCGAGAACGTCCCCGTCGCGGACGTCGCGGCCTCCTTCCAGGAGGCGGTCGTCGACGTCCTGACCCGCAAGGCCGTCCGCGCCTGCAAGGACCACGGCGTGGACCACCTGATGATCGGCGGCGGCGTCGCCGCCAACACCCGCCTGCGCGCCATGGCCCAGCGCCGCTGCGAGGACGCGGGCATCACCCTGCGGGTGCCGCGCCCCAAGCTGTGCACCGACAACGGCGCGATGGTGGCGGCGCTGGGCGCGGAGATGGTGGCCCGGGGCCGCGCGGCGTCCTCGTGGGACCTGTCGGCGGACTCGTCGCTGCCGGTGACGGAGACGCACGTGCCGGGCGACCACGACCACGACGACCATGAGCACGGCCACAGCCATGGTCATGGGCACGCCCATGACCACGACCACGTGCACGAGCTGAGCAAGCAGAACCTCTACGACTGAGGGGCCCCGCCGGCCCCGCCGGTCCGGGCTACGCCCGGGCCGGCCGCCCCAGCAGCATGGCCGGCGCGCCCGCCACGCGCGTCAGCATGATCACGCAGGAGTGCGGGCCCGCGAGCTTGAGCTTCTTGCGCAGTTCCTCCGGCTCCACCGCCGATCCCCGCTTCTTGATGACGGCGACGCCGATCCCGCGCTCCCGCACGATCGCCTTGAGCTTCTTCAGGTTGAACGGCAGCACGTCCGTGATCTCGTACGCCGCCGAGTGGTCCGACGGCAGCAGCTCGTCGCTCGTCACGTACGCGATCGTCTCGTCGATCAGCCCGCCGTCGCCCAGCTCCGCCGCGGCCTCCGCCACCAGATGCGCGCGGATGACCGCGCCGTCCGGTTCGTAGAGGTAGCGGCCCACGGGCCGGACGGCCGGGTCCGGCAGGCCCCGGCCCACCAGGGACGCGCCGCCCGGCAGCAGGGTCGCCCGGCGGGTGCCGGGGTCCGTGCCGAACCACAGCACGGCCTCCTTCACATCGCCGCCGTCCGAGATCCACTCGGCCTCCGCGTCCTCGGGGATCGCCTCGTGGGGCACCCCGGGGGCGATCTTCAGGGCTGCGTGCGGGGCCTTGCGGGCCGCCTCGACCGCCCAGGACAGCGGGGGCGAGTACGCCTCCGGGTCGAAGATCCGGCCCCGGCCGCCGCGCCGCGCCGGGTCGACGAACACGGCGTCGTAGGACGAGGTGTCGACCTCGGCGACATCCGCGCAGCGCACCTCGATCAGGTCGGCCAGGCCCAGGGCGGCCGCGTTGGCGCGGACGACCTCGCAGGTCAGGGGGTCGCGGTCGACGGCCAGCACCTCGATGCCGGCGCGTGCCAGCGCGATCGCGTCGCCGCCGATGCCACAGCACAGATCAGCGAGACGGCGCACGCCCAGTGCGGAGAAACGCTGTGCTCTATAGGCGGCGACACCGGCCCGGGTGGCCTGCTCGACGCCGTTCGGGGTGAAGAACATGCGGTACGCGTCCTCGGCGCCGAACTTGGCGACCGCGCGCTGCCGCAGCCGGGCCTGCCCGAGGGCCGCCGACACCAGGTCGGCGGGGTGGTCGCGGCGCAGCCGGGTGGCCGTGGCGAGCTCCTGGGCGGGGTCGTGGTCGCGCAGCTCGTCGAGGAGGGCGCGGCCCTCGTCGGTGAGGAGGGCGGCGAAGGCGTCGACGGCTGCGGAGGAGGAGTTCGGTGCGGGCACGTGTCTCATTCTCGCGCCACGGAGGCCCTCCCGGACGCGGGGGCTCCGGCGCGGCGCTCGAACGGATGAACAAGAATCGTGAGTGTGAGCCCGTCTGTTTCCAGCCGTATACGCGCCGCCGCCCTCGCCTCCGCCGCCCTGCTGCTGACCGGCGCCCTGGCCGGGTGCTCCGGCTCCTCCTCCGGCGGCCCGGAGAAGCCGCACAAGGCGGCCGGGGCGCCCACCGCGGCCTCCTCCGCCCCGGCTTCCCCGGCGGCCCCCGACGCGTACCGCCGCTGGGGCCTGGACAAGCCGCTGGCCGCGCCCCCGGCCCCGCCCGCGAAGAAGCTCACCGACGGGTTCACGGCGGGCGCGACGCCGCAGGTGATCCGGCGCATACCCACCCAGGACAAGGTCGTCTTCGTGACCTTCGACGACGGGGCCGAGAAGGACCCGGAGTTCCTGAGGATGGCGGCGGACCTCAAGGTGCCGTTCACGATGTTCCTGACGGACGACATAGCCCGCGCGGGCGCCGGCTACGGCTACTTCGAGAAGCTCCGCGCCCTCGGCAACGGCGTCGACAACCACACCCTCTCCCACCCCAATCTGCGCACCCTTTCCGCCGAGGCGCAGAAGCGCGAGATCTGCGGGCAGCAGGACGCCCTGGCGAAGCGGTTCGGCGGCCGCCCGGCCCTCTTCCGCCCGCCCTACGGCAACTACAACGACGCCACGCTCACCGCCGCGGCCGCCTGCGGGGTGCGCGCGGTCGTGCTGTGGGAGGCGACGATGCAGATCAACGACATGCGCTACGCGCAGGGCGGCGGGCTCCGGTCCGGCGACATCGTCCTGGCCCACTTCCGCGGGCCCCAGGAGCTCAAGGGCACCACGATGACCAGGATGGTGACCAACATGCTGCGCAGCATCCAGGCGCAGGGCTTCACGGTGGCCCGCCTGGAGGACTACCTCTAGGCCCCAGGAGTACCGCTCCTCCCACGGGGTAGATCAAAGCTCGCCGCACGCCGGATTGGCACTCCGCTTGACCGAGTGCTAACCGCGTCATAGTCTCGGCTCCGTTGGCACTCTCCACCGGTGAGTGCCAAACACAGCGACGGCCAGATTCCGGCACCCGCGACGACGGAACTCCTGGTCGCCACCTCAGACAGTTAACCCCGTGAGATCTCCGAAGGGGGAGGTCGGATCGTGACGACCACCAGCTCCAAGGTTGCCATCAAGCCGCTTGAGGACCGCATCGTGGTCCAGCCGCTCGACGCCGAGCAGACCACGGCCTCCGGCCTGGTCATTCCGGACACCGCCAAGGAGAAGCCCCAGGAGGGCGTCGTCCTGGCCGTGGGCCCGGGCCGCTTCGAGGACGGCAACCGTCTTCCGCTCGACGTCCAGGTCGGCGATGTCGTGCTGTACAGCAAGTACGGCGGCACCGAGGTGAAGTACAACGGCGAGGAGTACCTCGTCCTCTCGGCTCGCGACGTTCTCGCGATCATCGAGAAGTAATTCACCCGAGGCTCCCCGAGCCTTCGAAGTTGTGAACAGTGCCCCTGGTTCCCGTGCCTGCACAGCCGGGCGCCGGGGGCGCGGTTCGTTTTGAGACACGGCGAAGGATACGTAACCCATGGCCAAGACCCTGAAGTTCGACGAGGACGCCCGTCGCGCCCTTGAGCGCGGCGTCAACAAGCTCGCCGACACCGTGAAGGTGACGATCGGCCCCAAGGGCCGCAACGTCGTCATCGACAAGAAGTTCGGCGCCCCCACCATCACCAACGACGGTGTCACCATCGCCCGCGAGGTCGAGCTCGAGGACGCGTACGAGAACCTGGGCGCCCAGCTCGTCAAGGAGGTGGCGACCAAGACCAACGACATCGCGGGTGACGGCACCACCACCGCCACCGTGCTGGCCCAGGCGCTGGTCCGCGAGGGTCTGCGCAACGTCGCCGCCGGCGCCTCCCCGGCCTCCCTGAAGAAGGGCATCGACGCCGCGGTCAAGGCCGTCTCCGACGAGCTCCTGGCCACCGCCCGTCCGATCGAGGACAAGGCCGACATCGCCGCCGTCGCCGCGCTGTCCGCGCAGGACAAGCAGGTCGGCGAGCTGATCGCCGAGGCCATGGACAAGGTCGGCAAGGACGGTGTCATCACCGTCGAGGAGTCCAACACCTTCGGCCTGGAGCTCGACTTCACCGAGGGCATGGCCTTCGACAAGGGTTACCTCTCGCCGTACATGGTCACCGACCAGGAGCGTATGGAGGCCGTCCTCGACGACCCGTACATCCTGATCCACCAGGGCAAGATCTCCGCCATCCAGGACCTCCTCCCGCTGCTGGAGAAGATCATCCAGGCGGGTGGCTCCAAGCCGCTGCTGATCATCGCCGAGGACGTCGAGGGCGAGGCCCTGTCGACCCTGGTCGTCAACAAGATCCGTGGCACCTTCAACGCCGTGGCCGTCAAGGCCCCGGGCTTCGGCGACCGCCGCAAGGCGATGCTCGGCGACATGGCCACCCTCACCGGTGCCACCGTCATCGCCGAGGAGGTCGGCCTCAAGCTCGACCAGGCCGGTCTGGACGTGCTGGGCACCGCCCGCCGCGTGACCGTCACCAAGGACGACACCACCATCGTCGACGGTGGCGGCAACTCCGAGGACGTCCAGGGCCGCGTCGCCCAGATCAAGGCCGAGATCGAGTCCACCGACTCGGACTGGGACCGCGAGAAGCTCCAGGAGCGCCTCGCCAAGCTCGCCGGTGGCGTCTGCGTCATCCGCGTGGGTGCGGCCACCGAGGTCGAGCTCAAGGAGCGCAAGCACCGTCTGGAGGACGCCATCTCCGCGACCCGCGCCGCGGTCGAGGAGGGCATCGTCTCCGGTGGTGGCTCCGCGCTGGTCCACGCCGTCAAGGTCCTCGAGGGCAACCTGGGCAAGGAGGGCGACGAGGCCACCGGTGTCTCCGTCGTCCGCCGCGCCGCCGTCGAGCCGCTCCGCTGGATCGCCGAGAACGCCGGCCTCGAGGGCTACGTCATCACCTCCAAGGTGGCGGAGCTCGAGGCGGGCCAGGGCTTCAACGCCGCGACCGGCGAGTACGGCGACCTGGTGAAGGCCGGCGTCATCGACCCGGTCAAGGTCACCCGCTCCGCCCTGGAGAACGCCGCGTCCATCGCCTCCCTGCTGCTCACGACCGAGACCCTGGTCGTCGAGAAGAAGGAAGAGGAGCCCGCCGAGGCCGGTCACGGTCACAGCCACGCCCACTGACGCACCCTTCGCCCATCCGGGTGATACGGCCGGGGCCCGGCCCTCCCTCGTGGGGAGGCCGGGCCCCGGTCCGTTTGCCGCTCGGCGCGCTGTCGGGATGCCGCCGGTCGCGCTGCCGGGCGCGCCGTCAGCTGGGCCCGTAGCGGCGGCCCGTCGTCGCGCCGGCGCGTGAGACCGCGCGGCGGGGGGCCAGCTTCAGCAGACCGGTCAGCGCCTTGTAGCGCGGGTCGGGGATGGACAGCGCCTTGCCGCGGGCGAGGTCCTTCAGCGCCGCGTCGACCAGCTTGTCGGCGTCCAGCCACATCCAGCCGGGCACGTTGTCCGTGCCCATGCCGGCCCGCTGGTGGAACTCCGTGCGGACGAAACCGGGGCAGAGTGCCATCATTCGCACCCCGCTGCCCGCCAGATCCCGCGCGGCGCCCTGGGTGAACTGCACCACCCACGCCTTGCTCGCCCCGTACGTCCCCCGGGGGACGAACGCGGCGACCGAGGCCACGTTGACCACGCCGCCGCGTCTGCGCTCCCGCATGCCGGCCGCCGCGGCCGAGGTCAGCCGCAGCACCGCCTCGCAGTGCACCTTGAGCATCGTCAGCTCATCGGCCATCGAGACCTCGAGATAGCGGCCCTTGTTGGCGAAGCCCGCGTTGTTGACCAGCAGGTCCACCGGGTTCTTGCGATCCGAGAGCCGGGCCTCGACCGCCGCGATGCCCCCCTCGCGCGAGAGGTCGGCGCGGAGCACCTCCACCTCCACGCGGTGGCGGTCGTGGAGCTCCGTCGCCTGCTCGCTCAGCCGCTTCTCGTCGCGGGCCACGATGACCAGATTGTGTCCGTCGGCCGCCAGCCGCCGGGCGAAGGCCGCGCCGATGCCCGCGGTCGCTCCCGTGATCAGTGCAGTCGTCATACGGGAACGTTAGTGCTCGGCGTACCCTCCTGGCTGCCTTCCCCCTCGTCCGCCCGCCCCTCCTGAC
This sequence comes from Streptomyces sp. UNOB3_S3, assembly GCF_020740895.1. Lineage (GTDB taxonomy): Bacteria > Actinomycetota > Actinomycetes > Streptomycetales > Streptomycetaceae > Streptomyces. The sequence continues at coordinate 30,518 of NZ_JAILXP010000004.1, read as the reverse complement.
GCCCCGTGGCGCGATTCTGACGCTCTCTGTACGCCAGGGCCTTCTCCTGAAGCTCGGGGTGGAGCGCGTCGCCCGCCGCGAGGAGGCCCGCCCGCAGCGGCTGATCGGTGGTCAGCGCGCGGAAGGCGTAGGAGACGGTCACCTCGTGCGCGGGGCGGTGGACGACGGTGACGGGATCGCCCGCGCGGATCTCCCCGGGCTCCAGGACGCGCAGATACGCCCCGGGCGCGGCCTCCTGGGTGAAGCGGCGGATCCAGCCCGACTCGCCCAGCCAGTCGGCGAAGACGCGGCAGGGGATGCGCGGGGAGGTGACCTCCAGCAGCAGATCCGTACCTATGCGCCAACGCTCTCCGATGCGCGCGCCGTTGACGTCGACGCCGAGGGTGGTGAGGTTCTCCCCGAAGGCGCCGTGGGGCAGCGTGCGGCCCAGCGCCCGTTCCCAGCCGTCGAGGTCCTCCCGGGCGAATGCGTAGACCGCCTGGTCGTCCCCGCCGTGGTGGCGGAGGGAGACGATCGTGTCGCCCGCGAGGCCGCTGCCCGCCGTGCCCTTGGGGCCGGGGGCGGCCACGGCGACCGGGCCGGCGACGGGGCGCTTGTCGATGCCGCTCGCGAGCCCGTCGGCGAAGGCGCCCTCGTGGCCCTCGCGGTCGCCCGCGGTCCGGGCGCGGCCGGTGTTGACGGAGAGCAGTCGCATGGGGGAAGGCGTGGCGCTGTCCATGTGATCAGCCTAAGCCGGACACCCTCAAAGGGGCGAGCGAATATTTCGCGCCTTCCCCAAGGTGGCCTTATGCTCGGTTCTATGATCGAGGCACGTCATCTGAGGGTGCTGCGCGCGGTGGCCGCCACCGGTTCGTTCTCGGCCGCGGCCCGGGAGCTCGGCTGCACCCAGCCCGCCGTCAGCCAGCAGATGAAGGCCCTGGAGCAGTCGGCGCGCACGCCCCTGCTGGTCCGGACGGGCCGGGAGATGCGGCTGACCGAGGCGGGCGAGGCGCTGGTCCGCCACGCCACGGGGATCCTGGCCGGGCTGACCGCCGCCGAGGAGGAGATCGCGGCCATCGCCGGGCTGCGGGCCGGGCGGGTGCGGCTGGTGTCCTTCCCCAGCGGCAGTTCCACGCTCGTGCCGACGGCGCTCGCCGAGATGCGCGCCGCCCACCCGGGCACCCAGATCTCCCTCGTCGAGGCGGAGCCGCCGCGCTCGGTGGAGATGCTGCGCGAGGGCGACTGCGAGATCGCGCTCGCCTTCCGCTACCCCGATGTGCGCGGCGCGGACCCGGCGGCCGGCGCGGAGTGGGACGACCTGGTCGTCCGGCCGCTGCTGACCGACCGCCTCATCGGTGTGGTGCCCGAGGGGCACCGGCTGGCCGGGGCGGAGCGGATCGGGATCGCCGAGCTGGAGGAGGAGCCGTGGATCGCGGGCTGCCCGCGCTGCCGGCGGCATCTGGTGGAGGTGTGCGAGAGCGCGGGCTTCACCCCGCGCATCGACTTCGCGACGGACGACTACCCGGCGGTCTTCGGCCTGGTCGGGGCCGGGCTGGGCGTCGCGGTCATGCCCGAGCTGGCGCTGGAGTCGGTACGGCCCAAGGGGGCGCGGACGGTGCCGGTGGAGCCGGTCGTGCAACGGGAGATCGTCGCCCTCACCCTCCCCGACCTGGCCAGGGTCCCGGCGGTCGGGGCGATGCTCGACCGTCTCGCGGCGGCCGCGAGCCGCTGACGTTCCGGCGCCGGGCGCCGGATGCCGGACGCGGTTCCGCCGCCGGGCGCGGGGCCGTCCGGGGGCGTGCGGGAGCGCGGTCGTCGGCGGAAGCGCAGCCGCAGGCGCTCACGCGGTCATCGCGCCGGCGCCCGCGCCGCTCGCCGAGATGGGCCGGTGCCTCGCGCGCCCCATGAGCTCCTCGCGCTCGTCCTCGGTCAGGCCGCCCCAGACGCCGTAGGGCTCCCGCACCGCCAGCGCGTGCGCCGCGCACTCGGCGCGCACGGGACAGCGCATGCACACCTCCTTCGCGGAGGTCTCACGGGCGCTGCGCGCCGCGCCGCGCTCGCCCTCGGGGTGGAAGAACAACGAGCTGTCGACCCCTCGGCACGCCGCCAGGAGCTGCCAGTCCCACAGGTCGGCGTTGGGACCGGGAAGGCGGGAGAAATCTGCCATTGCTTATCCCCTCGAAACGATCTGTCCGATGCAGTGCCCGTGTCCGTACATCTGTCGTGACTGTCGTGTGAGCAGATGAAAATATGACTCATTGCTGAATCTAGCCACAGACACCGGTAAATGGGAAGAAATGCGGGTCCGAGTGGGCAAATGGGGCATAGCTTGGCTGGTGGGCCGGGCGCCCCCCGTGCGCCCTGCTCCGTGTCCGCGCCCTCACGTAGAGTGCCGAACACGGCCGACCAAGCCCGTAACTCTTTCGGGTGACCGTCGTTGAGAGTGCGGAGGCGGTTGACGCATGAAGCAGTCGGGCGGGTGGCAGGGCCCGGGTGCCGTCGACCGCGCAAGGTGACGACCAGTACCAGCCTCTGGAGGCTCAAGGTGACGCGCATCAGCTGCGGAGGGCGGCCATGACATCCGTCCTCGTCTGCGACGACTCCCCGCTTGCCCGAGAAGCGCTCCGTCGCGCGGTGGCGACCGTGCCCGGCGTCGAGCGCGTGACGACGGCGGCCAACGGCGAGGAAGTCCTCCGCCGCTGGGGCGCCGATCGTTCGGACCTCATTCTGATGGACGTACGCATGCCCGGACTCGGTGGTGTGGAGACCGTGCGCCGGCTGCTCTCCGCCGACCCCGGCGCCCGCATCATCATGCTCACGGTCGCCGAGGACCTCGACGGGGTCGCGCTCGCGGTCGCCGCCGGGGCGCGCGGGTATCTGCACAAGGACGCCTCGCGCGCCGAGCTGCGCGCCACCGTGACCCAGGCGCTCGCCGACCCGACCTGGCGGCTCGCCCCCCGGCGGCTGCGCTCGGCGGAGATGGGCGCCGCGCCCACGCTCACCGCGCGGGAGATCCAGGTGCTGGAGGGCATGAGCCACGGCCGCTCCAACGCGGAGATCGGCCGGGAGCTCTTCCTCTCCGAGGACACGGTGAAGACCCACGCGCGCCGGCTGTTCAAGAAGCTGGGCGCCTCGGACCGGGCGCACGCGGTGGCCCTCGGCTTCCGCTGGGGCCTGGTCCGCTGAGGCGGTGTGGCGCGCAGCGTCTCGAGGTCGCGGTGCGCGCCACCCGGGCGGGTGGTGCCCACCGCGACCTCCGTGGTGCGCACCGCGATCCCGCCGCCGCACCGGCCCGACGCCGAAAGGTCGAGGGATGCCGCATCCTTGAGGTGTGACTCCTCCCCGGCGGAGGCCGAGGTTTCTCGCTCGGCCAGAAGAGACCTCATGACGGACAAGCCCTGCCACGTGCCCTATGGCACGGGTGCAAGCTATCGGTGGAGTCGTGAGTGCTGGGGCGGGCATACCCGAAAGGGGGAGGCGCTAGACGTGAGTGCGAGGACACCGACGCGTAACGGTTCGATGCACAACCACGAGGGCGGTGCCACGGAGAATCCGGCGCCGGGGCACCATGGACCGATGCGCGACGACGACACCACCGCCATTGGCGCGCTCGTCGCCCGGGCGGTGGAGGGCGACCGGCAGGCCACCCATGATCTGCTCGCCCTGGTGCACCCCCTCGCCCTGCGCTACTGCCGTACGCGCCTGTCGCGGCTGCCGGGCGACGCCCGTCATTTCGTGGACGACCTCGCCCAGGAGGTCTGTCTCGCCGTTCTGTGCGCCCTGCCGCGCTACCGCGATACCGGGCGCCCCTTCGAGGCCTTCGTCGTGGCCATCGCCGCGCACAAGGTCGCCGATCTCCAGCGCGCCGCCATGCGCCACCCGGGCAGCACGGCCGTGCCCTCCGACGAGATGCCGGAGCAGCCCGACGACTCGCTGGGGCCCGAGGAGCGGGCCCTGCTCAGCAGCGATGCCGAGTGGGCCAAGAAGCTGCTCGCCAACCTTCCGGAGAACCAGCGCGAGCTCGTGCTGCTGCGCGTCGCCGTCGGGCTGACGGCCGAGGAGACCGGGCAGATGCTGGGAATGTCACCCGGCGCCGTCCGGGTCGCCCAGCACCGCGCGCTCAGCAGGCTCAGGGCGCTCGCGGAACAGTGAGCGCGGGGTGTGCGCGTCCCGGCCCACCGGGACGCGCACACCGCACGGACGCGCCGATCGGCGGTGTTCTCATAGGAACATCCAAGTGACGTGAGCCTCAGAGCTCGTGGAATGGGACACCCGTCACGGCCGTTAGCATGGTAGTCCTCGCTGGGGCAAGACCATTTGGGAAGGTGTCATGACTGACAACGTCGACGGAATGCCCGGGAAATTCGCGATGCTCGGTCTGACATACGACGACGTCCTGCTGCTGCCGGGCGCCTCCGAGGTCCTGCCGAACGCCGTGTCCACCGCCTCCCGGGTCTCGCGCAACGTACGGGTGAACATCCCGCTGCTGTCCGCCGCCATGGACAAGGTGACCGAGGCGCGCATGGCCATCGCCATGGCCCGCCAGGGCGGCGCGGGCGTGCTGCACCGCAACCTCTCGATCGAGGACCAGGCCAACCAGGTCGACCTCGTCAAGCGCTCGGAGTCCGGCATGGTCTCCGACCCGATCACCGTCCGCCCGGACGCCACGCTGGCCGAGGCCGACGCGCTGTGCGCCAAGTTCCGCATCAGCGGTGTGCCGGTCACCGACCCGGTGGGCAAGCTGCTCGGCATCGTCACCAACCGTGACATGGCCTTCGAGATGGACCGCAGCCGCGCGGTGCGCGAGGTCATGACCCCGATGCCGCTGGTCACCGGCAAGGTGGGCATCTCCGGCGAGGACGCCATCGAGCTGCTGCGCCGCCACAAGATCGAGAAGCTGCCGCTGGTGGACGACGCCGGTGTGCTCAAGGGCCTCATCACGGTCAAGGACTTCGTCAAGGCCGAGAAGTACCCGAACGCCGCCAAGGACGCCGAGGGCCGGCTGGTCGTCGGTGCCGCGGTGGGTGTCGGCGCCGAGGCCTACGAGCGCGCCCAGGCGCTCGTCGAGGCCGGCGCGGACTTCCTGGTCGTCGACAGCGCCCACGGCCACAGCCGGGGCATCCTCGACATGATCGCCAAGATCAAGTCCAACATCAGCGTCGATGTCGTCGGCGGCAACGTCGCCACCCGCGACGGCGCCCAGGCCCTGATCGACGCGGGCGTGGACGGCGTCAAGGTCGGTGTCGGCCCGGGCTCGATCTGCACCACCCGCGTCGTCGCCGGCATCGGCGTCCCGCAGGTCACCGCGATCTACGAGGCCGCCCAGGCGTGCCACGCGGCGGACGTCCCGCTCATCGGCGACGGCGGCCTCCAGTACTCGGGCGACATCGCCAAGGCGATCGCCGCCGGCGCCGACACGGTGATGCTCGGCTCGCTGCTCGCGGGCTGCGAGGAGTCGCCGGGCGAGATGGTCTTCATCAACGGCAAGCAGTTCAAGTCCTACCGCGGCATGGGCTCGCTGGGCGCCATGCAGTCCCGCGGCCAGGCGCGGTCCTTCTCCAAGGACCGCTACTTCCAGGACAACGTCCTCTCCGAGGACAAGCTGGTGCCCGAGGGCATCGAGGGCCAGGTGCCCTACCGCGGCCCGCTGGCCTCGGTCGCCCACCAGCTCGTCGGCGGCCTGCGCGCCTCCATGGGCTACGTCGGCTCGGCGGACATCCAGGAGCTCAAGGACAAGGGCCGCTTCGTGCGGATCACGTCCGCGGGCCTCAAGGAGAGCCACCCGCACGACATCCAGATGACGGTGGAAGCGCCGAACTACTCGCGTCGCTGACGCGGACCCCCGGCCGGGGGTCCGGGGGTCGCCCCCCGGGTAGTGCCGTCGGATGACGGTGGAAGCGCCGAACTACTCCCGCCGGTAGTAGTCGGAGCTTCATACATCGGAGCTTCGTACATCGCTTCGGGAGCCCGCGGTCGTCAGGCCGCGGGCTCCGCCGCGTCGGGGATACTGGTATGCGGCAGACGGAGCGCCAAGGAAAGTGAAAGGCCACACACGTGACTGAGATCGAGATCGGGCGCGGCAAGCGCGGCCGCCGGGCGTACGCGTTCGACGACATCGCCGTCGTCCCGAGTCGCCGTACCCGCGACCCGAAGGAGGTCTCGATCGCCTGGCAGATCGACGCCTACCGCTTCGAGCTGCCGTTCCTGGCCGCCCCCATGGACTCGGTCGTCTCGCCCGAGACGGCCATCCGCATCGGTGAGCTGGGCGGCCTGGGCGTGCTCAACCTCGAGGGCCTGTGGACCCGCTACGAGGACCCCGAGTCGCTGCTGGCCGAGATCGCCGAGCTGGACGAGACCGCCGCGACCAAGCGCCTCCAGGAGATCTACGCCGCTCCGATCAAGGAGGAGCTGATCGGGCAGCGCATCAAGGAGGTCCGCGACTCCGGTGTCGTGACCGCCGCCGCGCTCTCCCCGCAGCGCACCGCGCAGTTCTCCAAGGCCGTCGTCGACGCCGGTGTGGACATCTTCGTGATCCGCGGGACGACCGTCTCCGCCGAGCACGTCTCGAGCGCCGCCGAGCCGCTGAACCTCAAGCAGTTCATCTACGAGCTCGACGTCCCGGTGATCGTGGGCGGCTGCGCCACCTACACCGCCGCTCTCCACCTGATGCGCACGGGCGCGGCCGGTGTCCTCGTCGGCTTCGGCGGCGGCGCCGCGCACACCACCCGTAACGTCCTGGGCATCCAGGTCCCGATGGCGACCGCCGTGGCCGACGTGGCCGCCGCCCGCCGGGACTACATGGACGAGTCCGGCGGCCGCTACGTCCACGTCATCGCCGACGGCGGCGTGGGCTGGTCCGGCGACCTGCCGAAGGCCATCGCCTGCGGTGCCGACGCCGTGATGATGGGCTCCCCGCTGGCGCGCGCCACCGACGCCCCCGGCCGTGGCTTCCACTGGGGCATGGAGGCCGTCCACGAGGACGTGCCGCGCGGCAAGCGCATGAACCTGGGCACCGTGGGCTCCACCGAGGAGATCCTCCTCGGCCCCTCGCACACCCCGGACGGTTCGATGAACTTCTTCGGCGCGCTGCGCCGGGCGATGGCCACCACGGGCTACAGCGAGCTCAAGGAGTTCCAGCGTGTCGAGGTGACGGTCGCGCCGTCGCAGCACGACAAGCGCTGACGCTTCGTCTTTCTAAAGGCCCGGTCTGTTTCGGCAGGCCGGGCCTTTCGCATGGCCTGCCGCCGCCGTTAGTGCCGTATAAGCATTCGATCTTAGGGAATACTGGCGACTTATGGCGCAAAGCAAGTCGTTCAGCGGCAGGGACATGGGTATCGACCTCGGCACCGCGAACACGCTGGTGTATGTGCGAGGGAAGGGAGTGGTGCTCAACGAGCCCTCGGTCGTCGCGGTCAACGCCGAGGACGGCAGTGTGCTGTCGGTCGGCTCCGAGGCCAAGGAGACCATCGGCCGTACCCCCTCGAACATCGTCGCCATCCGCCCGATGCGGGACGGCGTCATCGCGGACTTCGAGATAGCCGAGCGGATGATGCGGCACTTCATCAAGAAGGTCATGGGGAACCGCTTCTTCTCCCGCCCGCGCGTCGTGGTGTGCGTGCCCTCGGGCATCACGGGCGTCGAGCGACGGGCGGTCATCGAGGCCGCGTCGCAGGCCGGGGCCCGGCAGGTGCACCTGGTCGAGGAACCCATGGCGGCCGCGATCGGCGCGGGGCTGCCGGTCAGCGAGCCGACCGGCTGCATGGTCGTCGACATCGGCGGCGGCACCACCGAGGTCGCGGTGATCTCGCTGGGCGGGATCGTCACCGCGCGCTCGGTGCGCACGGCGGGCGACGCCATGGACGCGGCGATCATCTCCTACGTCAAGAAGGAGTACGCCCTCGCCATCGGTGAGCGCACCGCCGAGGAGATCAAGATGACCATCGGCTCGGCCTCGCCGACCGCCTACGCGGAGGCGGCCGCCGGCGACCCGGAGGAGACCCAGGGCCTGCGCCCCGGCGACCGGTTGACGGTGCGCGGCCGGGACCAGGTCAGCGGTCTGCCCAAGACGCTGGAGCTGACGGCCGACGAGATCCGCCACGCGCTCTCCGAGCCGGTGGACGCCATCGTGATGGCGGTGCGCCAGACGCTCGACGAGACCCCGCCGGAGCTCTCCGGCGACATCATGGACCGGGGCATCGTGCTCACCGGCGGCGGCGCGCTGCTGCGCGGCCTGGACGTCCGGCTGAGCCGGGAGCTCGACATCCCCGTGCTCGTCGCGGACGAGCCGCTCGACTGCGTCGCCGTCGGCACCGGCCGCTGCGTGGAGAACTTCGCCTCGATGCGCACGGTGCTGGACGCCCAGCCGCGCCTGCTGTCGGGCCGGCTGTAGCCGGATCGGCTGTGGTCGGATCGGCTGTAGTCGGCCTGCTGTGGCCGGGCGTCACAGCCGGTGCGCCGCTCCGGTGGGGCTCGCGCCCCGGGTGTCCAGCAGCAGCTGGGCCTTGACCGCGAGCCCCTGGAGGTCGTACGTCCGGTGGTGCTGGAGAAGGACCGTCAGATCGGCGGCGGCCGCCGCCTCGTAGAGGCAGTCGGCGCGCGGCACGGGCTGGCCCATGACGCGCCACTGGGCGGCGTAGGGGTCGTGGTAGCTGAGCAGCGCGCCCATCTCCATCAGCCGGGACGCGATCTCGCGCGCCGGTGAGCCCTCCTGGTCGCCGACGTCGGCCTTGTAGCTGACGCCCAGCAGCAGCACCCGGGCGCCGCGCGCGGATTTGCCGTGCTCGTTGAGGAGCGTGGCGCAGCGCTGGATGACGTAGCGCGGCATCCGCCCGTTGACCTCCTGCGCCAGCTCCACCATGCGCAGGGGGTAGCCGAGGCTGCGGCCCTTGTAGGAGAGGTAGTTGGGGTCGATGGGGACGCCGTGGCCGCCGACCCCGGGGCCGGGGCGGAACGCCTGGAAGCCGAAGGGCTTGGTCTCCGCGCAGCGCAGGACGTCCCAGAGGTCGACGCCGATGTCGTGGCAGAAGACGGCCATCTCATTGGCGAGCGCGATGTTGACGTGCCGGTAGTTGGTCTCCAGGACCTTGACGGCCTCGGCCTCGCGGGGGCCCCGCGCGCGGACGACCTTCTCGCAGACGCGCCCGTAGAAGGCGGCGGCGGCCTCGGTGCAGGCGGGGGTGAGGCCGCCGATGACCTTGGGGGTGTTGGCCAGGCCGTGCCGGCGGTTGCCGGGGTCGAGGCGGCTGGGGGAGTAGGCGAGGTGGAAGTCCTGGCCGGCGCGCAGCCCGGAGCCGGACTCCAGGAGGGGGCGGATCAGGTCCTCGGTGGTGCCGGGATAGACGGGCGACTCCAGGATCACGGTGGTGTGCGGCCGGAGCCGGGCCGCCAGGGCGCGGGCCGCCGAGACGACGGCGCCGAGGTCCAGCGCCCGGTCCTCGCCCAGCCGGGTGGGGGCACAGATCACGGCCGTACGGACCCTGCCGAGCTCGGCGTCCTCGGTGGTGGCCCGGAAGCCGGCGGAGATCATGCGGCGGATCAGGCCCGCGGTGATGCCGTCGGCGCCCTCCGGGGGCACCCGTCCGGCGCGGAGCTCGGCGACGGTGCGGGCGTCGGTGTCGTAGCCGACGGTGGGGATGGCGGCGGCGGTGGCGGCCTGGGCGAGCGGGAGCCCGAGGTGACCGAGGCCGATGACGGCGAGATCTGCGGGCATGGCGGGATGCGGTCCTTCCCGGAGGCGAGGTCCGGAGGCGACGGCCGGTGGCTATGGCTGGTGGCGATGGCCGGTGGTGACGGCCGTGGCCGGTGTCCGGTGGTTTCCGGCGAAAACGGCCCGGTACATCAGCTTAGGCGGATATATGACTGTTATCCGGTATTTCTGTGTCTCTCCCGGTGGCGCCGCGCCGTGGGCGCGGCCGTCCGTGGCGCGGCCGCAGCGCCCGATCTGGGGCAGCATCGAAGCAAGGACGCGTAAACGACGTACGGTCCCGGCTCCGTCCGCGCGGTCACCGGCAGCGGCGGCGGGGGCGGCCAGGCGGGAGGCAGTGGTGAGGACAGCGACACTCGGCCCGGCCCAGCGCGGCGAGGCTCTCGCCCGAATGGCGGAGCGGGAACTGGACATCCTCGTGGTCGGCGCGGGCGTCGTCGGCGCGGGCACCGCCCTGGACGCGGCGACCCGCGGACTGGTGACCGGCCTCGTCGAGGCGCGGGACTGGGCGGCCGGCACGTCCAGCAGGTCCAGCAAGCTCATCCACGGCGGACTGCGCTATCTGGAGATGCTCGACTTCGCCCTGGTGCGCGAGGCCCTCAAGGAGCGCGGGCTGCTGCTCCAGCGGCTGGCCCCGCACCTGGTCAGGCCGGTGCCCTTCCTCTACCCGCTCCAGCACAGAGGCTGGGAGCGCTGCTACGCCGGCGCGGGCGTGGCCCTCTACGACGCCATGTCCCTCTCCTCGGGCCACGGCAGGGGGCTGCCCGCCCACCGCCACCTCACCCGCCGGAAGGCACTGCGGGTCGCGCCCTGCCTGCGCAAGGACGCGCTGGTCGGCGCCCTCCAGTACTACGACGCCCAGATGGACGACGCGCGCTACGTCACCACCCTCGTGCGCACCGCCGCCGCCTACGGCGCCGACGTCGCCAACCGGGCGCGGGTCGTGGGCTTCCTGCGCGAGGGCGAGCGCGTGGTCGGCGCCCGGGTGCGGGACCTGGAGCAGGGCGGCGAGTTCGAGGTCCGCGCCCGGCAGATCGTCAACGCCACCGGGGTGTGGACGGACGACACCCAGCAGCTCATCGCCGAGCGCGGCCAGTTCCACGTGCGGGCGTCCAAGGGCATCCACCTGGTCGTCCCCAAGGACCGGATCCACTCCACCACCGGGCTCATCCTGCGCACCGAGAAGAGCGTGCTCTTCGTGATCCCGTGGGGCCGGCACTGGATCATCGGGACGACGGACACCGACTGGGACCTCGACAAGGCCCACCCGGCCGCCTCCAGCGCCGACATCGACTATCTGCTGGAGCACGTGAACTCGGTGCTCGCCGTGCCGCTCAGCCGCGACGACGTCCAGGGCGTCTACGCCGGGCTGCGCCCCCTGCTCGCCGGCGAGTCGGACGCCACCAGCAAGCTCTCGCGCGAGCACACGGTGGCCCACCCGGTGCCGGGGCTGGTGGTCGTGGCGGGCGGCAAGTACACCACGTACCGGGTGATGGCGAAGGACGCCGTCGACGAGGCGGTGCACGGGCTCTCCCAGCGGGTGGCCGACTGCGTCACCGAGGACGTGCCGCTCGTCGGCGCCGAGGGGTACAAGGCCCTGTGGAACGGGCGCGCCCAGCTCGCCCGGCGCACGGGGCTCCACGTCGCGCGGGTCGAACACCTGCTCAGCCGCTATGGCTCGCTGGTGGACGAGGTGCTGTCCTACGTCACCGCCGACCCGGCGATGGGTGAGCCGCTGACCGGGGCCGAGGACTATCTGCGGGCGGAGGTCGTCTACGCCGCCTCCCACGAGGGGGCGCGCCACCTCGACGACGTCCTCACCCGGCGCACCCGGATCTCGATCGAGACCTTCGACCGCGGCACGCGCAGCGCCCGCGAGGCCGCCGAGCTGATCGCGCCCGTGCTGGGCTGGGACGCGGCCCAGGTCGACAAGGAGGTCGAGCACTACGAGAAGCGCGTGGAGGCCGAGCGCGAGTCGCAGCGGCAGCCCGACGACCTGACGGCGGACGCGGCCCGGCTGGGCGCGCCGGACATCCAGCCGGTCTGACGGCCCGTCCATGGGAGCCGATGTCCGGTGTTGTCCTTTGATGTGCACCCGTGCTCATGAGCGGTGTGTGACAGACCGGCAGCTTCGGGAACCGCCCGCGCCGGGACCGGGTCCTGTAGAAGTGACAGGTCCTGTTCAGGGGCGCGGGCGTCGACGCCACCGCATCCCGTCGTCTTCGGCGCGCGTCGGCACACGCTCCTCACCAGGGCTCTCGGACCCTGGCCTTCCGCTGGTCCGCGGATGAGAGACAATGGTCCCTCTGCCAGGGTCGGTTGGTCGCAGAGCTGATTGCCAGAGGGGACGCATGTCGGAGGCGGAGCAGACGCAGGGCACGGCAGGGCGCCTCCTCGCCGGGCGGTACCGCCTCGGGGACGTCCTCGGGCGTGGTGGCATGGGCACGGTCTGGCGGGCGACGGACGAGACCCTGGGCCGTGTGGTCGCGGTCAAGGAGCTGCGCTTTCCGGCCAACATCGACGAGGACGAGAAGCGCCGTCTGATCACGCGCACGCTGCGCGAGGCCAAGGCCATCGCCCGGATCCGCAGCGCCGGCGCCGTCACCGTCTTCGACGTCGTGCACGAGGACGACCGGCCGTGGATCGTCATGGAGCTCATCGAGGGCCGCTCGCTCGCCGACGTCATCCGCGAGGACGGGCCGCTGAAGTGGCGCCGGGCCGCCGAGGTCGGGCTCGCCGTCCTCGACGTGCTGCGCGCCGCGCACCGCGAGGGCATCCTCCACCGCGACGTGAAGCCCTCCAACGTCCTCATCGCGGACGACGGCCGTGTCGTCCTCACCGACTTCGGCATCGCGCAGGTCGAGGGCGACCCCTCGGTCACCTCGACGGGCATGCTCGTCGGCGCCCCCTCGTACATATCCCCCGAGCGCGCCCGCGGCCAGAAGCCCGGCCCGCCCGCCGACCTGTGGTCGCTGGGCGGCCTGCTGTACGCGGCCGTCGAGGGCGCCCCGCCGTACGACAAGGGGTCGGCCATCGCCACCCTCACGGCCGTCATGACCGAGCCCCTGGGGCCGCCGCGCAACGCCGGCCCGCTGGCGGAGGTCATGTACGGGCTGCTGGCCAAGGACCCGCAGAAGCGCCTGGACGAGGCGGGGGCGCGGGCGTTGCTGACGGACGCCGTCAACGCCCCGGACGAGCGGCTGCCCAAGCCGCCCGAGCCTCAGCCCGACCTGGAGGCCACCCAGGCCATCGCCGTGCCGTCCATACCGGAGAAGCCGGTCCGCGCGGCGGCTCCGGCGCGGTCCGGGAAGAAGGACCGCGGCGGGTACGGCTATGACGACGTCCGGTCGTCCGCGTCGGCGTCCCCGGGCTCTTCGTCCCCGTCCTCCTCGTCCCCGTCGTTCTCGTCTCCCTCGTCCTCCCGGTCCGGGGGCCCGGCCGGTGGTGTGTCCGGCGGCGCGCGGTCCGGCTCGTCGTCCGCGCCCTCGCCGGCGGCCGGCGGCGCGGCGGACCAGCGGACGCGGGGCGCCTTCCGGCCTCTGCGCGACGCGGACACCGGCTCGTCGGTCACCGCCGAGCCCGAGGGCGCGGGGCAGCCCGTCAAGCTGCGGGTCGGCAGCGTCGCGGCCGGCGCCAGGGGCGTCCGCGACGCCCGTGGCACGACCTACGGCCGGGCCTCGGTCATGGACGTCGTGCCGCGCCGTGTGCTGCTTGTCGCGGCGGTCGTGGTCGTTCTCGCCGTCATCGGCACGGTGATCGCCCTCGCCGTGAGCGGCGACAAGGACGACAACGGCAAGGGCGGTTCGTCCACGAAGCACAAGAAGGCCGCGGTCGTCTCGACCGCCCCGGCGTACGCCTCCCTGGGCGACCGGGACGGCTTCTCGCGCGCGAACTGACGCGCGCCGGCCCGCGCGACGCCGTGCGGCCTTCCGGGACGGGAGGAGCGCGTGCGCATACCGGGCCGGACTGGTGGGGACGTACTGAACCGTACGCGCCCTAAGGGGCGGGTTCGGCACGTATCGTGAGTCGTCGTGGACCGTACGCAGTCGCGATACGCCGCAAGGCACCGCTGAACGACCGGCTTTGACGGCCGGTCGGTGCGTCGGGGGCGGACCGCGCGACGGCGGATCGCACGAGTGGGGAGGCGTCGTGGACGACTACGCGGGCCGGGTGCTCGCCGACCGTTACCGTCTGCCGTTGCCCCCGTCCGAGGCGTTCGAGCTCGTGGAGACACGGGCGTTCGACACCTACAGCGGTCAGGAGGTCCTGGTCCGGCAGATTCCGCTGCCGGAGGTCGTGGACGCCGAGGTCCTGGGGGGCGACGGCCCCCACGGCCCCGGCACCGCCCGGGGCCCGGCCGGGGCGGGGGCCGGAGGCGCGGGCACACGGCGTACGGCCCCGGGGCCCGGCGACCCGGCGGTGCGCCGCGCGCTGGTGGCCGCCACCGCCGCCGCGCAGATCCCGGACCACCCCCGGCTCGACCAGGTCTTCCACGTCTTCGCGGAGGCGGGCAGCCTCTGGATCGTCAGCGAGCTCGTCTCAGCCCGCCCGCTGGCCGCCCTGCTCGCCGAGCGCACGCTCTCACCGCACCGCGCGGCCGAGGTGGCCGCCGACGTCCTCACCGCCCTGCGCGCCCTCCACGCCCAGGGCTGGACCCACCGCAACATCACCGCCCGGACCGTCCTCATCTGCGACGACGGCCGTGCCATCCTCACCGGCCTGGCCGCCGGCGCGGCCGAGGAGGCGCTGTGCGGCTACGACCCGGTCCCGGAACCGGCGGGCCGGGGGGACCGGTCGCGCCCCTCGCCGTACGGGCCGGGGAGCGGAGGCCCCGGCGGTCCGGGCGCGCGCACCGGGACCGCCGTTCCCCGGCAGGGCGGCGGCGGCACGGCGGGCGGTGCGACAGGCGGCGTGACGGGCGGTACGGCGGGCGGTACGGCGGGCGGTACGGCGGCCCAGGGCACCGGCGAGCTCCATGGCTCGGGGGACGAGCGGGACGAGACCCGGAACGCTCGCGCGGCCCGCTCCGGGGCGATCGCCGCCTACCACGCGGCAGCCCGCGCCGCCGCGCGCGCGGCGGCCGAGGGCGCCGGCCGCCCGGCCGCCGGCGCCTCCACCTGGGGCGGCGGCAGCGCGGCCAGCGGCAGCGCCCCCGCTCCGGGGGCCACCCGCCCCTGGAACGCGGACGGCCTGGTCCGCGGCGGCCCGGGCTCCGCAGGCGCACGCGGTCCCGCGACACCGGGGCAGGGCGGGCCCGGAGTGTCGGGGAAGGGTGGGTCAGGCGTACCGGGCCGGGGCGCGCAGCCCGCCGGTCCGGGGCAGGGCAAGCCCGCTCTGCCGGCTCAAGGAAGGCCCGGTGTATCGGATTCGGGCACGCGGCCCGGCGCCGGCGTCCCGGAGCGCGGCGCTCAGCCTGCCGTGCCCGCCGTACCCGCCGTACCCGCCGTGCCCGCTCAGGGCGGGTCCGCCGGCGGGGCGTCGCCGGCTCCGGCGGGCCGGTCCTCGAACGGCTGGGGGCACCCCAAGGGCCCGGCCGACGCCCTTGCCGCCGAGCGTGCCCGGCAGGCGCGGATGGTCGTGGTGGGCGCCGTCACCGAGCGCTGGGCGCCCGAACAGGCCTGGCCGGTGCAGGAGAACTGGCAGCTCGCGCCCCCCGTCGGCCCCGCCGCCGACCTGTGGGCCCTGGGCGCCCTGCTCTTCCGCGTCGTCCAGGGCCACGCGCCCTACCCCGAGGAGAGCACGGCCGAACTCGTCCAGGTCGTCTGCGCGGAACCGCCCGCGTACGCCGAGGAGTGCGGCGCGCTGCGCCCGGTCGTCGAGTCGCTGATGCGCAAGGACCCGGCCGAGCGGCCCGAGTTCGAGGAGCTCCGCGGCTGGCTCCGGTCGCTGATCCGTTCGGCGCCGGAGCCCGAGCTCGGCAGCCGGACCGTCACCGTGCCGTCGATCGGGGCCCCCGCCCCCGGCGATCCGCGCCGGCTTCCGGTCGTCCGGCGGCGCGGTGAGCTGGTCCGCAAGCGGCGCGACCGCGCGTCCGCCCGGGGCACGGCGGCCGGCCCGGCCCCGGCGAGCGCCCACGGCCGGCACAAGCGGGCGGCCGGGGAGCGGCGTGGGGAGCCCCGGGCCGGGGAGCCCCGGGCCCAGGAGCGGAGCGGCTTCCACACCACGGGCCATCTGCGGGAGGAGCGCGTGCCCGCGACGACCTCCCCGCAGCGGCTGGGAAAGCTGCTCCTCGGCCTGATCCTGCTCGCCCTCCTCGGGGCCGTGCTGTACGCGGTGCTGTTCATGCCGCGCGCGGAGGAGGGCGCCGGGCGCGCCCCGGTGGACCGTACGGGTGCGGCCGGTGCCCTGAGCGCGGCCCCGGGCGGCTCCGCCCCCGCCGGTACGGCGGGCCGGGCCTCCACGGACGGCGCCCGGGACGGCCGGGCCGGGGACGGCACGGGGTCCGGCGCCGGTGCCGCCAAGGGCTTCGCCCTGCGCAAGGACCCCAAGGGCTTCGCCGTGGCCGTCGCCGAGGACTGGCAGCGGCGCGGCGAGAACGGGCGCGGCCAGGTCGTCTTCGCCGGCGGGGACTACGAGCTGATCGTGGTGCCGGGCCGGGACACGGTGGCCGAGTTCGGCGGTGACCCCATGGCCTACCAGCAGGACAAGGAACCCGAGCTGGCCCCGTACCGCGCCTCGTCCTGGTCGGGCTCCTCCGGCCTGCGGCGCGTCGACGTCGGCGGAACGGCGACGGCGGAGGGCACGTTCCACTGGAACGACAGCGGCGGCCGGCAGATCTATGTGCGCAACGCCGCGATGATCCTGGGCGACCGCTACCACCTGCTCCAGGTACGCGGCCCGATGGACGAACAGCGGTCGGTGGACACCTTCTTCGAGCAGGCCATGGCCACGTACCGGATGGGCGGCTGACCGGGCGACGGTTCGCTCGGTTCGCTCAGCCGGCTCAGTCGGCGAAGCGCTCGCGCAGCGTCTGTTTGAGGACCTTGTGCAGGGTGTCGTCGCGGGGCAGCGTGTCGACGAGCTCCAGCTGCTCGGGCAGTTTGTGCACGGCCAGTCCGGCGGCGCGCAGATGGGCCGTGACGGCTTCGAGGGTCAGCGGCCGGGCCCCCGCCGGCTGCTGGATGACGGCGCAGACGCGTTCCCCGCGCAGCGCGTCGGGCAGGCCGATGACGGCGGCGTCCTCGACGCCGGGGTGGTCGTGGAGGAACCGCTCGATCTCCTGCGCCGAGATGTTCTCGCCCTTGCGGATGATGATGTCCTTCACCCGGCCGGTGAGCACGAGATGGCCGTCCTCGGTGAGCCGCCCGAGATCCCCGGTGCGGAGGAAGCCGTCCTCGTCGAACGCCTCGGCCGTCTGGGCCGGGTCGAGATAGCCCCGGCAGACCGCCTCGCCGCGCAGCCGTACCTCCCCGTCCGTCCCGGCGGGGACGGGCGTGCCGTCCCTGCCGGCGACCCGGACCTCCATGCCGGCGGGCGGCCGTCCCTCCGTGGCGGCCAGCCTCTCCTCGGGGTCGTCCGGGCACCCCATAGTGATCATCGGTGCCTCGGTCATCCCGTATCCATGGGCGAGCCGGCAGCCCAGTTCGCGGACCACGTCGTGGTGGAGCGCGGGCGGCCGGGGCGCCCCGCCGCCGGCCATGAGCCGGAGCGTGGGGAGCAGCCTGCGGCCGGGGTTCTTGCGCTGTTCGGCGAGGAACATCGCGTAGAAGGCGGTCGAGCCGCCCGCCACGGTGACACCGTGGCGCCGGTAGGCGGGGAGCGAACCGGGCAGGGAGAAGTGCTCCACGAGCAGCGCGGGGAAGCCTCGCAGGAGCATCGCGACGGTGTAGTCGGGCCCGGCCACGTGCGCGTAGGGGAAGGCCATGGAGCCGACGTCGTCGGGGGTGAGCCGGAGCGCGTCGGCGAGGCAGCCGCCGGCGGCGATGAGGGCGCGGTCCGTGTGCAGGACGCCCTTGGGGGCGGCCGTGGTGCCGGACGTCCAGAAGATCCAGCGGACGGCCGTGCCGTCGGCCGGAGGGGGCGGGAGGATCGCCGGGTCGGCCTCCGGGAGGGCGTCGTGGGCCAGGAATACCAGGGGCGGGGTGGGCAGCGTCAGGGCGACGCGGTGGGCCATCGGCGTGTGGTCGAAGCCCCGCCACAGGCCGGGGACGGCGAAGTACTCGGCTCCGGTGGACCTGAGCGCGTGCCCGACCTCGTGGTCGCGGCAGGCGGGGACGAGGGGGCTCTGGACGGCGCCCAGCCTGGCCAGCGCGAAGGCCAGGACGACGGTTTCGACGCGGGTGGGCAGCTGCCAGGCGACCCGGCTCCCGGGCCCCACGCCGAAGGTGTGGAGCCAGGCGGCCACGCGCTCGGCGCGGCAGCGCAGCCCGCCGAAGGTCATCCGCCGGTCGCCGCCGGGCGCTCCGTCCCGTGCCTCCCGCGCGGGCTCGTCGGCCTGGACGAGCGCGAGGGCGTCCGGGGTGAGCTCCGCGCGGCGTGCGAGGAGTTCCCAGAGCGTGCGGGAGTCCGCCAGTTCCCGGGCGTTGGTGCCGTTCCGCATGAGGGCGCCCTCCGATCTGACGGTACGTCATACCGGGCCGGAGCGTAGGCCGTCGCGCCTTGTCGGTCCAGGGGGCGGGGGCTAGCCTCCTAGTGAACTGACGGAGTGTCAGATATGGCGAAGGGGCACCCCCATGGAGCTGCCGCGCATCGTCAGCGTCGACGATCACGTGATCGAGCCGGCCCATCTCTTCGATGCCTGGCTGCCCGCGAAGTATCGTGACAGCGGCCCGCGCCCCCTGACCGCCGGGATCGGGGAGCTGGAGTACGTCGGCGGTAAGTACCGGTTCACCACGGACTCGGAAGGTCAGGTCACCGACTGGTGGGAGTACGAGGGGGGGCTCTTCCCGTACAAGCGCGTCATTGCCGCCGTCGGCTTCTCGCGGGACGAGATGACCCTGGAGGGCATCACGCGCGAGGAGATGCGCCAAGGCTGCTGGGACCCGAAGGCGCGGCTGGCGGACATGGACCTGGGCCACGTCGAGGCGTCCTTGTGCTTCCCCACCTTCCCGCGTTTCTGCGGGCAGACCTTCGCGGAGGCCCGTGACAAGGAGGTCGCGCTGGCCTGTGTGCGGGCCTACAACGACTGGATGGTCGAGGAGTGGTGCGGCGACAGCGGCGGCCGGCTGATCCCGCTGTGCCTGATCCCGCTGTGGGACGTGGGCCTGGCCGTGGCGGAGATCCGGCGGAACGCGGCGCGCGGCGTGCGGGCGGTGACCTTCAGCGAGCTCCCCACGTATCTGGGGCTGCCGTCGATCCACTCCGGCTACTGGGACCCGTTCTTCGCCGCCTGCGAGGAGACGGGGACGGCGGTGTGCATGCACATCGGGTCCTCCTCCCAGATGCCCGCCGCCTCCCCCGACGCCCCGCCTGCCGTCCAGGCCACGCTCTCCTTCAACAACGCCATGGCCTCGATGTCGGACTTCCTCTTCAGCGGCGTCCTCGTCCGCTTCCCCCGCCTGAAACTTGCCTACAGCGAGGGACAGATGGGCTGGATCCCCTACGCCCTGGAACGCGCCGACGACGTCTGGCGCGAACACCGCGCCTGGGGCGGCGTCCGCGATCTGATCCCCGAACCGCCCTCCACCTACTACTACCGGCAGATCTACTGCTGCTTCTTCCGCGACAAGCACGGCGTCGACTCACTCGACGCGGTCGGTCGCGACAACGCCACCTTCGAGACCGACTACCCCCACGTCGATTCGACGTGGCCGCACACCAAGGAGGTGGCGCTCGACCATGTGCGGGGCCTCGACGAGGAGACCGTCCACAAGCTGATGCGCGGCAACGCCATCCGCATGCTCGGCCTGGACCTCGACGAACCGGGGAGCTGAGCCGGTGGACCTCGCCCATACCGCGGAAGAGGAGGAGTTCCGCCGGGAGCTCCGCGCCTGGCTGGACGCGACGCTGCCCGGTCTGCCCTCCAAACCGTCACCGGACGACTGGCCCGCCCGCCGCGCCTACGACTGCGCCTGGCAACGGGCGCTGTACGACGCCGGGTACGCCGGACTGCACTGGCCCGCCGACGCCGGCGGCGGGGGCGCGCTCCCCGGCAAGCACCTGATCTTCCTGGAGGAGACCGAACGGGCGGGAGCCCCCTATGTCGGCGCCAACTTCGTCGGCCTCCTGCACGCGGGCCCCACCATCGCGACCGAGGGGACCGCCGCCCAGCGCGCCCGCTGGCTGCCGCCCATTCTGCGCGGCGAGGAGGTGTGGTGCCAGGGCTTCTCCGAGCCGGACGCCGGTTCCGACCTGGCCTCCCTGCGCACCCGCGCGGTCCGTGACGGCGACGCCTACGTCGTCACCGGCGGCAAGATCTGGACCTCGCACGCCGAGGTCGCCGACTGGTGCGAACTGCTCGTCCGCACCGGCCCCCCGGACTCCGGGCGCCGGGGCCTGACCTGGCTCGCCCTGCGCATGGACGCCCCCGGGGTGACGGTTCGCCCGCTGCGCACCCTCGCCGGGTCGGCGGAGTTCGCCGAGGTGTTCCTCGACGGGGTGCGCGTGCCGCTCTCCCATCGCGTCGGCGCCGAGAACGACGGCTGGCGCGTCACCATGGTCACGCTCTCCCACGAGCGCGGCACCGCCTTCGCGGGGGAAACCGTCGCCTGCCGTCGCACCCTCGTGGAGCTGGCCCGCGCGGCACGGGACAACGGGCGCTGGGACGATCCCGTCCTCCGGCGCCGACTGGGCCGCCTCAACGCCGAATTCGGCGCGTTGTGGCGGCTCGTCCAGTGGAACACGAGCGAGGCGGAAGCGGCGCTCCGCGCGGGCGGCGACGGGGTGCCCGGCGTCGGTGCCTCGGTCTTCAAACTGCGCTATTCCCACGCGCGGCAGGAGCTCTACGACGCGGCCGCCGACGTCCTGGGCCCGTTCTCACTGGACGCCGCTCACGAATGGACCACCGGGCGCCTCACGTCCCTCGCCTACACCATCGCCGCCGGCACCTCCCAGATCCAGCAGAACATCATCGCCGAGCGCGTCCTCGGCCTCCCCAAAGGGCGGTGACCCAAGGGCATGGACTTCCGGCCGAGTCACGATCAGCGCGCTCTGATCGCGGGAATGCGGACGCTCCTGGCGGCGCGATTCCCCCGGGAGAAACTCCGGGAATCCATCGATGTCAAAGTGCTGGAAGGTGCTCTCGACCGCTCTCTGTGGCGGGAGTTGGGGACGTGCGGATTCTTCTCCCTGAGACTCGCGGAGAAGGACGGCGGAGCCGGGCTCGGCCTGACGGAGGCGGTGCTCCTCTTCGAGGAAGCGGGCCGCCACCTGCTCCCCGGCCCGCTCGTGGCCACCCACCTGGCGGCCGGCCTGATCCCCGGCGCGGCCGACGGCGAGACCGTGGTGACGGCCCTGGAGGGGCCCGGCATGGTCGAGCACCTCTCCGTCGCCGATGTCGTACTCGTTCTCGACGGTGACCGTCTCCGGGCGCTGGAGGTGACGGACGGTCACGGACCGGGCGCCCTGCCGGGCCGTCCGGTGCGGTCGGTGGACCCCACGACGCCCCTGCGTCACGTGGGGAAAATGCCCGGGTGCGCACAGGCTCTGCCGGTCGTGGGCGCCGGAGGGGGCGGGTGTGCCGGGGGTGATACCGCTCGCCTTCGCCGGGAAGCGTCGCTGCTGACCGCCGCGCAGCAACTCGGCAGTGCCGGCCGCACTCTGGACATGGCCGTCTCCCACGCGAAGAACCGCAGACAGTTCGGCCGCCCGATCGGCGCCTTCCAGGCCGTGCAGCACCTGTGCGCCCAAATGCTCGCCCGTACGGAACTCGCACGCGTAAGCGTATATGCGGCGTCACTCACGGCCACCGAAAACGATATCGACGGGGCCCGGCTGCTGGCGGACGAGGCGGCCGTCCGTAATGCCCGCGACTGTTTGCAACTGCATGGGGGCATGGGCTTCACCTGGGAGGCGGATGTCCACCTCCATCTGAAACGGGCCTGGCTGAGGCGGACGCAGTGGCAGCCGGCCGAGGGTGCTGAAGAGGCGCTGGCCCGGGCCCTGCTCGCCCCTTCCGGAGAATTGCCCGACGGAATCGCGAACCATTCGAATGACGCCGGGTAATCGGCTCGGCTTTAATGTCGCCCCTGCCGCCATGGAATGATCACGCTGCGTCGATATCGAGTTGTGTTCTTCGCGCAAGTCGTCACTGTATGGAGTCGCGCCGGGTTTCGGGTACTCTCCGTGAGATGCGAGTGGTTCAAGGGCGCAATAAATCCGGTCCCGCCGAAGAAGTGGTACCGGGCAGGGAAACGCCCTTCGTCCTTGTCGGCCCGGAGGCGGGAACGCCCCGGTGCCCGAGCCCCTCAAGCGCGCGCCGCACAGTATGCAGTACGCATGCTCCCCTGCGCCGGAATATGCCCGAAGCGCTTGTCGGGGTGACTGTACGTCAACCATGCTGTCGCCGAAGGGGGTCACGCTCAGTGATCCCGTCGGGCAGCGAGGCGTTGTGTCCGCCGGTTCGGATGGTGTGAGCGGTGCAGGTGCTTCAGGTGCAGATCGAGGTGGGGGCCGACCCCTCGGAAGTGGGGCGGGCCCGTAGGTGGGCGCGGTCACGGCTCGCCGGGTGCGGGATAGGGCTCGACGAGCCCCTGGCCGAGACGCTGATCCTGCTGATCTCGGAGCTGGTCACCAACGCCGTGGTGCACACCGGCTGTCCGGCCGTCCTGCGGATGCTCCTCCCGGGCGCCGCGAGCCCCGCCGGCCCGGCGCTGGACGCCCCGCCGGGCACCGTCCGGGTAGAGGTGGCCGACATCAGCGCCCGGCCGCCGACGCGGCGGTGGGCCGAGGGTGGCGACACGGGAGGCAGGGGTCTGGAGTTGGTGGACGGACTCGCCGACCGCTGGGGCTGGCAGCGCGAGGGCACCGGCAAGCGCGTCTGGTGCGAGGTCGACCGCGGCGGGCCGTGCTGGAGTAGTGCTTTCGAGCCACAACACGCCGCGACAAATCGGGCGTAGTCGACAAAGTCCAGACCAGGTGTTGACGTGAAGTGGTCACGTGATCACCCTGGATGCAGCGATTCGTTGCGAGGGGACGTCGAGAGGTCCGGCTGTCCTGGGCTGCCTTGGCGAGTGCGGGTCGCGATCCGGCGCGACGACAGGGCTGAGGCGCCGGAGCTGGTTGGCGGCGCACGGTGCCGTGCTCGGGGTGCGCATCTGTGCGCCGCCGCCCATCCGTTGCCCCGGGTGCCCGCCGGGCCCCGTCAGAAGATCGCCACAGGCGCCACGGGCGTTCCCGTCCCGCCGACGAACGGCTCCGGCATGGCCGCCAGGAGAAAGGCGTAGCGCCGCTCCTCCGCGCATACGGCGGAGAGTTCCTCCAGATTCCAGTTCTGGCCCTGGGGCATGCCCATCTCCACCAGGTCGAGCGCGTGTACGGGCATCCAGAGGTCCGCGATCTCCGGCGGGAAGATCTCGAACGTGAGGGTGTCATTGGCGACGGCGGCCACGTCGCGGGCGTGGAACCACTCGGGCGTGCGGATCGACAGGCCCGGGGAGGGATGGGCGTACGCGTGTTTGTCGCCGGCCAGGAAACGCTGGACCTGTCCCGTCCTGACGAGCACGATGTCGCCCGGCCGGACCGTGACCCGGGCCAGCTCCTCCGCCGCCTCCAGATCCTCGGGCGTGACGGCGTGGTCGCCTTCGAGCCGGTCCACGCCCCTGGCGCGGGCGACGTCGAGCAGGACGCCGCGCGAGACGATGTGCCCGGCCTTCTCCACGCCGTTGAAGGCCGAGCGGCCCTGGGCGGTGATCGAGTCCGCCGGACGGCCGTTGTATAGCTTCCCGCCGTGGGAGACGTGCGAGAGCCCGTCCCAGTGCGTACCGGCCTGCAGCCCCATGGTCACGACATCGTCGCTGGTGGCGACGGTGCCCGGCCCGAACGGCTCCATATTGATCGCCACCATGGTGTGCAGCGGGTTGACCCTGCCCGGGATCATCCCCGTCTGTACGCCGTCCTGGTGGAGGGGCAGCGCGAGCGGGACCCGCCGCCCGCTGGTCACGGCCGCGGCGGCCTCGCGCACCACCGCGTCGGTGATGAGGTTGAGCGTGCCTATCTCGTCACCCTCGCCCCAACGGCCCCAGTTGTTAAGCCGCTTGGCCAGTTCGTAGAACTCGGACGGCAGTGGCATGGAAGTCCTCCCGGATGATGCCTGTGCGGCTCCGCCGCGGCTTCGGCCGCGGGGCTTGTGCTCACGCCCGTGCTGCCCAAAAATCTAACGGACCGTCAGAAACTGCGGGAGGGGGCCACACCGTGGGGGACTTCTTGGCAGGCAAGGTGATCGCCGTCACCGGCGCCGGACGGGGGATCGGCAGGGCGGTCGCCCTGGCGTGCGCCACCGAGGGGGCCCGGGTCGTCGTCAACGACTACGGGGTGTCCGTGGCGGGAGAGGAGCCCTCGAGCGAGATCGCCACCGCCGTCGCCAAGGAGATCGAGGCCCTCGGCGGCGAGGCTACGGCCGTCGCGGACGACGTCTCCACGATGGCCGGCGGCCGGCGGATCGTGGACACGGCGATCGCCCGGTACGACCGCCTCGACGGCGTCGTGTGCGGAGCGGGCATCCTCCGCGAGCGCATGATCTTCAATATGACCGAGGAGGAATGGGACCCGGTCATCGCCACCCATCTGAAGGGCACCTTCACCGTCTTCCGCGCCGCCTCCGCCGTGATGCGCCGGCAGCGCGCCGGCACCCTCATCGGATTCACCAGCGGCAACCACCAGGGAAGCGTCTCCCAGGCCAACTACGCCTCCGCCAAGGGCGGGATCATCTCCCTCGTCCGCAGCGCCGCCCTGGGGCTGCACAAGTACGGCGTCACCGCCAACTGCGTCGCCCCCGTGGCCCGCACCCGGATGTCCGCCGGCGTACCCATGGAACTCAAGGAGATCGGCACACCCGAGGACGTGGCCCCCCTGGTCGTCTACCTGCTCGGCGACCGCGCCCGGGAGCAGGGCGTCACCGGCCAGGTCTACACCGTCGCCGGACCCAAGATCGCCGTCTGGGCCCAGCCGCGCGAACTGCGCGCCGCCTACGCCGAGGGCCGCTGGACCCCCGAACGGATCGCCGAGGTCCTCCCAGAGACCGTCGGCACCGATCCGATGCCCCTGCTGGACCGGCTCCGGGCGATGGCCGACGCGGCCGCCGCCGGCCGGCGCCCCAACGTGTGACGCGGCGGACCGCGAAGGGAGAGGCACAGCGCCATGGACTTCGCATTCGGGCCGGAGGACGAGGCATTCCGCCAGGAGGCCCGGACCTGGCTGGCCGGGCATCTGCCCGGACACACGGCCCGGCACCAGGACGGTGACGGGCGCCCCGCGCCCGGCCGCGCGTGGGAGCGCGAACTCGGCACCGGCGGCTGGATCGGCCTCGGCTGGAGCCCCCACCGAGGCACCCACGGCAACCGTACGGCCTCCCTCACCGGACAGGTCGTCTGGGCCGAGGAGTACGCCCGCGCCGGGGCGCCCGCCCGCCTCGGCCACCTGGGCGAGAACCTCCTGGCACCCACCCTCCTCGCCCACGGCGACGACGCCCAGTGCGCCCGCTTCCTCCCCGCCATCGCCCGGGGCGAGGAGATCTGGTGCCAGGGCTACAGCGAACCCGGCGCTGGCTCGGACCTCGCCGGCGTCCGGACCACCGCCACACGCGCCGACGGCGGCTGCGTCTACCGGATCGACGGGCAGAAGATCTGGACCTCCCTCGCCCACGAGGCCGACTGGTGCTTCGTCCTCGCCCGCACCACCGAGGGCTCACGGCGCCATCACGGACTCTCCTTCCTGCTCGTGTCGATGGACCAGCCCGGCCGCGTCGAGGTCCGGCCGATCCGCCAGCTGACCGGGACCGCAGACTTCAACGAGGTGTTCTTCGACGGCGCCGAGGCCCGCGCCGAACACCTCGTCGGCGGCGAGGGCGACGGCTGGCGGGTCGCCCTGGGACTCCTCGCCAGGGAGCGTGGGGTCTCCACCCTCGTCCAGCAGATCGGCTTCGCCGCCGAACTGGCGCGAGTGGTCCGCCTGGCCGTGGAGACCGGTGCCGCAGAGGAGCCGGCGGTACGGGACCGGCTCGTACGGCAGTGGGCCGAACTCCAGGTCATGCGCTGGAACGCCCTGCGGACCCTGGGGTCCGCGGACACCCCCGGGGCGCCCAGCGTCGCCAAGCTGCTGTGGGGTGGCTGGCACCAGCGGCTCGGCGAACTGGCGATGCGGGTGCGCGGCGCCCCCGCCACCCTGGGGCCGGACCCCTGGAGCGCCGGCAGCCCGTACCGGCTGGACACCCTGCAACGCCTGTTCCTCTTCAGCCGGGCCGACACCATCTACGGCGGCTCGGACGAGATCCAGCGCAACATCATCGCCGAGCGCGTACTCGGTCTGCCCAAGGAGGCACGGACATGACGGCGTACGGGCACTGGATCGCCGGCGCCTGGCGCGCGCCGGAAAAAGGGCACTATCCAGTTGTCAATCCGGCGACCGAGAAGGTCGTCGGGGAGGCCCCGGAGTCGACTCCCGCCGAAGTCGCCGACGCCGTGGCCGCCGCGCGGGCCGCGCAGGACGGCTGGTCCCGTACGAGTCCGCGCGAACGCGCGGCCGTACTGGACCGGATCGCTGATCTGATCACCGAACGGAGCGAGGAGCTCGCGCCCCTCCTCCAGGCCGAGACCGGCGCGACGACACGCGTCACCTCGGCCATGCAACTTCCCCCCGCCGCCGAACGCTTCCACCGGTACGCGCGGGGCGCCACGGAACCGCACGTCGTCCCGCTCGCGCCACGCCCCGTAGGGGCGAGCCCCCTCGCACCCGGCGGCCTGCTCGGCGCCGCCGCCGTGCGCCGCCCCGTGGGCGTCGTCGGCTGTATCACCTCCTACAACTTCCCTCTCGTCAATCTCGCGGGCAAGGCCGCACCCGCCCTGGCCATGGGCAATACGGTCGTCGCGAAGCCGGCGCCGCAGGACCCGCTCTGCTGCCTGGAGCTGGGCCCGTTGTGCCGCGAGGCCGGGCTTCCCGACGGGGTGTTCAACGTGGTCACCGGCTCGGGCGCGGGAGCCGGGGAGGCGCTCGTGGCGCACCCCGGCGTCGACATGATCAGCTTCACCGGTTCCAGCGGGGTGGGAAAGAAGATCGCCGAGGCCGCGGGGAGGTCGATGAAGCGCACCCTGATGGAACTGGGCGGCAAGGGCGCGGCCATCGTCCTGGAGGACGCCGACGAGGCGGTGGTCAAGTCGGCGATCGGGGCGGTCGGTTCGGTCTGGTCCTTCCACAGTGGGCAGATCTGCACGGCGCCGACCCGCGTGCTCGTCCACCGGTCGCTGTACGAGCGGGTCGTCGCCGGTCTCACACGCTACGCCGGGTCACTGATCGTCGGGGACCCTGTGGATAACTCCACCGTCGTGGGCCCGTTGATCTCCGCCGAGCAGCGCGACCGCGTCGAGGCCCACATCGCAGGGGCCCGTGACCAGGGCGCCCGCGTCGTCGTCGGGGGCGCGCGCCCCGCCGTCCGCCCGGGTTTCTACGTCGCCCCCACCCTCATCACGGACGTCACCCCCGACATGACCGTGGCCCGCGAGGAGATCTTCGGCCCCGTCGTGGTCGTGATCGTCTTCGACGACGAGGACGAGGCGGTCCGTATCGCCAACGGCACCGCGTACGGCCTCCACGACTACGTCTTCAGCGCCGACACCGGTCGTGCCTGGGCCCTCGCCGCCCGGCTCCGCAGCGGGAACGTCGGCGTGAACACCGTCCAGCGGCACCCGGAGACGCCCTTCGGGGGGTTCAAGGAGAGCGGGACAGGTCGCGACGGCGGCTCGTTCGCCCTCGACGCGTACAGCGAACTCCAGTCGGTCGTCTGGCCGTCCTGAGCCCTGCCCCGGCGAGGACCACCGATGGGAGGACCACCGATGAGAGGCGTCATCTTCGACGGCGAGCGGCCCCGTTTCGTCGACGACCTGGAGGTACGGGACCCGGGCCCCGGCGAGGTGCTCGTCGCCGTCGCCGCGGCCGGCCTCTGCCACAGCGATCTCGCGGTTGTCGACGGCACCATTCCGCATCCCCTTCCCGTGGTCCTCGGGCACGAGGGCGCGGGCGTGGTCGAGGCCGTCGGGCCGGGTGTCGCACACGTCTCACCCGGCGATCACGTCGCCCTGTCCACTCTGGCCTCCTGCGGCGCCTGCGCCGACTGCGACCGGGGACGGCCCGCCATGTGCCGCGCGGCCTTCGGCAGGCCCGGCAGGCCCTTCCGGCGGAACGGGGAGAAGCTGTTCCACTTCGCGGCCACCTCCGTCTTCGCCGAGCGGACGGTCGTCAAGGCCGTCCAGGCCGTCAGGATCCCCGCCGACGTCCCGCCGGCCCCGGCGGCCCTCCTCGGCTGCGGCGTCCTGACCGGCGTCGGCGCGGTCCTCAACCGCGCCCGCGTGGGCCAGGGCGAGTCCGTCCTCGTCATCGGGGCGGGCGGGGTCGGCCTCAATGTGCTGCAAGGAGCGCGGATCGCCGGTGCCGCTCCGGTCGTCGCCGTCGACGCGAACCCCGCGAAGGAGAAAACGGCCCGGCTCTTCGGCGCCACGCACTTCGTCCACGCCTCCGCCGGTCGCGACGTCCTCGCCGCCGTCCGGGAGGTCCTGCCCGCCGGAGCCGATCACGCCTTCGAGTGCGTCGGCGACGTCCGGCTCGTCCGGCAGGCGGTGGACCTCCTCGGGCGGCATGGCCAGGCGGTCCTGCTGGGCGTGCCGCCCATCGGCGCGGAGGCGTCGTTCCCGGTCTCGTCCCTCTATCTGGACAAGTCGATCCTGGGCTGCCGATACGGCTCGTCCCGGCCGCAGCACGACATCGCGCTCTACGCCCGGCTGTACCGGGAGGGCCGCCTGATGCTCGACGAACTCGTCACCCGGGTCTACCCCGTCGAGGAGTTCGCACAGGCCATGGACGACATGAACAACCGTACGGTGGCCCGGGGCGTCCTCTCCTTCGACCGGTGAGCCGGTCGTCCTCCATGTGATCCCCTTCGCGGGTCTTGCGCGGGCCGTCGCCTGAGCGTGGGGTTGGCCTGTGCCTTTCGTGCCGAGCGGCCCGATTCCGGACCGGCCGGAACGGAACCTCGCGGCCTCTGGGGGAATCATTCTTGGAGAGAGGGGCTGACATGACACAGCAGGCCGATCCGCACGCGATAGCGGAACAGATACCGGACGAGGCGATGGACGCCGCGTCCGCGCCGTGCTGCGGAGCACCGCACCGGGCGGCGCGCGACGACGGGTTCGGCGCGGCGTTCTGCGCCTCGATGGCCACGCTCTGCGCGGAGATCGTCGTCGCCGCGACGGCCGGGGTGCTCGTCCTTCTCTCCCGGGAACACGACGGGCTTCCCAAGGGCCCCCTCCTGATCGCCGCGGTGGCCCTCGGCGCCCTGCTCCTGACCGTGCTGCTCAGCGGCTTCGTCACCGCCGCCGCCGTCATGCCCGGGCTGGCGCTGGCCCGGCGTACGGCACGCGCCCGGGAACGGAGCGACAGCGCGCTGTGGACCGCCGGGGCCGCGACCGCCGTCGCGGCGGCGGCCGTCGTCGTGTTCGGCGGCGTGGCGGCGCTCGGCACCCTCTCCCTCGCGTGGCCGTTCAGTTATCCGATCTGGTGGGGCGCTCTCACGGTCGTACTGGTGCCCGCCGCGCTGGCCGGCCGGGCGGCCGCCCGCAGGGTTCAGGAGGGCCGCTCCGGCAGCGTGGCCCGCCGGGTGACGCGCGACGGTCTGCTGGCCTGGCTGGTCGTCGGCGCGCTCGGCGCCGGGGCGTACGGCACGGGCCTGGTGAGTGTGTACGAGCCGCCGCGCCTGACCAAGTCGGACCTCGCCGGCACCTGGACGGACGGCCGTGGCGGCACGGTCAAGCTGGCCTCGGACGGCAACGCGATCGCCGAGGGGCTCGACAACTTCACCTGGGACGGCACGGGCAAGGACCGGCCCAAGGACTGCGACGGCTCCGGCACCTGGACGCCGGTCAAGGACGGCGGCCGTGTCCAGGGCGTCTCCCTGCGGATCAGCGCCTGCGAGCTGTCCCGCGACTGGAGCGTCATCGGTACGGAGAAGGAGCCGCGGATCTTCCACGAGATCGGCAAGCCGGGCTCCGGCAAGCGCTATGTGCTGACGAAGGTGGTCAAGCACAGGAAGCGGTGACCGGAAGGGCGTGACCGCGATGGACGCGACCGCGATGGACGTGACGCGGTGGACGTGCCCGTCAGGGGCGGGACGCCCGCTCGTCGTACGTCCCGAACGCGTCGAAGGTGCCGAAGCCGCTCCGGTGGAACAGCAGGGGGCCGGCGCTCGCCGCGTTCTCGTCCGTCCCCAGGGCCGCCACGCGCCCCACGACGATGAGGTGGTCCCCTGCCGTGTGCACCGCGTGGATCACACAGTCCACCCAGGCGGGCACGTCCTCGATCCTGGGCGAACCGGTCGCCGGGGCGGGGGTGTGGGGGACTCCGGTGAACTTGTCGGCCGTTTGCGCGCCGCTGACCGCGAAACCCCGGCAGAGCGCTCCTTGCCCGGAGCCCAGGATGTTGACGCAGAAGACGCCCGCGCGGGCCACGCGGGGCCAGGTCGTGGACGTACGGCCGACCATGAAGACGACCAGGGGTGGGTCGAGGGACAGCGAGGCGAACGACTGGCAGGCGAAGCCGGCCGGAGGCTCGCCGTCCGCCCCGGGCGCCGTGATCACGGTGACTCCGCTGGCGAAGTGCCCCAGCACCGTCCGGAAGGCCTCCGGATTCGGTGGATTTGGCGGAGGAGGCTCGTCCGCTCGTACGGCCCGCAGAGCCGGGCGGGGGAGCGGGGGAAGGC
>NZ_JAILXP010000399.1 GCF_020740895.1 Streptomyces sp. UNOB3_S3 | reverse complement strand
GTCTCCAGCAGGAGGCTCAGCTCCTCCCGCTGCCCGCCGGGGAGCGGGAGGAGCTGAGCCTCCTGCTGGAGACGCTCCACGCCTGAGCCGGCACGGGGGCGCGTACGGCGGCGTCCTCGGAGAGGCCGGGACAGCGTTTATCACCGCCGCGCGGCTCGGGAGCGGGTGGAGGGTGCTGTCTCGTGTGAGGCGGCGCCGTGTGCCGGCTACGGCCGGTGCGTCAGCTCCGGCAGTCGCAGGCCGTGCGGGGGCGAGCCGGGGGCGACGCCCCCGGGAGCGTCACCCCGCGTCGCACGTGCGAACGCCGCCGCGCCGCCGACCAGCGGCAGGCTCGCCGACGCCCGGTGGAGGTCCACCGTCACGCGCGGCGTGGTGCTCGCCGGGACGATCAGGCCCGCGTCCGTGCCGGCCACGATCAGGGCCAGGCGGTGGCCCGCCGGGACGATGTGGTCGGTCGCGGCGAGGTCGAGGGTGATGGTGTACGGCTTGCCGGGGGTCAACGGGCGGCCGTGGGCGAGATCCCCGGCGTGACCGAGGTCGGCCCAGCCTCGGCTGAAGACCGTGTGGCCGACATCGGTCCGGTCGGCGGCCGTCCGCTTGAAGCAGCCGGTGTCGCTCGCGGTGCCGGCGCCCCAGCAACTGCGGTCCGCGAGGGTGAGGATGCCCTCCCCGTCACCCGCGTAGTTCCGGATCGTGGCCGGGCCGAGGTCGACGAGGACGGCGGAGAGGTGTGCCGAGGCCGTCGACGGGGTGACCGTCAGCCGGACCGTCGAGGAGCCGGACAGGCGTAGGTCCTGGGACAGCGGGCGGGTGACGAATCCCGCCTTGCCGGACGTCGGTTCGTCGATGTGCGTCGCCCAGTCCGCCTCGCCGAGCTTCGGGTCGTCCGTGAACTCCGCCGTCGTGCCGCGCGGCGCCGGCTCCGTGCCCAGTGTGCCGACGCCGGGCACCGTGCCCGTCCCCGGCCGCAGGACGGCCGTGCGCGTCCCGCGCGGGGGCCAGACGCGGTCGGTGGACCACTGGTCGGGGGCCCGCTCGACGTCGGCCATCGGCTCGCGCTCGACACCGTTGTCGTAGCCGAGGAGGTAGTGGTCGAACCAGCGGTGGAGGGTGGGCACCCACGCCTCGCGGCGGAAGTCGAACGGGTCGACGTGGCCCGCCGTGGAGAGCCAGACCTTCCGCTCGACGCCGTGCGCGGCGAGCGAGTCCCACCACTGGCCGAAGTGCTTGGTGCGGACGTTGAGGTCCTGGGCGCCGTGGACGGCGAAGACGCTGGCGCGGACCTTGCCGGCGTCCTTCACGTAGTCGCGCTCGGCCCACAGCCGCGTCCAGTCGCCGTTGCGCGGCGCGCCCTCGACCAGTTCGCGCTGGACGGCCTGGCAGCGGCCGCGCGCCTCGGGGCTCTCGATGCCGTTGGCGAGGCCGTCGGGGCCGCTGCCGAAGAGGGCGGCGCCCTTGGCGAAGTAGTAGTCGTACCAGGAGCTGATGGCCCCGATGGGGACGATCGTCTTCAGGCCCTTGACGCCGGTGGCGGCGACGGCGTTGGCGATCGTGCCGTCGTAGCTCTTGCCGATCATGCCCACCGCGCCGGTGGTCCAGTCCGCCGTGACGGCGTTGGTCCCGGTGCGTGAGGAGTAGCCGCGGGCGCGGCCGTTCAGCCAGTCGACGACGGCCTTGGCGGACTGGACGTCGGAGCGGCCGCCGATGTCGACGCAGCCGTCGGAACGGTTGGTTCCGGTGAGGTCGACCAGCACCACCGCGTATCCGCGCGGGACGAAGTAGTTGTCGTAGAAGAGCGGGAACTGCTGCGGACGCCCCTGTGCGTCGTAGGTCTTCTTCTGGCTCTCGTTGCCGCGCCCGCAGCAGGAGTAGTACGGGCTGGCGTCCATGATGACCGGCACCTTGCGGCCCCGCTCGGCGGCCTCGCGGGGGCGGATGATGTCGACGGCCACCCGGTCGGTGCGGCCGTCGCGGTCGCCGTCGACGCGGGTGTCCACCCACACGGACTCGCGGACGGCCCGGTCGTAGGAGTAGACGGGTCTGCTCTCGCCCGGTGGTTTCCCGCCGTTCGCCGTGGGGGCGGCGAGCGCGGGGGTCGGCAGGAGCACGGCCAGCAGCGCCAGCAGCGCCGTGGGGAGGGACTTCGTCCAAGGGATGCGGGAATTCCGCTTACGTATCGGCACGGGGCGGACGGTAGCGCGGGAAAACCGCTGTGCAGAAGGGGGTTGACGGGGTCTACGGTGTCACCGGTGTGTCGATCACATGACAGAAAGCACCATGGACACACCCGCGCCGCCAATGAGTACATAGGCTGCGATTGATCTTTCGCCCCCTACGAGTTGGAGTGCCTCGTGCGTCACAGACTGATCGTTCCGGCCGCTGCCGCCGCCTCCCTGCTGCTGGCGATCCCGGCGTCGGCGGCGGAGCCCACGCCGGGCGCTCCGGGCGTCGGCGACTCGTACTACCCGACGGCC
Organism: Streptomyces sp. UNOB3_S3; assembly: GCF_020740895.1. Taxonomy (GTDB): domain Bacteria; phylum Actinomycetota; class Actinomycetes; order Streptomycetales; family Streptomycetaceae; genus Streptomyces. The sequence goes on along the minus strand of NZ_JAILXP010000399.1, from coordinate 3,828 downwards.
GGCAACGGCGGCTACCACGTATCCCATTACGACCTCCGGCTGAAGTACCAGCCACAGACGGACAAGCTGGAGGGCACGGCCACCCTCACCGCCACCACCACCCAGGCGCTGTCCCGCTTCAACCTGGACTTCGCCCTGGACGTGAGCGAGGTGACGGTCAACGGCAAGCCGACCTTCTTCGCCAAGTCGGGCGACCACGAGCTGGAGATCACCCCCTCCGCGCCCCTGCCCGAGGGCAAGCAGATCACCGTCGTGGTCCGCTACAGCGGCACCCCCTCGCAGGTGAAGATCGGCGGGTACTCCGCCTGGCAGCGCACCCCCGACGGCGCGGTCGTGGCCAACGAGCCGGAGTCGGCGGCCTGGTGGTTCCCGAGCAACGACCACCCGCGCGACAAGGCCACCTACGACATCTCCATCGCGGTGCCGGACGGCCTTCAGACGGTCAGCAACGGCGAGCTCAAGTCGCAGACGTCCAAGCTGGGCTGGACGCGCTACAACTGGCGCGCCACCAAGCCGCAGGCCTCGTACCTGACGACGCTGGCGATCGGCAAGTTCGACATCACCACCGACAAGACGGCGGACGGCCTTCCGGTCCTCAACGCCTACAGCAAGGACCTGGGCGACAACCTCGCCTCGGCCAAGGCCAGTGTCGAGCGCTCCGCCGAGATCATCGACTGGGAGAGCAAGGTCTTCGGCCCGTACCCGTTCAACGCGATCGGGGGCTACGTCCCGAACGTCAAGACGGGCTACGCGCTGGAGACCCAGACCCGCCCGTACTACAGCCCCTCCGGCTTCGCCAACGGCGCCAACACCTCCCTGGTCGTGCACGAGCTCGCCCACCAGTGGTTCGGCGACAACGTCTCGGTGAAGAACTGGCGCGACATCTGGGTCAATGAGGGCTTCGCCACCTACGCCCAGTGGCTGTGGTCGGACAAGGAGGGCGAGGGCACCACGCAGGAGCTCGCCGACTACGTCTACGACAGCATTCCGGCCGACAACGCCTTCTGGAAGGTCAAGCCGGGCGACCCGGGCGCCGAGAACCAGTTCCACGGCGCGGTCTACCAGCGTGGCGCGGTCGCCCTCCAGGCGTTCCGCAACAAGGTCGGCGACAAGGCGTTCTTCGCCGTCCTCAAGGGCTGGCAGACCGACAACAAGTTCGGCAACGGTTCCGTGCAGGACTTCGTGGCGTACGCCGAGAAGGCCACCGGCAAGCAGCTGAAGGGCCTCTTCGACACCTGGCTCTTCACGGACAGCAAGCCGAGCGCCGCCGTCGCCGCGAAGGACGGCATCGGCAAGGCCGCCACGGCCGCCAAGGCCGCCCCCAAGGCGAACAAGTCCGGGAAGGCGCTCGCGGCGCCCGCCAAGGCCGCCGAGCCCAAGTCCTGGAAGAAGATCCAGGCGGCGCAGAACGGCCACCAGCACTGATCCGGTCCTCACTGATCCGGTCCTCCGGTCCGGCCGAAGGGGCCCGTCGCCATGGCGACGGGCCCCTTCCCGTTTCCGGGTTTCACAGCAGTGGTGGGTTTCACAGCGGTGGTGGCACAGCAATACTGTTGAGCCCGCAGGGCGCGAGGGCGCGACAGGAGAGCGAGGCACGCAGATGGCCACCGATACCGAGGAACCCTCCCTCACCGTCGACGAGTTGGCCGCCCGCGCCGGGGTCACCGTCCGCACGGTCCGCTTCTACAGCACCAGGGGCCTGCTGCCCCCGCCCGAGATAGGCCCCCGCCGCGTCGGCCGCTACGGCTCCGCCCACCTGTCCCGGCTCGCGCTGATCGAGGAGCTCCAGCACCAGGGCCTCACCCTGGCCGCCATCGAACGCTATCTGGGCGGGCTCCCGGCCGATCTCAGCGCGCACGATCTGGCGATCCACCGCGCCCTGGTGGCCTCCTGGACCCCGGACAAGGCCGAGGAGACCACCCGCGAGGCGCTGGAGCGACGCGTGGGGCGCCCCCTCACCGACACCGACCTCGACCGGCTCGCCGCCATGAACGTCCTGGAACGCCCCGGGTCCGGCGACGCCCTGCGCGTCGACCCCGGACTGCTGGGGCTGGGCCTGGCGCTCCTGGACGTGCCCATCTCACTGGGCACGATCCTCGCGGCCCGTACGGTCCTCCTGGAGCACGCCCGGGCGACGGCGCGCGAGCTCACGCGGCTCTTCCACGAGGAGGTCTGGGGCCCCTACCGGGAGCGGGAGGACGACCCGGAGCAGGTCGAGGCGATGAAGTCGCTGTCGGCGCACATGCAGCCGATGGTGGTGCAGGCGCTGGTGACCGCCTTCCAGCGGTCGCTCAAGCAGGAGCTGCGGGACACGTACGGGGGCTGAGCGCCCCCGTACGTCCCCCTGTCAGGGCAGGTCGGTCCAGAGCACGTCAGTCCGTGAAGGTCTCGCCCTTCTCCGCCTTCGCCACCAGCAGCGCGGGCGGCGCGAACCGCTCGCCGTACGCCTCCTGGAGCTCGCGGGCGCGGGCCAGGAAGCCCGGCAGCCCGCCCTCGTAGCCGTTGACGTACTGGAGCGCCCCACCGGTCCAGCCGGGGAAGCCGATGCCCAGCACCGAGCCGATGTTGGCGTCGGCGACCGAGGTCAGCACGCCTTCCTCCAGACAGCGGACGGTGTCCAGGGCCTCGGAGAAGAGCATCCGCTCCACCATGTCGGCGAAGGGGACCGGAGCGGCGTCCGGCCGGCCGAAGTGCTCCGCCAGCCCCGGCCACAGCCCGGCGCGCTCGCCGTCCACATAGTCGTAGAACCCGGCGCCACCGCTCCGGCCGGTGCGCCCGAACTCCTCCACCATCCGGTCGATGACCGCGTCGGCCGGGTGCGGCGCCCACGTGCCACCGGTTTCCTCCACGGCGCGCCGGGTCTCCTCGCGGATTTTGCGGGGCAGAGTGAGGGTCAGCTCGTCCATGAGGGAGAGCACCTTCGCGGGGTAGCCCGCCTGGGCCGCCGCCTGCTCGACGGAGGCGGCGGGCAGCCCCTCGCCGATCATCGCCACGCCCTCGTTGATGAACCGGCCGATGACGCGCGAGGTGAAGAAGCCCCGCGAGTCGTTGACGACGATGGGCGTCTTGCGGATCCGCCGGACCAGGTCGAAGGCGCGGGCCAGGGCCTCGTCGCCGGTCCGCTCGCCCTTGATGATCTCCACCAGCGGCATCTTGTCGACGGGCGAGAAGAAGTGCAGCCCGACGAAGTCGGCAGGCCGCTCCACGCCCTCGGCGAGCAGGGTGATGGGCAGCGTGGAGGTGTTGGAGCACAGCAGCGCGTCGGCGGCGACGACGTGCTGGATCTCCTGGAAGACCTTGTGCTTGAGCGCCGGGTCCTCGAAGACGGCCTCGATGACGACGTCGCAGCCCGCGAGGTCGGTGACGCCGGCGGTGGGGGTGATCCGGGCGAGCAGCGCGTCCCGCTCGGCCTCGGTGGTCCGGCCCCTGGCCACGGCCTTGTCGAGGAGGCGCTCCGAGTACGCCTTGCCCTTGGCGGCGTTCTCGGCGGAGACGTCCTTGAGGACGACCTCCAGGCCGGCCTTGGCACAGGCGTAGGCGATGCCCGCGCCCATCATGCCCGCGCCGAGGACGGTGACCTTCGAGACGGGGCGCGGGGCGATGTCCCGGGGGCGGCTGCGACCGGAGTTGACGGCCTGGAGGTCGAAGAAGAACGCCTGGATCATGTTCTTCGCGGTCTGCCCGGTGACCAGCTCGGTGAAGTAACGGGCCTCGATGACCTGCGCGGTCTCGAAGTCGACCTGCGAGCCCTCGACGGCGGCCGCGAGGATGTTGCGGGGCGCGGGGTAGGGGGCGCCGCCGGTCTGCTTGCGGAGGGTGGCGGCTGTC
>NZ_JAILXP010000398.1 GCF_020740895.1 Streptomyces sp. UNOB3_S3 | reverse complement strand
GCGGGGGGCGGTGCCGGTGCGGCTGGCGCGGCTGCACCACGCGTCGTTCACGGACCGTCTGGTCGCGAAGTTCGCCCTTCCCGTGGCGGGGTGGCGGGGGGCGCCGCACTGAGTTCCGGGTCGCGCGGCACCCCCACCGGCGGTCAGCCGGAATGCGACAGGCGCCGCCTGGCCTCCGCGAGGGCGGAGTCGCGGCCCGAGGCCAGTTCGTCGTCCGTGAAGACGGGCGTACGGACGTCCGGCGCGATGCCCTCCCCGTCGTACGACACACCCGTCCGCGGGTCGCGGAACTCCTCGTTCGGGAGCCCGAACGTCCAGCCGTTCGGCAGCCGTCGTTCCATGACGTCGGAGAACGAGCCGTTCGTGTTCGCGCCGATGTGCGTGGGACGGGAGGGGCGGCCCATGAGGGCCTGGGTCGTGGTTTCGCCCGCGCTGATCGTCAGGCGGCCGGTGAGGACGGCCAGCGGGCCGGTGTAGACCGGTCCGCCCCGGTGCGGGAGCACCCGGACCGGTTCGGCCGGGGTGAACTTCCGGGGGTCCTTCGCGTCGTCGCGCGCCCGCTTCACGTACGCCGTGTACGGCCGGTCCGTCAGCCGTTCGGCCACGTGGAGGCCGAGCCGGTCCGAGCCGCCGCCGTTGAAGCGGAGGTCGAGGACGAGGCCGCGCAGGGCCTTCGGGCCGGTGGTCCGCTCGCGGGTGAGGACGGCGTCCAGGGCGCGGTCGAGCTCGGCGCGGTCCGCTCCGAAGGTCTCGTCGTCGGTGTAGTTCAGGAAGCCGGTCAGGCGGAGGTAGCCGATGCCGTCCGGGAGCTCGGCGAAGGAGATCTTGCCCTTGCCCCAGCGCTGGAGGCGGTCCTCCCCGACGCTGTGGGCGATCGACGTGTCGATGCGGCGGATCAGTTCGCCCGAGGGGAACGGGGTGTCCGCGCGGTGCCCCCCGAAGCGGTCCTCCGGGCCCTCGCCCTTGACCAGGTAGGTGTGGCCGTCGTGCAGCGGCTCGATCATCGCCCGCAGGATGCCGAACAGCTCCTGGTCGGTGGTCCGGCCGGTGACCATGGGCCGGTAGCGGTCGCGGACGGCCTGCCAGTCGATGTGCTTCATGGCGAAGAAGGGGTAGTTCTCCGCGTATGTCCGCCAGAAGGTGTCGAAGACCGCCCGGGGGTCCTTCGCCGGGTGCGCGTCGCGGCACGAGTCCGGTAGCGCCGGGAGGCGTCGCAGGAGGCGGTGGCCGACGCTGCTCGCATAGCTCAGCCGGGCCCGGCCCGGGCCGTCGGGGGCGACCGTGGCGGTGGCCTCCCCGAGCGCGGTGACCTCGCCGGGCAGACAGCCGACGGACGTCGTCTCGTACTCGCGCATCAGCCGGCCCCCGTCCTCGATCGAGACGACCGTGCCGTAGCCGTCCGTCCGCCACACCCCGTCGAGGGAGGCGGCGGGACGGGCGGTCGCGGCCGGCGCGGCGGTGAGGACCACGGACGAGGCCAGGAGAGCGACGGAGACGCTTTTGATCATGTTGTAAGCCTGACGCCGCAAGGGTTCCCGTGCCCATGGTGCCGTCACCCGGATCGGTGGTGGGGTTCTCCCCCGGGCGATCGATGGGGGAGGCCGTCGCGAGCCGGCCCCGGAACCTCGTATGGTCGTATCCGTGTTGGAGGAGATGCGGATCCGGTCCTTGGGCGTCATTGACGACGCCGTGGTCGAGCTGGCGCCCGGTTTCACGGCGGTGACCGGCGAGACCGGTGCCGGCAAGACCATGGTCGTCACCAGTCTCGGGCTGCTGCTCGGCGGGCGCGCCGACCCCGCGCTGGTGCGGGTGGGCGCCAAGGCGGCCGTGGTCGAGGGGCGGCTCGCCCTCGACGGCCGGTCGCCCGCGGCCGTACGGGCCGAGGAGGCCGGCGCCGAGCTGGACGACGGCACGCTGCTCGTCAGCCGCACCCTGTCCGCCGAGGGGCGCTCCCGCGCCCACCTCGGCGGCCGGAGCGTGCCCGTGGGCCTGCTGGGCGAGCTGGCCGACGACCTGGTGGCCGTGCACGGGCAGACCGACCAGCAGGGGCTGCTGCGGCCCGCCCGGCAGCGGCAGGCCCTCGACCGGTACGCCGGTGACGCGGTCGCCGTGCCGCTGGCCGGGTACGCGGACGCCTACCGCCGGCTGCGGGCCGTCGCCGCCGAGCTGAGCGAGCTCACCGAGCGGGCGCGGGAGCGCGCCCAGGAGGCCGACCTGCTGCGCTTCGGGCTCGACGAGGTCGCCGCGACCGAGCCCCTGCCCGGCGAGGACGCCGAGCTCGCCGCCGAGGCCGAGCGGCTCGGCCACGCCGAGTCCCTCGCCTCCGCCGCCACCGTCGCGCACGCCGCGCTCGCGGGCGACCCCGAGGACCCCGAGGGCGTCGACGCCGGCACCCTCGTCGCGGGCGCCCACCGGGCGCTGGCCGCCGTGCGCTCCCACGACCCGGCCCTCGCCGCGCTCGCCGACCGGCTCGGCGAGCTCGGCATCCTCCTCGCCGACGTGGCGGGCGAGCTCGCCTCGTACGCCTCCGGCCTGGACGCCGACCCCCGCCGCCTCGCCGCCGTCGAGGAGCGCCGCGCCTCGCTCGCCCACCTCACCCGCAAGTACGGCGAGGACATCGCCGGGGTCCTGGCCTGGGCCCGGGCGAGCGCCGCCCGGCTCGCCGAGCTCGACGGCGACGACGACCGCATCGGCGAGCTCACCGACGAGCACGACGCGCTCCGCGCCGAACTCGGCGGGCTCGCCCAGGAGCTGACCGACGCCCGTAACGAGGCGGCGAAGCGATTCGCCGACGCGGTCACCGCCGAGCTCGCCTCGCTCGCCATGCCGCACGCCCGGGTGACCTTCGCCATCCGCCAGAACGAGACCGAGGCGGGCATCGAGGTGGACGGCCGCACCGTCGCCTACGGCCCGCACGGCGCCGACGAGGTCGAACTCCTGCTGGCCCCCCACCCCGGCGCCCAGCCGCGCCCCATCGCCAAGGGTGCCTCCGGCGGTGAGCTCTCCCGGGTGATGCTCGCCGTCGAGGTCGTCTTCGCGGGCTCCGACCCCGTGCCGACGTACCTCTTCGACGAGGTCGACGCCGGTGTCGGCGGCAAGGCCGCCGTCGAGGTCGGCCGGCGGCTGGCCAAACTCGCGCGCACCGCCCAGGTCGTGGTCGTCACCCACCTGCCGCAGGTGGCCGCGTTCGCCGACCGCCACCTCGTCGTGGAGAAGACCCACGACGGCGCCGTCACCCGCAGCGGGGTGAAGGCCATGGAGGGCGAGGACCGCATCCGCGAGCTCTCCCGGATGCTGGCCGGCCAGGAGGACTCCCAGCTGGCCCGGGCACACGCGGAGGAGCTGCTCCAGGCGGCCCGGGCGGGCGGCTGAGCGCCGGGGCCGGGTAGGTTGGCCGGATCGGAACGATCATCAGGAGAGCCATGTCCGCCCGGCCCCGCGTCCTCTACGTCACCGACCTCGCCTACCCGGCCAAGGGAAGGCGGTACTGCGACGAGGACATCCACCTCACCTCCCGGCTCCGCGCGGACTTCGACATCGCGCTGTGCCACCCCGGGGACGCGGTCGCCCTCATGGACGCCTTCGACGCGGTCGTCGTCCGCAACAGCGGTCCCGTGCTGACCCACCAGGAGCAGTACGACGCCTTCCGCGCCCGCGCGCTGGAGACCGGCAAGCCCGTCCACAACCAGCTGACCGGCAAGGCCGACATGCGGGGCAAGCGGTACCTGCTCGACCTGACCGCCGCCGGGTACCCGGTCATCCCGACCGTCGACCGCGCCGAGGACCTCCACCGCCTCCCCGAGGCCGCCGGGTACGTGCTCAAGCCCAAGGCGGGCGCGGACTCCATAGGGCTGCGCCTCGTCCCCCGCGTCGAGCCGGCCGAGCTGACCGGCGACGTCCTCGCCCAGCCGCGCATCGACTTCCGCTACGAAGTGTCGTTCTACTTCGTCGACCACGACTTCCAGTACGCCCTGTACGCGCCCGACCCCGACCGCCGGTGGGCCCTGGAGCGCTACGAGCCCACGGCCGGGGACCTGGACTTCGCCCGGCGCTTCATCGCCTGGAACGAGATCGAGCACGGCATCCAGCGCGTCGACGCCTGCCGTACGCCCGAAGGCGGTCTCCTCCTCGTCGAGCTGGAGGACCTCAACCCCTACCTCTCCCTGGACCTCCTCGACGACGCGACCCGCGACGCCTTCGTCGACCGGTTCGCGAAGTCCCTCCACGGCCTCCTCTCATGAAGAGGCCCCTGACCACCCTGGCCACGGCCGCGACGGTGGCCCGAGGAACGTACGAGACGCTGCGCCGCACCCGCCCCGGCGGGGACACCTTGTGGAACCGGACCAACCACGCCGGCCGCACCGTCACCCTCTGCGCCGGACCGGCGGCCGCGCTCGGCACAGCGGTGGCCACCGCCACCGCCCGCGCCCTGCCGGCCCGGCACCGGTGGGCCGGCGCGCTGACCGTGCTCGCGGCCGGGGCCTGCGGGGCGTACGACGACGCCGCCGGGGACGACCGGCGCGGCTTCCGGACCCACCTGTCGGCGCTGCGCCGGGGCGAGGTCACCGGCGGGGCGGTCAAGCTCCTGGGCATCGGCGCGGCGGGCCTCGCCGCCGGTGCGGTGCTCAAGGACCGGCCCGTCGACAAGCTGCTGGCCGGGGTGGTGATCGCCGGGTCGGCCCACGCGGTCAACCTGTTGGACGTCCGCCCCGCCCGGGCCGCCGGCGCGGTGCTGGCGCTCGGCGCGGGCGGGCTGGCGCGCGGCGGCACCGGCGCCGCCCTGGCCGCCGCCCCCGTGGGCGCGGCGGCGGCCCTGCTGGCCGACGACGCGGCCGGGCGCACGATGCTGGGCGACACCGGGGCCCACGCCCTCGGCGCGGGGCTGGGCCTGGCCGTGGTGGGCGCCAACGGCCGTACGGGGCTGGCCCTGCACGCAGCCGTACTGGTGGCCGCGACCATCGCCGCCGACGCACGGAATCCCCAAAGCGGGTGAATCCGGGGAACTACGGGCGAGGTGGGACGGGCCGACCTCGTGCCAGTGGTGCCGGGATGCCGGCGGGGACTGGCATCCTGGCCTGAGCACCTCGCCGTACGCCCCGCCCGACGTCGACCCAGGAGCTTCCCCCGCGTGAGTAGCACACCCGTTCCCTCGCACGGGCGGCCGCCGCTGCACGCCGTACAGGTCCTGGGCAGCGGAAGCGCGGGGAGCGGGGCGCACGTGCGGTCGCTGGCGGGCGGCCTCGTGGCGCGCGGCCTGCGGGTGACGGTGTGCGGGCCGCCGGCGACGGGGGAACGCTATGAGTTCACCGGCTCCGGAGCGGCCTTCTCCCCGCTCGACCCGGAGGCGAGCGCCCAGGCGGTGGCGGGAATCCGCGCCGCGAGCGAGGGCGCCGACGTGGTGCACGCGCACGGGCTGCGCTCCGGGACGCTCGCGGCGCTGGCCCTGCGCGGGCGGCCCACGCCACTGGTGGTCACCTGGCACGCGCGCACCCGCACAGAGGGGTTCCTCCTGCGGCTGATGGAACGACAGGCGGCGCGGGCGGCGGCCGTCCTGCTGGGCGCCACCCCCGACCTGGTCGACCGGGCCCGCCGCCGCGGCGCGCGCGACGCCCGGCTCGCACCGGTGGCGCTCCCGGCGCCACGCCGGGCGCCGCCGCCGACGGAGGACGACGACTACCTGCGGTTCAAGGCCCGCGCCGAACTGGGCGCGGTGGCCCGCCCCCTGCTCGTCACCGTCGGCCGCCTGGAGCCGGACCAGGGCCACGGCCCCCTCCTGGACGCCGCCCGCCTCTGGCGGGACCTCGACCCCGAGCCGCTGCTCATCATGGCGGGCGAGGGCGGCGAACGTTCCGCCTTGCAGCGGCGCATCACCGAAGAGGAACTTCCGGTGCTCCTGGTGGGGCGGCGGGACGACGTCCCGGAGCTGCTGGCCGCGGCGGACGTGGCGATCCTGCCCAGCCGCTGGGAGGGCAGGTCCCTGCTGGCCCAGGAGGCGCTGCTGGCGGGGGTCCCCCTGGTCGCCACGTCGGTGGGGGGCGTCCCCGATTTCGTCGGGGACGCGGCGGAACTCGTCCCGTACGGGGACGCCGTGGCACTGGCCGACGCGGTCTCCCGCCTGCTGGCGGACCCGATGCGGTGCGCGAACCTCGTCACGGCGGGGCGGGCACGGGTCGCGGCGTGGCCGTCGGAGGACGACACGGTGGCGCACGTGCTCAGCGTCTACGACGAGCTCAGCCACAGGTTCTGACCGGACGGGCGCCCGTTTGCTTTCCGGGTGCCCCCCGGGTGGGGGTTTTCCGCGCCTTCGGCGCGGTTCTACCCCACC
>NZ_JAILXP010000397.1 GCF_020740895.1 Streptomyces sp. UNOB3_S3 | reverse complement strand
GGGTGCAGGGGGGTGCCGGGGGCCGGGACTACTCCCCCGCCGAGGCCACGAACGTTCGCGCCGCCTTGTCGTGCCAGCACTGCCGCCACGGCCGGTCGAAGAGGCACCACAGCACGTTCAGCACACCGACGGCCAGCACACCGAGCCCCCCGTACACCAGCCACCGCCGCACCGCCGCCCCCACCGACGTCGTGTCGTGCGACTCGATGTCCAGCACCCGCACCCCGAACAGCTTCTTGCCCAGCGTGCGGCCCCACTTCGCGGTCGGCAGCGCCTCGTACAGCAGCCCGGCGACCAGCAGCACGCCCAGCACGATCGCCAGATACCCGCCCGTCGTGCCGTCGAGGAGCCAGACCGTGACCGTCCGGCCGGTCTGCCGGGCCTGCTCCACCTTCTCGTCGATGTGCTCGACCGACTTCGCCCACAGCGGCACCGCGACCGCGCCGACCACTCCGCCCAGCACGACGGAGTCCAGCAGCCGGGCGGCGAGCCTGCGGCCGAGCGCGGCGGGGCGGCCCTGCGCCTGCGCCGCGCGCAGGAACGGGTCGTCCTTGGGCGGCTTCCACGGCGCGGGCGGCTCCGTCACCGCCCCGGCGGACACGGCCTGCGGACCCTGCTGGGCGAGCTGGTGCACCTGCTGGGCCCAGCCCACCGGCTGTTGCCGCTCCACGGGAACGGGCGCGGACTCCGGGCGGCGCGCGGGCAGCGCGGCCCCCGGGGACCCGGCCGGGGCGACCGGGGCCACCTCCCGGGCGCGCTGGGCGGGCCACGCCTGCTGGGCGGCCGGCGCGTCCGCCGACAACGGCGCGGGCGGCCCGCCGGGCGCCGCGCCGTGCGGCTTGGGCCGCAGGTCCAAAGTGCCCTGCCCATGTCCCTGGCCATGTCCCTGCCCATGCCCCTGCGCGGGGACGGGACGCTCGGCCGGCTCGGCCCGCGCAGGAGCCACCGGCTCCATCGCGGGCAGCTCGGGCAGCCGCGGATCGCGCGCCTTGGGCAGCGCGGCGGCACCTGAAGCGGCAGCACCATCGCCACCCCACGAGACCCGCTGCTCCTGGGCGCCGCCGTCCGCCTGCCACGCGCCACCGCCCGCCGGTTCCGGCTCCTCGTCCAGGAACACGGGCCCCGTCTCGTCCGCCGCGCGCCGCGCGACCGGCTCGGCGGACATAGGCGTCGCAGGCGTCACGGGCGGGACCGGCGCCGGAGGCCGCGCCGCGGCCACCGACGGCGGCGGCGCGGGCATCGGCTCGCCCTCGGCGGGCGCCGGCCGGCTCGTACCGGGCACCCACGCGGCACCGCTCCAGTAACGGATGTAGCCCGGAATGGACGGGTCCGGATAAAAGCCCTGAGGGGGGCTGCCGTCGGCGGATCCCGAGATAGGTGCGCTCATGGTCTCCGGTGTCCCGTATCTGCTCGGCCGTACATAAGGGGTGGTCACCAGGTCTACCAGAACGCCCCATCCCCTGTGACCGTCACGGGGCCGGTCCACTCACACGTGCGACTGCGGCACGGCCGCGCCCCGGCACGAAAATCTTGAAACTGTTCGCCGAAACCGCGTAATGAAACCTGCCCGGCGCGCTCTCTTCGCCCGTAACCGATTCCGAGCGGATCCCGAGATCCCGAGCAGAGAGGGGTGCGCCCATGCACACCGAGGTGGTACGAGACCTGGAGACCGACCTGGTGCTGTCGCCGGAACGAAGCGTTCCGGTGCCGGCCCGGCTGACCTACCGGACGGAGGACCCCTACGCCGTCCACCTCAGCTTCCACATCACCTCGCCACGGCCGGTGACCTGGACTTTCTCCAGGGATCTGCTGATCGAGGGGGTGTTCCGGACCGCCGGTGACGGCGATGTGCGGATCTTCCCCGGCAAGGTCGACGGACGGTCCGTGGTCTGTCTGGCGCTGTCCTCGCCGGAGGGCCGGGCGCTGGTGACGGTGCCGGTGAAGGAGGTGTCGGGCTGGCTGGAGCGGACGCTGCGGCTCGTGGCGCCGGGCCGGGAAGGCGAGTGGCTCGCCCTCGACCAGGCCCTGGAGGAACTGCTGACGTCCGGTGCGTGAGGCGGAAGACACCGTTCGGGGAGGGCCGGGCGCGGGCGGGCTACCCGATGGAGTGACCGCCGCGCCGGCCCCCGGGCCGTCGGCTCACTCCCCCGCGCCCCCGGCCGGCGGGTCGAGGACCTTGCCGGGGTTGAGCAGCCCGAGCGGGTCGAAGACGGCCTTGATGCCGCGCTGGAGCTCCATCGCCACCGGCCCGGCCTCCCGGACCAGCCAGTCCTTCTTCAGCAGGCCCACTCCGTGCTCACCGGTGATGGTGCCGCCCAGTTCCAGCCCCAGGGCCATGATGGCGTCGAAGGAGGCCCGGGCGCGGCGCGCCTCGTCGGGGTCGGCGGGGTCGAAGCAGACGACGGGATGGGTGTTGCCGTCGCCCGCGTGGGCGACGACACCGATGGTCAGGCCGTGTTCGCGGGCGATGGCGGCGGTGCCGTCCAGCATCTCGGCGAGCCGGGAGCGCGGTACGCACACGTCGTCGATCATCGTGGCGGGGCGCAGCCGCTCGAGCGCGGGCAGGGACATCCGGCGGGCCTGCAGCAGCAGTTCGGACTCGGCGGCGTCGTCGGCGGGGACGGCCTCGGTGGCGCCGGCGGCGCGGCACAGCCCGGCCACGGCGGCCAGGTCCCGGGCCGGGTCGGGGGTGTCGAAGGCGGCGAGCAGCAGGGCCTCGGTGGTCTCCGGGAGGCCCATGTGGGTCAGGGAGTTGACGGCCCGTACGGTCGTGGCGTCCATCAGCTCCAGCAGGGACGGCGCGTGCCCGCGGGCCATGATGTTCCGGACCGCCTCGCAGGCCGCGGCGACGGAGGGGAACTCGGCGGCCAGCGCCAGTTGCGCGGGCGGCGCGGGTTTGAGCGCCAGGACGGCCCGTACGACGATGCCGAGGCTGCCCTCGGAGCCCACGAAGAGACGGGTGAGGTCGTAGCCGGCGACGCCCTTGGCGGTGCGCCGGCCGGTGGTGAGCAGCCGGCCGTCGGCGAGGACGACGTCCAGGCCGAGGACGTACTCGGCGGTGACGCCGTACTTGACACAGCACAGCCCGCCGGAGGCGGTGCCGATGTTGCCGCCGATGGTGCACTGTTCCCAACTGGAGGGGTCCGGCGGGTAGTACAGGCCGTGTTCGGCGACGGCGCGGGAGAGGGCGGCGTTGACGACGCCGGGCTCGACGACGGCGATCCGCTCGACCGGGTCGATCTCCAGGACGCGGTCCATCTTGACGAGCGAGAGGACGATGCAGCCGTCCGTAGCGTTGGCCGCGCCCGACAGCCCCGTGCGGGCGCCCTGCGGGACGACGGGGACGCGGAGGGCGGTGGCGGTGCGCATCACGTGCTGGACCTGCTCGACGGTGCGTGGCAGGACGACCACGGCGGGGGTACCGGCCGCGCAGAAGCTCGCCATGTCGTTGGCGTAGGACGTCACCACGTCCGGGTCGGTGATGACCGCCTCGGCGGGCAGCGCTTCGCTCAGGAGCTTGATCAGATCGCCCATGGTGATTCTCTCCCCTTGGGCGTGGTGTCCTCAATCACCGGACGGGCCGGTTTTTCAGCCCGTCCGGCGTTTGAGGACCGGGGTTTGGGGCGGAGCCCCGGTCAGAGATTGCCGCGCTTCTCCTGCTCGCGCTCGATCGCCTCGAAGAGGGCCTTGAAGTTGCCCTTCCCGAAGCCCATGGAGCCGTGCCGCTCGATCATCTCGAAGAAGACCGTGGGACGGTCCTGGACCGGCTTGGTGAAGATCTGGAGCAGATAGCCGTCCTCGTCGCGGTCGGCGAGGATCTTCAGCTCGCGGAGGGTGTCGATGGGCACCCGGGTCTCGCCGACCCACTCGCCGAGGGTGTCGTAGTAGGAGTCGGGGGTGTCCAGGAACTGGACGCCCGCCTCCCGCATGGCCCGTACGGTGGCGACGATGTCATTGGTGGCCAGCGCGATGTGCTGGACGCCGGGGCCGTTGTAGAACTCCAGGTACTCGTCGATCTGGGACTTCTTCTTGGCGATCGCCGGCTCGTTGAGCGGGAACTTCACCTTGCGGGTGCCGTCCGCGACGACCTTCGACATGAGCGCGGAGTACTCGGTGGCGATGTCGTCGCCCACGAACTCCTTCATGTTGGTGAAGCCCATGACGTTGTTGTAGAAGCTCACCCACTCGTCCATCTTGCCGAGCTCGACGTTGCCCACGCAGTGGTCGATGGCCTGGAAGCGGCGGGCGCCGGGCTCGACGATGGGGGCGGCGGCGACGTAGCCGGGCAGGTAGGGGCCGGTGTAGGCGGAGCGGTCGACGAGCGTGTGGCGCGTCTTGCCGTAGGTGGCGATGGCGGCGAGGACGACGGTGCCGTGCTCGTCCTTCAGCTCGTACGGCTCCGTGAGGCCGGTCGCGCCGTGCTCGATGGCGTAGGCGTACGCCGCCCGCGCGTCGGGCACCTCGATGGCGAGGTCCACGACGCCGTCGCCGTGCTCGGCGACGTGGTCGGCGAGGAAACGGCCGTGCTCGGTGGTCGCCTTGATCACGGTGGTGAAGACGAACCGGGCGCTGCCGGATTCCAGAACGTAGCTCGCGGTCTCGCGGCTGCCGTTCTCCGGCCCGGAGTAGGCGACGCGCTTCATGCCGAAGGCGGTGGAGTAGTAGTGGGCGGCCTGCTTGGCGTTCCCGACGGCGAAGACGACCGCGTCCATCCCCTTGACCGGGAAGGGGTCGGCCTGCCGCGCGGTGTGCGGGGTGTGATCAGTGGTCTGCGTCATGGGCGAAGAGTCTCTCCGAACCACAAGGTGCGCAATAGTTTGCGATTCCACTGGGCATTATGCATAGAGGAGGTCGAGAAGCCCCGGACGATCTGTGCATGATGACCACGAAAGGCGGATCAGGGTGATCGATCGTTTGGACGGGCGGCTGATCGAGCTGCTCGCGGGGGAGCCGCGGATCGGGGTGCTGGAGGCCTCACGGCGCCTCGGCGTGGCGCGCGGCACGGTGCAGGCCCGGCTGGACCGGCTCCAGTCGCAGGGGGTGATCAGGGGCTTCGGCCCGGACGTGGACCCGGCGGCGCTGGGCTATCCGGTGACCGCGTTCGCGACGCTGGAGATCAAGCAGGGGCAGGGCGCGGATGTGCGGACGCATCTGGCGTCGGTCCCCGAGGTGCTGGAGCTGCACACCACGACCGGGCACGGGGACATGCTGTGCCGGCTGGTGGCCCGGTCGAACGCGGACCTCCAGCGGGTGATCGACCGGGTGGTGGGCTTCGAGGGGATCGTCCGGGCGTCCACGGCGATCGTCATGGAGAACCCGGTGCCGCTGAGGATCATCCCGCTGGTGCAGCAGGCGTCGGAGGACTGACGCGGTGCGGTAGCGCCCCGAAGGGGCGCGGGGCAGTGTCGATATGCGGCTGCCGCCGCGTGGGCGCGACCAGCCACGACGCACCGGCAGATGACGTGCCGGACTTCCAGCGGAGCGCTCAGGCCGGGCAGGAGGGGACGTTGTCCCCGCTCTTCAGCGCTTTCAGCGAGTCGACGGCGTCGGGCAGTGAGGTGACCGGGATCAGCCGCAGGCCCTTGGGCAGCTCGGAGGAGGCCTCCGAGCACTCGTCCTTCGGGACGAGGAAGATCGTGGCGCCGTCGCGGGCCGCCGCCTGCGTCTTGAGGGCGACGCCGCCGACGGCGCCCACCTTGCCGTCGGGGTCGATGGTGCCGGTGCCCGCGATCGTCCGGCCGCCGGTGAGGTCGCCGCCGCGGCCATCGCCGTCGAGCTTGTCGACCACGCCGAGCGCGAAGAGCAGCCCGGCGCTGGGCCCGCCGATGTCGGCGAGCCGCAGGTCGACCTTGACCTCGCCGGGCGAGCGCCGCAGCAGGCGCAGGGCGGCCTGGGAGGCGGAGTCCTGCGACTTCTTCATCTCGGCGACGTTGTGCTCCTCCACCTCCTTGTCGGACTGCCCGGACGGGTAGACGGCGTCGTGGGGCATCACGGCCCGGTCGGTGCGGAACCAGCTGCTGACCACGTCGCCGAGGCCGACCTCCGTGTGCGGCCCGGTGGCCACGATGGTGGTCATGCGCAGCTGCCCGCTGGTGCTCCGGCCGGCGGCGCCGCTGATGCTGATCACGGGCTTGCCCTGGTCGGAGCCGAGGACGTTCACGGTCGACCCCGGCTGCGCGATCGTGAACGGCAGCGGCACGAACGCGGCGAGCGCGAGCAGGGCCACGACGGGTGCGGCGCAGACGGCGAGGGTCCGGGTGGGGGCTGGCATGCTGCGAATCTAATTCACGCGTGGGGCGGACGCGGCATCCAGGGAGTGTGGTGC
>NZ_JAILXP010000396.1 GCF_020740895.1 Streptomyces sp. UNOB3_S3 | reverse complement strand
CCCCAGCTACCGCTGGGAGGTGCCCCCAGCCCGATTACCCCGCACGCAATTCGCTGATCACCGCGTCCGTCAGCAAAGGCCACGCCTCGATGGCCCAGGAGCCGAAGGCCCGGTCCGCGAGGGCGACGCAGGCCGCGCCCAGCTCCGGGTCCACCCACAGGAACGTGCCGGACTGCCCGAAGTGGCCGAACGTCCGCGGCGAGGACGACGTGCCCGTCCAGTGCGGGGACTTGGCGTCCCGGATCTCGAAGCCGAGGCCCCAGTCGTTGGGCCGCTGGTGACCGTAGCCGGGCAGGACGCCCGTCACACCGGGGAAGACCACCGTCGTGGCCTCGTCCAGCGTGGTGCGCGACAGCAGTCGCGGCGCCTGGAGCTCGGCGGCGAAACGGGCCAGGTCCTCCGCCGTCGAGACGCCGTCCTTGGCGGGCGAGCCGGGCAGGTCCGTGGAGGCCATGCCGAGGGGCTCCAGCACCGCCTGCCGGAGGTACTCGGCGAAGGGGATGTCCGTGGCCTTGGCGATGTGGTCGCCCAGGGCGTCGAAGCCGGCGTTGGAGTACAGCCGCCGGGTGCCCGGCTCGGCCATGGAGCGGTACTCGTCGAAGGCGAGTCCGGAGGTGTGGGCGAGCAGATGACGCACCGTGGCACCGGGCGGGCCGGCCGGCTCGTCGAGCTCGATCGCGCCTTCCTCGACGGCGATCAGCGCGGCGTACGCGGCCAGCGGTTTGGTGACGGAGGCCAGCGGGAAACGGTGGCGGGCCGGGCCGTGCGCACCCGCGTAGGTGCCGTCGGCGCGCACGACGGCCGCCGCCGCGGTCTTGACGGGCCAGTTCTCGATCATCCGCAGGCTTTCCATGGCAAGGAGCCTAGCGCCACACGGGATCGGGCCGGATCACGTCGAATCCCGCTTGCTTCGAGTGCACTCCAACTCTCTAGCGTTGGGGACGCACCGCACGGGGCGATCGAGGGGGAAGCGGCAATGACTTTGATGGACACCGAGAGCGCGCCGGCCGGAACGGTGGACGACCTCTGCGCCCCGCTCGCCCGCCAGCGCCGGCGCCGCCCGGAGGGCCGGGACCGCTACACGATCAGTGAAGTGGCCGCGTACGCGGGGCTGTCCGCGCACACCCTCCGCTGGTACGAGCGAATAGGGCTGATGCCGCACGTCGACCGCTCCCACACGGGGCAGCGCCGCTACACCGACCGCGACCTGGACTGGCTGGACCTGGTGAGCCGGCTGCGGCTGACCGGGATGCCGGTGGCCGACATGGTCCGCTACGCGGAACTGGTGCGGCTGGGCGAGCACACCTTTCCCGAGCGCGAACGACTGCTGAGCGCGCACCGCGACGACGTGCGGATGCGCATCGCGGAGCTGCGCAGCACGCTGGAAGTACTGGACTACAAGATCAATACCTATGCCGACGCCCGCCGGGCGTCCGAAGGGGCATGACGGACACATGAGCAACGACAAGATCGCACGCGTGGCCCTCGGCGACGGCGGCCCGGAGGTCGGCGTCCAGGGCCTGGGCTGCATGGGCATGAGTTTCGCCTACGGCCCGACGACGGACGAGGCGGAGGCCCGGGCGACGCTGGAGCGGGCGCTGGAGCTGGGCGTCACGCTCTACGACACCGCCGACATGTACGGGAACGGGGAGAACGAGAAGTTCATCGCCCCCTTCATCCGGGCCAACCGGGAACACGTCGTCCTGGCGACGAAGTTCGCGATCGACGCCGACCCGGACAACCCCGCGCAGCGGACGATCCGCAACGACCGGCCGTACATCCGCAAGGCCGTCGAGGGCAGCCTGCGGCGGCTGGGGGTCGAGCGGATCGACCTCTACTACATGCACCGCCGCGACCCCCAGGTCCCGCTGGCGGAGTCGGTGGGCGCGATGGCCGAGCTGGTCGCGGAGGGCAAGGTCAAGTACCTGGGCCTGAGCGAGGTCACGGGCGGCGAGCTGCGCGAGGCGCACGCCGTCCACCCGATCGCGGCCGTGCAGTCGGAGTGGTCGCTCTTCAGCCGGGACATCGAGGAGAACGTCGTCCCGGCGGCCCGTGAGCTGGGCGTCGCCCTCGTGCCGTACTCGCCGCTCGGCCGCGGCTTCCTGACGGGTGCTTTCGCGAACGCGGACAAGGACCTGTCGACGGACGACTGGCGCCGTACGCAGCCGCGCTTCACGGGTGACAACGCGGCGGCGAACGTCGCCCTGCTGGAGCCCCTGCGACGGATCGCGGAGGCGCGGGGCGTGACGCTCGCCCAGGTCGCCCTGGCGTGGGTGCAGCAGCGGGCGCGGGTGGACGGCCTGACGGTCGTTCCGATCCCGGGCACGCGCAAGCGTTCCCGTCTGGAGGAGAACGTGGGCGCCACCCGCGTCGAGCTGACGGCGGACGAGCTCACGTCGCTGGAGCCCATCGCGTCCAAGGTGGCGGGCGACCGTTACCCGGACATGAGGTTCACCTCGGCGGGCCGGGAGTAGTCACCATCGAACGTCGGAGGGGCCGGTGAAGCCGGCCCCTCCGACGTTCTCCGTCGCGGACTCCGCCTCGTCACCGCTCTCTTCCGCCGTCTCCCCCAGCAGATCCCGCGCCAGCAGCGTCGCCCCCGCCACCGCGCCCGGCATCACGAACACCGCGACGAGCGGCACCAGGAAGAGCAGGATCAGCGGCACTCCGAAGCCCAGCACCAGGAGCTTGCGCGAGCGCAGCAGCTCCAGCCGCTGACGCAGCGGAATCCCGCGCCGCTGAAGGGCGACGGCGGAGAGTTCCTCTGTCAGGAAGAAGCCGGAGACGCAGAAGCCGATCGCCGGCACCACCGTCTGGCCCACGAAGGGAACGAAGCCCAGCGCGAAGAAGAGGACGCCCCACAAGGAGGCCCGGACGAGCACGGCGAGGCTCTCCCGGGCCGAGATCCACAGCTCCCGCCAGAGCGGCAGCCCGGACGACGGCGCGCTGCCGCCCTCGGTCAGGTCGACCCGCTCGGACAGCGCCTCGTAGAAGGGCTGTCCGACGAGCAGCGTCACCGCCGTGAAGGAGAGCATCGCCAGCAGCAGGCAGCCGCCGAAGAAGAGCGCCGTCAGCGCGCCGCGGAAGAGGCCGAGCCAGGGCGAGCCCCAGCCGTCGGCGAAGGGGGTGGCCCAGTCGACGACGTCGTCGGACCGGAGGGCGAGCACGGTCATCGCCGCCGCGTACCCGGCCAGGGTGATCAGCCCGGGCAGCAGCCCCAAACCCCACCGCCGGCGGTTGCGCCCCACCCAGCGCTGGCCCTTGACCAGGTACGACATGCCCGTCACAAGATCTCGCATGGCGGCACATCGTAGCCGCCGCGGCGGGGCGGTCCCGCGTCGTCAGAGCGTGACGATCATCTTGCCCGTGTTGTCCCCGCGCAGCAGTCCGAGGAACGCGTCGACGTTGTTCTCGATGCCCTCGACGACGGTCTCGCGGACGGCGAGCTCGCCGGAGCGGATCCAGCCGCCGACCTCCTCGACGAACTGCGGGCGCAGCGCGTTGTGGTCCGAGACGATCATGCCCTGGACGCGCAGTCGCTTGGCCAGGATGTTGACCATGTTGCGCGGGCCGGGCACGGGCTCGGTGGCGTTGTACTGGGCGATCATGCCGCAGATGGTGACGCGGCCGTGGAGGTTGAGGACGCTGAGCGCCGCCTCCAGGTGCTCGCCGCCGACGTTGTCGAAGTAGACGTCGATGCCGTCGGGGGCCGCGGCCCGCAGCTGGTCGACGACCGGGCCCTCCTTGTAGTTGAAGGCGGCGTCGAAGCCGTACTCCTCGCGCAGCACCCGGACCTTCTCGTCCGAGCCCGCGCTGCCGATGACGCGGGCGGCGCCCTTGAGGCGGGCGATCTGGCCGACGAGGCTGCCGACGGCGCCGGCGGCACCGGAGACGAAGACGGTGTCGCCCTCCTTGAAGGAGGCGACCTCCAGCAGGCCCGCGTAGGCGGTCATGCCGGGCATGCCCAGCACGCCGAGGTAGGCGGAGAGCGGGGCGAGCTTCGGGTCGACCTTGGCGGCGCGGGCGGCCTCGACCACCGCGTACTCCCGCCAGCCGAGGCCGTGGAGGACGTGGTCGCCCACCTCGAAGCCCTCGACCCGGGAGGCCACGACCTCGCCGACCGCGCCGCCGTCCATGGGCCGGTCCAGCTGGTACGGGGGGACGTAGGACTCGCGCTCGTCCATGCGGCCGCGCATGTACGGGTCCACCGACAGGTGGATGTTGCGGACCAGGATCTCGCCCTCGCCGACCTCGGGGACGGCGACCTCGCGCAGGGCGAAGTCCTCGGGCTTCGGCCAGCCCACGGGGCGGGCGACCAGGTGCCATTCCCGGCTGGTCTCGGGGATGCGGGCGGCTGTGGCGGTCATGGGAACCAACCCTCCAATTACTTAAGAACCTCAACCAATCATGTGCCTCGATATTTCACGATGTCAAGTAACGGAGTAGGGTGGTCTCCATGACACCCCCTCCACGGCCCACCGACGCCCTGACCCTTGAGGTCGTCGACCTCATCGCGACCGTCGTGGCGCGCTACCACGAGGAGTACGAGGAGGCGGCCGCCCGGCACTCGCTCACCGGCGCCCAGGCCCGGGTCCTGGCCCTGCTGGCCCGGGAGCCGCTGCCGATGCGGCGGATCGCCGTCAAGCTGAAGTGCGAGCCGTCGAACATCACCGGGATCGTCGACCGGCTGGAGGCCCGGGCCCTGGTCGAGCGCCGCCCAGACCCGGACGACCGCCGGGTCAAGCTCGCGGCGGCGACGGAGGAGGGCCGGCTGACGGCGGCCCGGCTGCGGGAGTCGCTGCACTTCGCGCGCGAGCCGCTGGCCGGGCTGTCCGAGGAGGAGCGCGCCGTGCTGCGGGACCTGCTCAAGCGGATGCTGGGCGAGTAGCCGCGCCCACCCTCCCGGCGAGGGGCTACGCGGACAGCCGCAGCTCCCCCGCCGTGACGACCGTCCCCAGCCGGGGCATGTCCAGCGCCACCGACGCCCGGTGCTCCTCGGCCGTCAGCGCGCTCATCGCGTCCTCGACGAAGACGAGCTCGTAGCCGTGGTCGGCGGCGGCCCGGCCGGTCGACTCCACCCCGAGGTTGGTGGCGATCCCGGCGAGCACCAGCGTCCGTACGCCGCGCTCGCGCAGCCGGTCGTCGAGCCCGGTGCCGTGGAACGCGCCCACGGTCCGCTTGACGATCTCGATGTCCCCCGGCTCCGCGATCCCCGCGGGCAGCCCGCTGCCGGGCGGCTGCTCGGCGAGGCCGGGCCGCTCCACCCGGACGACCACCACCGGCGCCCCCGCCTTGCGGAAGGAACGCGCCAACTCCGCCGCCGTCCGCGCCACTTCGTCGCCGGGGTGGGGCGCGAGGGGCAACGCCACGAGGCGTTCCATGAGGTCGACGAGGACGAGTGCGGTGCGCTGGGGGTCGAGTTCCGTCATGGCCTCAGACCGTACCGGCCACGACCTCGGCGTGGGCGGCCTCCGGGCCAGCTCACGGCTGCCGGTAGGTAAAGCTTCCGCGAAAGGGGGACTTCGGGCCCGCGGCCCGCAACTCGCGGAGGTTTTCCGATGCGTTGCCGAAAGGCGGGGCGGGTGCGTCACGATGGCACGCATGAGACCGTCTTCCGACCCCGGGCCCGACCCCGCCCCCGGGCCCGTCGCCGCCTTCGGGCCCCTGGAGTTCCAGCTCGTGCTGCTGCGCCGGATGGCCGACCACCAGCCCGGGCTGGTCGAGGACGCGCTGCGCGAACTGGGCGTCGGGCGCGCCGAGATGCGCGAGGCCAACCGCCGCTGGCAAGCCATGACGCGCTCCCCGCGCGGCCGGGGCGCGGGGCCCCGCTACCGCTCCGTCCTGGGCCCGCCCGAGAGCACCGGGGAGCGCCGCGTCGGCGATCTGACCTTCGAGGCGGCGGCCTGGCCGGTACCGCTCTGGCCCGGGCTGCGCTTCGAGGTGCTGAGCGCCCCCGGCGGCGCGGTGTGGAACGAATGGCTGGTCCGCGCGCCCGGGGCGCCGGCCCCGCGGCCGCGTACGGTCGAGGAGCTGCTGCCCTGGTCCTGCACGGTGGACGAGGTCGCCCGGGCCTTCCCGCCCGCCCGGCCGATGGAGGGCACCGCCCCGACGCGCTGGCGGCTGGCCTTCACGGCGCCGGACGCGGCCGGGGCGCGCCGGGAGTACGTCGCGGAGTTCACGTGGGGGCTGCTCCAGCGGCTGGTCCCCTGACCGGGCGGCCCCGGCCCGGGTCCGTCTCCCGGCGGCCCCGGCGGCCCCGGTCCGACTCCCGGCGGAGGGCGGAGTGGCCGTTCGGCCGAGGCGGGGGCGCCGGAGCGGGGCCTAGGTTGGGGGCCATGTCCACGTCCCCGTCC
>NZ_JAILXP010000395.1 GCF_020740895.1 Streptomyces sp. UNOB3_S3 | reverse complement strand
CCGCCAGCGCGGGCAGCATCCGCGCCCCGCTGGCGCCCGGGGCGCGGATGCTGCCCGCGCTGGCGGCCGTCTACCGGGCGCAGCTCTCGCGCGCCCGCGTGGCGCGGATCCCGCTGCTGTTCGTGGCGACCTTCCAGTCCGTCGGCATCATGGTCATGATGCGCGGCGTCGTGGACGGCGGCGACGAGGCCCGGTCCGTCGTGGCCGGCTCCAGCGTCCTGGTCGTGGCGTTCGTCGCGCTCAACCTCCTCGCCCAGTACTTCGGTCAGCTGCGCGCCGGCGGCGGCCTCGACCACTACGCGACGCTGCCGGTGCCGCCCGCCGCGGTCGTGCTGGGGGCGGCCGGGGCGTACGCGTCCTTCACCGCGCCCGGCACGCTCGTCACGGCGGTGGTGGGCAGTGTGCTGTTCAAGCTGCCGATGGCGCACCTGTGGGTGCTGGCGGCCGTGATCCCGGTGTCGGGCGCGGCCCTCGCCGGACTGGGCGCCGCCCTGGGGCTGCTGGCCCCGCGCCAGGAGCTCGCCACGCTGGGCGGCCAGCTGGGCATGTCGGCGGCGCTGCTGCTGGGCGTGCTGCCGGCCGCGCACATGCCGGCGCCGGTCGCGTTCGCGCGGGATCTGCTGCCGTCGACCTACGGCGTGGAGGCGTTCGCGCGGTCGTTCGACGCCCACCCGGACTGGCTGCTGGTGCTGGCCGACCTCGGGGTGTGCGCGGCCGTCGGCGTGGTGTCGCTGGCCGTGGCCACCTGGGCCTACCGCCGGGCGGCGGTGCGGTGACGCGCCACACCGACCCTCCTGGCGCCGGGGCGTCCGCGTCGACCTGGCACGATGGCGGGGTGACCGCACCGCTGACACCGCAGGACGACTCCTCCTCCGACGCCACCTCCGGGCCTTCCGGGCCCGTTCTCGGGGCCGACGGCGCCGAGCAGGACGACCGGGCGCGGGAGCAGGACCGCGAGCAGGACCGCGCGCGGGCCCGGGAGGAGGCGCGCGCGGAGCTGCGGCAGGCCGCCGTCGTGCTCGTGGCGGTGACGGTCGCCGGTGTGCTGATGGGTCTGCTGTGGGCGTGGCTGGCGCCCCGGGTGCCGCTGATCTCCGACGGCAAGGCCGTCTATCTGAAGAACACCGAGGGCGAGCAGGCCATCGGCGCGGACGGCTGGTTCGGGCTGCTGGGCCTGGTCCTCGGCGCGCTGAGCGCGGCCCTGGTGTTCCTCTTCCGCCGGGCCGGCGGCATCGCGATCGTCGTGGGACTGGCGGTCGGCTCGCTGCTGGCCTCGCTGGTCGCCTGGCGGCTGGGCATCCGGCTCGGCCCGACCAGTGACGTGGTGGCCCATGCCCGGGCCGTCGGCAAGGGCGTCGTCTTCGACGCGCCGCTGCGGCTGGGGGCGAAGGGGATGCTGCTGGCGTGGCCGATGGCGGCGATGGCCGCGCACCTGGGGCTGACGGCGCTGTTCGGACCGCGGGATCCCGAGCCGTCGGTCGTTCCCCACTGGCCGGAGGGGTAGCCCCGGCCCCGGACCGGGGTCCGGGGCGGAGCCCCGGCTCTACGCCGGCCTACGGCCGTGGTTGGCGCGTCCCTTCCGCAGCCTCCACCGGCGCTTGCGGGTGCGCTTCGACATGGGCGTCCCCTCCCATTCGCGGGACGCTCGAGCGGCGGCCCGCCCCTCGGTCGTAGCGAAGGGCGGGAACACCGTCAAGGCCGCGCGATCGCGGCCACCACCGCTCCCGTCAGCGCCGCCAGATCCTCCGGCGCCAGTTCGACCTCCAGCCCCCGCCGTCCCGCCGACACACAGATCGTGGGGTGCGTCCGCGCGGACGCGTCCAGCGCGGTCGGCAGCCGCTTGCGCTGCCCCAGCGGGGAGATGCCGCCCCGGACGTACCCCGTGGTGCGCTCGGCGGCGGCCGGGTCGGCCATCGCGGCCCGCTTGCCGCCGACGGCCGTGGCGAGCGCCTTGAGGTCGAGCGAGCCCGAGACCGGTACGACGGCCACGGTCAGCGCGCCGTCGACCTCGGCGACGAGGGTCTTGAAGACCTGCCCGGGGTCCACGCCCAGCGCCTCCGCGGCCTCCTCGCCGTAGGAGGGGGTGGCCGGGTCGTGCTCGTAGGCGTGGACGGTGAAGGCCGTGCCGGCCTTCTCCAGGGCGACGATCGCGGGCGTCGCGCCCGCGGCCTGCCGCTTGCCGGCGCCGTTGACCTTGCCGTTGAGTTTGCCGTTCTTCTTCGCCAAGGACTCGTCCCGTCGGCTAGTTGGGGCTGGTGGGCCGCCGGGTGAGCTCGACGGCGGGCAGGGAGGGGAGCTTGCCCATGACGGCCGTCTCGGCGCGCAGCAGCCGCAGCTCCTCCGCGAGCCGCGAGGCGGTGTCGGGCGCCTGGAGCAGCCGCTGCTTGGCCGGGGTGTCCAGCACGGCCGCGGCCGCGACCAGGTAGGACAGCACCCGGGGCTCGCCCGGCAGCTCCGCCCGGCCCGCCAGCGAGGCGTCGTTCGCCCCGGCCAGCCGCTTCTGGTAGGCGCGGAAGGCCCGGACGACGCCCGAGGCGAGCGCCCCGGCCTCCTCGCCCTGCCGCTCGGCGACGTGCTCGATCTCGGCGGTGAGATACGGGCCCGACGCGTCGACGGACAGCAGCTTGAAGCGGGTCGTGCCGGTGGCGAGGACCTCGTACGTGCCGTTGGGGCGTTCGCGGATGGTGGCCGCGTCCGCGACACAGCCCATCGCGTAGAAGGACGTGATCGGGTCGGGGCCGAAGCCGGAGGCCGGTCCCGGCTCGGGGCGGGACTCCTCCGGGAGGCCCGGGGCGCTGGGGGCCACCTCGTGGCCGTCGCGGATGGCGACGACGCCGAAGCGGCGCGGTGTGTCCTCGGGCAGCTCCGCCAGGTCGCGCATCAGCGCGCGGTACCGCCGCTCGAAGACGTTCAGCGGGAGCACGAGGCCCGGGAACAGCACCGAGTTCAGCGGGAACAGGGGAAGACGCTCGGTGGTCACGGGCGGTAAGCCTAATGGCCGTGCGGCCCGCCGGAGCGGGGATTTCTCCCGGGGCGGACCGGCCGGAGCCGCTCCGCCCCCCGGAGCCGGGTCCCGCGCGGGCCGCCGCCGGGCGCTCGGGTCACTGCCGGCGCAGCATCCGGGAGGCGCCCGCCGCGACCGTGGTGGCGAGGATCCAGCCCAGCAGGGTGAGTGCCGCGACCACCCACTGGGCGGCGCCGGTGGGCCGCCACGCGGTGCCCTGCCCCAGGTCGATGACGGGCAGCAGCAGGTCCAGGGAGTACAGCTCGGGGTTCCACGCCGGGCCCTCGCCCTCCTTCAGCGGCGCCGGCGGCCGGTAGGAGAAGTAGCAGGCGCCGATCGCCCACACCACGGCCATCCACACGGCGGCCCGGCCCGGCCGGTAGCCGTACGCCACCGTCCAGTCCTGGAGGTAGCCCCAGGCCTTGCCCGCCGGGGGCAGCGTCTCGCGTCTGCGGCGCTGCTTGGCGAGCAGGACCTCCCGCGCGTCGGCGTCCTCGCCGCTGGCGCGCAGGGCGTTCGCCAGCCGCTCGTAGGGCTCCGGCGCGTACTCCGGGGTGGCCGCCGCCACCCAGTCCAGGCGGCGGGCGAGGGGGAAGGAACCCGTCGGGACGAGGTTCTCGTAGGTGAAGCCGGCCATGGCCAGCCCGCCGGGGCCGGGCCAGCTGTCGAAGCGGTCGACCAGGTTGACCACGCGCGCCCCGGACAGCACCACCCGGCCGCGCTGCTGCCGCTCCCCGAGGAAGCGCAGCTCGGGCGTCTGCACCCGGCGCAGCGACAGCTCCTGGTCGGCCTCCATCACGAAGCGGGCCTCGCTGAGGTCCACGGCGTCGCCGAACCGCCCGTCGTCCAGGCGCGCCCCGCCCAGGCACTCGAACCGCCGCTGCCGGGCGTTCTGCTCGGGCGCGGTGGTGGCGATGCCGAACGGGGGAGTGGCGCCGCCGGCGTAGCGGGCGTAGCCGAGGCCCGCCGAGGTCAGATAGAGGGTGCGCTCGACCTTCAGCTGGGGGGCGTTGAGCGCGCGGCGGCCGAAGGGGTTGTTGAGGGTGGAGCCGCGCAGGCTCAGCGAGGCGCCGATGGTCGCGCCGCGCATGCTCAGCTCGCCGTGGGAGCGCATCATCTCGGCCTGGAGGTCCTGTCCCACGGTCATCCCGTCGGCGGCGATGGACAGCCCGCGCCGGTCGCGGCGCACCACCAGCTGGTTGAGCAGCAGGTCGGTGCCGATGTGGGCGTCCGTGAGCCGGATGCCGTGCTGGACGACGCAGCGCGGCAGATGCAGATCGCCCTCGGTGCGGATCCGGGCGGCCTCCACCCGGGGGATGGCGCAGCCGACCAGGCGCAGGGTGGAGAAGGTGCTCTCGGGCAGCAGCAGCTGCTGTTCGAACCGGCAGTTGTGGAGCTCCACATAGGGGGTGACGGTGCCGCCGGAGAGGTTCAGGGTGCCGGTGATCCGTACGCCGTTGAGTTTGAGCGCGGCCACCCGGCCGGGGTGCGGCGGCGGCCCGCCGAGCAGCAGCAGGGCCACGACCCGGGCGCGCACGGTGCGCTCGGGGCCCCAGGCGTGCTGCCCGCCGGGGTCGTTGAGCTCGGGCCGTGAGCTGCGCAGATCGAGGGTGGTGCCCTTGCGGAAGGCCTCCCACATGTCCCGTTCGGCGGTGGTCAGCTCAAGATCGGCGGGCGGTGCGCCCACGGCTCCCTCGGTCACGGTCTGCCCCCTCTCCCCGCGACGGCGGCGCGCGCACCGTCCGTGGCGCCCCGCGTACCCGCCCAATTCCCGCCGGGTGACCGTTCGAACACCGGCGGTGAGTGGCGATTGTCCGTCCACCGTCAGCCAAAGATCAACTCTTTGGCGGCATATCACTGGGTGGTACGGGGAGCGGTGCGACAGGACGGGTCTGAGACAATTGACCGCGTGATCTCCCGAATCGATCTGCGCGGCGACGCCTTCCCTGTGAACGGCATCGACCGCGACCTGCTGCCCCGTGCCGAGCTCGACGTCGAGGCCGCCCTGGAGAAGGTGCGGCCCATCTGCGACGACGTGCATCATCGCGGCACCGCGGCCCTGATCGACTACGCGGAGCGCTTCGACGGAGTGAAGATCGACCGGGTGCGGGTCCCCGCCGAGGCGATCACCAAGGCCCTGGCGGAGCTCGACCCGGCCGTGCGCGCCGCGCTGGAGGAGTCCATCCGCCGCGCCCGCCTCGTCCACCGCGAGCAGCGCCGCACCGACACCACCGTCCAGGTCGTGCCCGGCGGCACGGTCACCGAGCGCTGGGTGCCCGTCCAGCGCGTCGGCCTCTACGTCCCCGGCGGCCGGTCCGTCTACCCCTCGTCCGTCGTGATGAACGTGGTCCCGGCCCAGGAGGCCGGCGTGCCCTCCATGGCCGTCGCCTCCCCGCCCCAGGCCGACTTCGGCGGCCTCCCGCACCCCACGATCCTCGCCGCCTGCGCCCTGCTGGGCGTCGACGAGGTGTACGCGGCCGGTGGCGCCCAGGCCGTCGCCATGTTCGCCTACGGCACCGACGAGTGCCGCCCGGTCAACATGGTCACCGGCCCCGGCAACATCTGGGTCGCCGCCGCCAAGCGGCTGCTCAAGGGCCGTATCGGCATCGACGCCGAGGCCGGCCCCACCGAGATCGCCGTCCTCGCCGACGGCACCGCCGACCCGGTGCACGTCGCCGCCGACCTGATCAGCCAGGCCGAGCACGACCCGCTGGCCGCCTCGGTGCTCGTCACCGACTCCGAGGAGCTCGCGAGCGCGGTCGAGAAGGAGCTCGCCGTCCAGGTCGCCGCCACGAAGCACGTCGACGACCGGATCGTCCCGGCCCTCGGCGGCCGCCAGTCCGGCATCGTGCTCGTCGACGGCATCGAGCAGGGCCTCGAGGTCGTGGACGCCTACGGCGCCGAGCACCTGGAGATCCAGACCGCCGACGCCGCCGCCGTGGCCGCCCGCGTCCGCAACGCCGGCGCGATCTTCGTCGGCCCGTACTCCCCGGTGTCCCTGGGCGACTACGCCGCCGGCTCCAACCACGTCCTGCCCACCGGCGGCTGCGCCTGCCACTCCTCCGGGCTGTCCGTGCAGTCCTTCCTGCGCGGCATCCACGTCGTGGACTACACCCGCGAGGCGCTGGCCGACGTCGCGGGCCACGTGGTGACGCTCGCCGAGGCCGAGGACCTGCCGGCGCACGGCGCGGCGGTCAAGGCACGGTTCGACTGGAAGGTGCCGGACGGCAAGTGACGCACGTGACCGGAATCGACGACCTCCCCATCCGGGACGAACTGCGCGGCAAGTCCCCGTACGGCGCCCCCCAGCTCGACGTCCCCGTACGCCTGAACACCAACGAGAACCCCTACCCCCTCCCCGAGCCCCTC
>NZ_JAILXP010000394.1 GCF_020740895.1 Streptomyces sp. UNOB3_S3 | reverse complement strand
CCCCACGATCGCCGTCCCCGTGACCCGGTCCATGACCCGCCGGGCCGTCGGCTTCCGCAGCCAGTCCCGCAGCACCCGGGCGAAGCCCACCAGCACCGCTGCCCACAGCACGCCCAGCACCGCGTGCACCGACGCCAGCGCCAGCCCCATCACGAAATGCGGCGCCGACGCCGGGATGAACTGCGGCAGGACCGCGACGTAGAAGACGCCCATCTTCGGGTTGAGGAGGTTGGTGACCAGCCCCTGCCGCCAGCCGGCGGCGAAGCCGCCCGGGGTGGTGTCCTCGGCGGGCTCCGCCGAGGACGCCTCCGCCGTGGAACGGCCCCGCGCCTCCCACAGCATCCGGGCGCCCATCCACAGCAGGTATGCCGCCCCCGCCCAGCGCAGCGTCTCGTAGGCGAGGCGGGAGGCCGCCAGGAGGGCCGTCACGCCGGCCGAGGTGAGGGCGCCCCAGCACAGGGTGCCGGTCTGGATGCCGAGGACGACGCCCCAGGCCCGGCGCTGCTCGCCGCGGGCGGCGGTGCGGAGGATGAGGGCGGTGTCGAGGCCCGGGGTGATGGTGAGGAGCCCTACGACCAGGGCGAATGACCACAGTGCGGTGATGACCATGGAATGCCAGCGTAATCAGCCGATGATCGGCAGACCATGCTCCGGCGCCCGCGATATCCGAAAACGGGTCGGCCCCGGGCCGTCTTTCGACGGTCCCGGGGCCGGCCCCTCGGCCATGAGGAACCCTTACGCGTCCTTGGACAGGTTCGGGCCCGCGCCGCCGGCGGCGGACTCGACCGGCGGGGTGTCGGGCAGGGCCGACTTCTCCTCGCCGCGGAAGGTGAACTTCTTCTCCTCACCCTCGCCCTCGATGCCGACGACCACGATGTGGCCGGGGCGCAGCTCGCCGAAGAGGATCTTCTCGGAGAGGATGTCCTCGATCTCGCGCTGGATGGTCCGGCGCAGCGGGCGGGCGCCCAGGATCGGGTCGTAGCCCTTCTTGGCCAGGAGCAGCTTGGCGTCCGCGCTGAGCTCGATGCCCATGTCGCGGTCCTTCAGCCGCTCGTCCACCTTGGCGATCATCAGGTCGACGATCTGGATGATGTCTTCCTCGGACAGCTGGTGGAAGACCACCGTGTCGTCGACACGGTTGAGGAACTCGGGCCGGAAGTGCTGCTTGAGCTCCTCGTTGACCTTGGCCTTCATCCGCTCGTAGCCGGTCTTGACGTCGCCCTGGGCGGCGAAGCCCAGGTTGAAGCCCTTGGAGATGTCCCGGGTGCCGAGGTTCGTCGTCATGATGATGACGGTGTTCTTGAAGTCGACCACTCGGCCCTGGGAGTCGGTCAGGCGACCGTCCTCCAGGATCTGGAGCAGCGAGTTGAAGATGTCCGGGTGGGCCTTCTCGACCTCGTCGAACAGGACCACCGAGAACGGCTTGCGGCGGACCTTCTCCGTCAGCTGGCCGCCCTCTTCGTAGCCCACGTATCCGGGCGGGGAGCCGAAGAGACGCGAGACGGTGTGCTTCTCGCTGAACTCCGACATGTCGAGGGAGATCAGCGCGTCCTCATCGCCGAAGAGGAATTCGGCGAGCGTCTTGGACAGCTCGGTCTTACCGACACCGGAGGGGCCGGCGAAGATGAACGATCCGCCGGGGCGCTTCGGGTCCTTGAGGCCCGCACGGGTGCGCCGGATGGCCTGGGAGAGCGCCTTGATGGCGTCCTTCTGGCCGATGACGCGCTTGTGGAGCTCGTCCTCCATGCGCAGCAGCCGGGAGGACTCCTCCTCCGTCAGCTTGAAGACCGGGATGCCGGTGGCGGTGGCGAGGACCTCGGCGATCAGCTCGCCGTCGACCTCGGCGACGACGTCCATGTCGCCGGCCTTCCACTCCTTCTCCCGCTTGGCCTTGGCGGCCAGCAGCTGCTTCTCCTTGTCGCGGAGGGAAGCGGCCTTCTCGAAGTCCTGCGAGTCGATCGCGGACTCCTTCTCGCGGCGCACGTCGGCGATCTTCTCGTCGAACTCGCGGAGGTCCGGCGGCGCGGTCATCCGGCGGATGCGCATCCGGGAGCCGGCCTCGTCGATGAGGTCGATGGCCTTGTCCGGCAGGAAGCGGTCCGA
The DNA here is from genome assembly GCF_020740895.1 of Streptomyces sp. UNOB3_S3. Taxonomy (GTDB): domain Bacteria; phylum Actinomycetota; class Actinomycetes; order Streptomycetales; family Streptomycetaceae; genus Streptomyces. The sequence goes on along the minus strand of NZ_JAILXP010000394.1, from coordinate 4,285 downwards.
GATGTAGCGGTCGGCCAGGGTGGCGGCCTGGACCAGCGCCTCGTCGGTGATGGAGACGCGGTGGTGGGCCTCGTACCGGTCGCGCAGACCCTTGAGGATCTCGATGGTGTGCGGCAGCGACGGCTCGGCGACCTGGATGGGCTGGAAGCGGCGCTCGAGGGCGGCGTCCTTCTCCAGGTGCTTGCGGTACTCGTCGAGCGTGGTGGCACCGATGGTCTGGAGCTCGCCACGGGCCAGCATCGGCTTGAGGATGCTGGCGGCGTCGATCGCGCCCTCGGCGGCGCCCGCACCGACCAGGGTGTGGAGCTCGTCGATGAACAGGATGATGTCGCCGCGGGTGCGGATCTCCTTGAGGACCTTCTTCAGGCGCTCCTCGAAGTCACCGCGGTAGCGGGAGCCGGCGACCAGGGCGCCGAGGTCGAGGGTGTAGAGGTGCTTGTCCTTGAGGGTCTCGGGCACCTCGCCCTTGACGATGGCCTGGGCCAGGCCCTCGACGACGGCGGTCTTGCCGACGCCGGGCTCGCCGATGAGGACCGGGTTGTTCTTGGTGCGGCGGGACAGCACCTGCATGACCCGCTCGATCTCCTTCTCGCGCCCGATGACCGGGTCGAGCTTGGACTCGCGAGCGGCCTGCGTGAGATTGCGGCCGAACTGGTCCAGGACGAGCGAGGTCGAGGGGGTGCCCTCGGCCGGGCCGCCGGCGGTGGCGGCCTCCTTGCCCTGGTAGCCGGAGAGCAGCTGGATGACCTGCTGCCGGACCCGGTTCAGGTCGGCGCCCAGCTTGACCAGGACCTGGGCGGCGACGCCCTCGCCCTCACGGATCAGGCCGAGCAGGATGTGCTCCGTGCCGATGTAGTTGTGGCCGAGCTGGAGGGCCTCGCGGAGCGACAGCTCCAGGACCTTCTTGGCACGGGGGGTGAAGGGGATGTGGCCGGACGGAGCCTGCTGGCCCTGCCCGATGATCTCCTCCACCTGCTGGCGGACCGCCTCGAGCGAAATCCCGAGGCTCTCCAGGGCCTTAGCGGCGACACCCTCACCCTCGTGGATCAGGCCCAGGAGGATGTGCTCGGTGCCGATGTAGTTGTGGTTGAGCATCCGGGCTTCTTCCTGAGCCAGGACGACAACCCGCCGCGCGCGGTCGGTGAACCTCTCGAACATCGTTAATCGCTCCTCAGAGCGGTCAGGCAGTTAGGGGTCGGTCCCCTCCCTGTCCTTCCGCATGCTAGTCCCGCTGGGCGGGACAGCTCATTCCAACTGCCGACACCCGTCCTTGGCCTCCTGCCCCGAACAGCCGACATCTGCTCCAACCTGATGGTGGGAGACGATGTTCCCGCAGGCCAGGCATATACGCCCACCATCAGTACGCCCACGGCGAACGCCCACCTGGGCCGACACGCCCGCCCCCGGTCCGGCCACCACCCCTGGTGGCGCGCCCCGGGGCCCGTCGTACCGCCTCTCCCCTCGGGGAATGTCTTACCCGCAAGGACTGACAGTCCATGCGGCGCACCCCCTGGGCATCCGCTACGGGCGAACACCCCCGCACCACCGGGTGCGCGTATGCGCTCCGCCCGTGTTATACGCGGAGTGTTCAACCGTCCACAGCGCGTAACCTCTGGGGTCTTCCACAGTTGCACCGTTCATGACGGTAGTCCTCCCGCGCCCGTGCCGCCCCTCGGACGAATCGCTCCCGCCGGGAGCGCAGGGTCCGCGGGATCCGGGCACGCGGCGCCGCTGGCGCCAGTGGTACGAGTGCGTGCTCGGCTGGCCGACGGGGCCGACCGCGGACGGGCGGCCCGTGGAGCTGCTCACCGGGGTCCGGTTCGACGCCCTGGGGATGCCCGCGGTCGCCGGGCGCGCGGTGCTCGGCCGGGTTCCGTCGACCGGTCCGGTCGCCCTGGACCGGCGGAGCCGGACGATGTGGTTCCTGACCGCCGTGGGCACCGCCGACGAGCTGCCGGGGCTGCTCGGCTGGCTGGAGTGGGGCGGGGTGGCCCTGGAGCTGACCGCCCTGGGTACGGGCGGCCGGATCGTCGCTCCGGCTCCTGTCGGTGCCGGAGCCCGCTCGGATCCCGGCGGGCCGGGGGAACGCGGCCGGCGCGGCCGCTCCGGCCGGGCCGGTCGGTACGGCCCGTACGGCCCCCAGGAGGGCGCGGAGGCCGTCTGGGTGCGACCTCCCGAGCCGGGGTGCGAGGTGGAGCCGACGCTGCCCGTTGTCGGCGTGGACGGCAGCGGTGGCGCCCCCGATCTCGTACGGCTCGTGGGTGCGGCGGCCACGGAGTGCCACCGGGCCCGACTGCTGCGCGCCGAGGGGACGCGCAGGGATCAGCCGCCGGGGGATCGCCCGGGAGGACCGGGAGAAGAGCCGGACGATCAGGCGTTGGCCTTCTCGTACGCCTCGCGGATCTCGGCCGGGACACGGCCGCGGTCGTTGACGCTGTAGCCGTTCTCCTTGGCCCAGGCGCGGATCTTCGCGGTGTCCGGGCTGCCGGCGGCGGTGGCGACACGGCCCTTGCCGCGGGCTGCGGAAGCGCGACCGCCGGTGCGACGGGCCGCCTTCACGTAGTCCGCGAGCGCCTCACGCAGCTTGTCCGCGTTGCCGGTCGTGAGGTCGATCTCGTAGGACTTGCCGTCGAGGGCGAACGTCACGGTCTCGTCGGCCTCGCCGCCGTCGAGGTCGTCGACAAGAAGGACCTGAACCTTCTGCGCCACGGGGGATTCCTTTCATCAGCGGAAAAGGATTACGGAGGAATAGCAAACCGCCTTTCCCGGAAAAACACAAACCCTCCGGGAAGGTTCAGCTGGCCTTCCACGTGGGAACGATGGCTTCCGGGCGTCCTCGATAGGGGCGCGATTCGGACATAGGGACCGCGATCACAGATGCAGAAGCATCCGGCTGTTGCCAAGGGTGTTCGGCTTCACTCGTTCGAGACCCAGGAACTCGGCAACACCCTCGTCATAGGAACGCAGCAGCTCGCTGTAGACATCGCCGTCCACCGGCGTCTCCCCGATCTCGACGAAGCCGTGCTTCGCGAAGAAGTCGACTTCGAAGGTGAGGCAGAAAATACGCCGCACCCCGAGCCAGCGCGCGGTCTGGAGCAGCTTGTCCAGTACCTGGTGGCCGACTCCGCCGCCCCGGACATCGAGGTCGACGGCCAGAGTGCGCACCTCGGCGAGGTCTTCCCACATCACGTGGAGAGCACCGCATCCGATGACGGTACCGTCCTCGTCCCGCTCGGCGACCCAGAACTCCTGGATGTCCTCGTAAAGCGTCACGGTCGCTTTGTCGAGCAGGATGCGGTCGCGTACGTAGGCGTTGATGAGCCGGCGGACGGCGGGCACATCGCTGGTGCGGGCCCTGCGGACGGTGACGACTTTAGTTAGAGCGGACATGACCGGACGCTATCGCCCCGGCGCTCCCGGGGTCTCGTCGGGCCCGTCGAGTTGCACGACCCGGATCGCGTCGCGGAGCGCTTCCCGTTGTTCGGCCGACATCATGCCGAAGAAGGCGACGAGAGCGGCGGCGGGGTTGTCGCTGAGCGACCAGGCTTCGTTCATCAGTGCGGCCGAGTAGGCGGCCCGGTTGGAGACCGCCTCATATCGATAGGCGCGGCCTTCGGCTTCCCTGCGGAGCCAGCCCTTCTGATACAGGTTGTCCATTACGGTCATCACGGTCGTGTACGCGATGGACCGTTCCTGCTGAAGGTCTTCCAGGACTTCTCTGACAGTGACCGGCCGGTTCCACTCCCACACGCGCGTCATCACGGCGTCTTCCAGTTCACCCAGGCGTCGAACCACACGCGAATAATAGTGGGAGATGTCGCGAATGCCGGTTTATCGGCGCGGATCAGCGCGGCAATCCGGGCAGCGAAAAGGGCGTACGTCCCGGGGAATGGCCCCGGGACGTACGCCCTCGCACCCACCGGGTGCGTCGGTACGTCCGTGCGCGGCGTCCTGACTAGGCCTTGGCGGGCTTGGAGGACTGCTGGGCGGCTTCCACCCGGGCCAGTGCGGCATCGACGATGGCGTCTTCCTTCGCCTTGTTCGCACCACCCTGACTCTTGACGATCGTCACGACCAGCGCGGTGAAGGCGATCGCCATCACCACGGGCGGGACCAGCGCGGCGACGTAGTCCATGGCCGTCGGCTCCTTCTGGATCGGGGTTTCGCGCCGACTGCGCGACTCGTCCAGATTACGCATCCGCCTTTTCCTCCGGGCCGCCCGGGTGGCGGGCGGCCCGGAATACCGGACGGGACCGGGCCGGGTCAGGCCGGGCGGGCCGCCGGG
>NZ_JAILXP010000393.1 GCF_020740895.1 Streptomyces sp. UNOB3_S3 | reverse complement strand
CCTCCCCATCCCCCCGCATGCCCCTGCCGACAACCCTGACGCCGTTTCAATGGCAGCTCCGCCCACGGCCGTCCGGACGATCGCCCGGACGGCCGTGGGCGGCTTCCGATCGGCATCAGTGACACTCCCGGCACCGGTTCCCTGCCGGAGTCCGCGCGCGGGGATTCAGCGGTTGTCGCCCAGTTCCTGGTGCATCTGGGGCTGGTCGTCCTGGTCGTGGGTGAGCGCGAAGCGCTGGACCTCGTTGTACGCCTTGGACGCGATACCGATGATCTCCTTGTACGGATTGACGCCGGTGACCTTCTCGGCGCCGCCGCCCAGGAGACCGCCGCCGATGCCACTGGCCAGGCCGTGGCCGGCGGCGAGCGGCTGGGCGGCGAGATCGAGGACGCTCTTGGGCAGTCCGGCCATGTCGGCGTACTTGTCGGTGAGCGCGTGGCGGACCATCGCGATGAACGCGTCGTGGACCGGCCCGGGGTAGAACTTCTTGTAGAAGTCGAGGGCCTGCTTCGTCATGAAGACGCCGTCGTCGGTCTTCTTCCACTCGTTGTCCCGTACCTGCTTCCACAGGCGCGTGGTCTCATCGGCGTCCTTGGGCACCACCCACTTCTGCGGGGTGCCGAGGTAATGGTTGACGTAGTGCCAGGCGCGCATGAAGCCGTTGGCGTCATCCTTGGAGACGTCGATGCCGAGGTTCTTCATGGCCTCGAGGATCTGTACGCTGAATACGCAGATGGCACCGGTGGTGTACTTCTGCGGGACCGGCTCGCCCCACTTGGCGTAGTCCCACACGCCGCTCTTCTTGTGGAGCTGGCGTACAGAGGCGTGGACCAGGCGGACCTTGGTGACGTTCGCCGCAAGGGTTCCGTCACGCGTGGCGTTGTCGTTTCCCATGTCGAGGAACAGCCGCGACGACTGCGACAGGCGTCGGCCAGGGCCCTCGACCCCGCCGAGGCGGCCGGTGGAGCGCAGGGTGAACGCCCCGGTCGGGGACAGGTAGGTGCCGATCAGGCCGACGGTGCCCTGCAGCATGGACGCCTCGCCGTGGTGGTGGCGGAAGAAGCCCTCAACGGCCGTGGAGTCCGCGTCCGTCCAGCCCGGCGGCGGCGCCTCGGCCTCCCTCAGGAAATCCGCCAGGCGCGGCGGCAGGTTCGAGTAGTCCTGACCGGGCTTGAGGGTGCCGATGGTGCGGAAGAGGGCGTTGACCCCGTCCACCTCCTTGTTGTCGATCAGGTCGGACACCAGCTGGTCGGCCGGCGGATCACCGGCCTGGTTGGCGAGCTCGAGCTCCTGCTCCACGTTCTGAGTCGTCAGAGGCACGGGGATTTCCTTCTTCCGTCGAGGGGCGCCAGCTGGTCGCGCGGTGGCATCAGCGCCACCGGCACGGTGCTCGGGCAGAGGAACCAGCGAACAGGGGCATGCTTCCCGGCTTCGCCGATGCCGCAGGGGGAAGAAGGGTGAGGAATCGTTTCTTCTTCACTCAAACGGGAGAATCTCGCCCCTCCGGGGGAATCGCGAAGAATTCTCGGGTATCCGGACGGATAACCGACCGTAACGTAAGCGCCTTGGCCGGTCGGCTCGATCACGTCGGGGGAGAGCGCTTTGCCGGTCTTCGCCGCATTCCCGGCATGCGGAAATCTTATGGCTGAAGGCGACGCATCGAGGGCTGCTCAGCCGTCCGTGTCGACTCCCTCATCCGTCCTTGCTGGTCCTGCTTCCGCCGCGTGCTGCTGAACGCGTCGTCCAGCGCCATGCGATTGACGGTTTCCATGGCCACAGCCCCCCGTCCTGGACCTGCCAACTCCCCCAGCGTGGAACCGATCTGGACATTCGGGCCAGTATTTTCAGCCGGGGGTCACGAGGAAGGTTGCCATGTACAGCAGTCTTACAGGATCGCCACGCCTTTTCGGGTGTGGCCGGTATCGGTTCCGCGTGGTGGTGTCAGTCGAGCGACCGCCCCCCGTGAGCGCGGATTGCCAGCAGCAGGAACAGGCGTAGCCTGGAAAAATAGTGGAGCACAGGTGTCCGCTGCCCGGACGGTGTGAAGGTGACACAGGGCAGCAGAAAACCAAGGCGCACACCACCTCGGCAGTGCGCGTGGCGCCGGGAACCTGCCAGAGCGGCCTGGGCGGTTTCCTCGCTACTTTATGAGCCTGGGGCAGGCTCTGCGCAGACGACTTCTCGACACAACGTCTCCTATGGTTCTCCGGCGCAGCCGTAGCAACTCCTCCTCCGAGGAGGGAGACCCATGGCCGCCCTTGGTCGGAGAAGCAACTCCTCCAGGGCGCCGGCACCGGCAACCCCGTCTTCCGCGGCACGAGCGCCATGGCGGAGTACGGCAAGCTGGTGGGCGTGGGTCAGCCCAGGCCCGTGCCGGCGGAGAACCAGGGCGGGCCGGGGACGCGTGACGGGCACTGGCGCGAGACGGTGTTCGCCAACGAGCTGATGACCGGATTCGTCGGCGGAGCCCCCAATCCGCTCAGCCGTCTCACGGTGGGCAGCCTGCAGGATCTCGGCTACGTCGTGGACATGGAGGCCGCCGACGAGTACGCGCTGCCCAACCACCTGGAGCTGGCCGAACGGAGCGAACTGCGCACCCACGCGGCGCCCGTCGGCGCCGGAACGGTGCAGCGCACCATCCCGGTCATACTGCCCGAGGACAGCCTGCTCACGCCGGCGTGAGGATCAGCACTCATGAACGGTGAGCGAGAGCGCCGGGCCCGGGACGGGCGCGACGACGCGCGCGGAGAGGAGCAGCGTGCCGTCCTGAGGCCCGACGCCACCGTCCTCAGATCCGAGGCGGTCATTCCCCGGGACAACGTCGTACGGCCGGCGCCCAACCGGTTCAGCCACATCCTCGAGGAGATGCACCCGTACTGGTTCGAGCGCTCCGAGCGGACTCCCCAGCCCGACGGGATGCTGCCTGCCGGGACCTCGGTGCTCCTCCTCCGGGAGGAAGGCGACCACTGCCGTGTGGTCACCGGAACCGGTCTCTACGTCACCGTCGCCCGGGCGAACCTGCGGGAACAGCCGGGGGCGGCTGATTCCGCGCTGCCGACCGCCTCTCCCTTGTGCCACGGTCCGTCATCGGCCTGAGCCACCGCTCGGACCGCTTCCGGGTCACGTGGCCCCGGCGACCCGTTACGCGGGACGTTTCCTTTCCGACTCCCCGCGCTCGCTCGACGTCGGGGTCAAGCGGCCGGTCGCGCACAGCGAGGTTCGGCCGGCCGACGGCCGCTGATGCCCCCGCGCCTTCCTCACCTCGCCTCACCTCCGCCACCGCGCTTCGACGGAAGCCGGTGCCCCATGTCGGCGGTCTACGGTGCCGGGGCGCGGCCAGGCGTTCGGGAGGATGCCTCACGGGAGGGTGAGTGGCTGGGTCTTGTCGCCGACCGCGGGCGAGGGCCTGTCGGGGTGGACGGCGACCAGCCGGGCGCCGTGCGCGTAGGTGCTCTCCCGGCCGTGGAACCGGTAGCCGGACTCGATGAGCTGGAGGATCTCGTGCCCCAGCATCGCCTGGGGGCCACCCTCGTCGGCCGATTTGCGACTGTCCCAGAGCGCGCTGTCGCCCAGCTTCTCGATCTCCTGCCAGAAGTTGCCCGCGTGGAGCTGCCCGCCGGTCAGCAGGCCTTCGATCTGCGGGCCGAGGCTGGTGACGATCTTGAACACGGCGCGTTCCGCGATGCCTCCGTCCATAAAGGCGAAGTTCACGGGAACGGACCACTTGGTGGTGTTCAGCCGCCTGCCCATCCGGGCGCTTTCGGGCAGCCGGTCTCCCGTCTGGGGCTTGGCCTGCTGATACGTGGCCCACGGGCCGGTATCGCCCGTGCGGCCGAGGACGAGCTTGCGCTTCGCGTCGAGCGCCGCTGTCCGGGTGTTCGCCATCGTTTCCGACGAGGTGGTCGTCAGATCGGTGCGGATGGCCGCCTCCAGGGCGGCTTCCAGTTCCGCCTTGGTGCGCTGCCGGGGCGGGCCGACCAGGTTCTCAAGGTGCTCGAACGAGTCGTTGAGGTCCGCGTTGTTCATGAGCCATTTGACGTCGCCGCGCTTCGCTTGCCAGGTGTTGTAGTCGGCGATGTACTCGTCGATACTGCTCCCCGCTTGGGCCACCAGCCTCCGCACCTCGTCATCGATCTTGGCCGGGTGGTGGATGCGCTGGACGTCGCAGGTCCTCCGGGAGGTCTGTGCGGCCTGTAGGGGCGGGCCGCCGGCAGCGGGGGCGGCGGTCGCCGGGCGGCTCATCACTCGGCGGGCGGTGGCCTCGGCCTCGCGTTCGAACCGATCCGACGGATCACTGACGCGCAGCCCGTCGCTCCGGTCGGTCCCGGCCACCGGGCCCGAGCGCTGCTGGAGGACATGGGCCAGTTCATGGGCGAGGGTGTGCCGGTCGACGCCGGAGGGCCCGGCGACGATGTGGCTGCCGGAGGTGTAGGCCGCGGCGCCGAGTTCGGCTGCGGAGGCGTGGGCGGCGGCGTCGGTGTGGATGCGCACATCGGAGAAGTCCGCTCCGAAGCGCGCCTCCATGTCGGCGCGACTCCGGCCGTCGAGCGGCCGACCGCCGCCGCGCAGGACGTCGTGGACGGCGGAGCGTTGCGCCGTCGGCCGACGTTCCTCCCCGTGGCCGCGGCCGGGGCCGTGCCGGTGTCGGTGCCGGTCCTGGGCGGCACCGGAGGCGCCGGTCCGGCGCACCATCTGGACCACAGTGGCGTTCCCGGCCAAGCGCTGGAGGGCGAGCAGGGCCTCGGCGGGCGCCGCCGCCCGGACCGGGTGGGTTCGGTCCGCCGAGGCGTTCGTGCTCTTCGGCACTCGGCTGCTGCTCGCTCGGTCGTACATGGAGGCTCCTTCCGGCGCCGGTCGTCCGCCATCCCGGTATACCCGAGCGGGGTGACGCCCCGCCAGGTGGAGCGGGGCGGAGTGCCCGCCTCCCCTGTCGGGACAGCACTTCGCTGTTCTCATCTCCGTCTCATCCTGGCCTCACGGATCCCTCACGGGCCCGCCCTAGCGTCACGGCAGCCGGAACGGAGCCGGGCCGGGCCCCGCTTCCTCCCGGTGTCCGCTGTCCCCCCACGTCTTCCTCGCCCGGGCTACGCGTGCCCGGCCGGGTTCACCCGTTCAAGGATCCGCATGTTCTTCACATACCTCCGGCGCGAGCTGCGCCGCCGCAGAAAAGCGGCGCTGGTCGTCGCCCTGGGCCTCGCCCTCGGCATCGCGCTGGTGATCACGGTCACCTCGGTGTCCGCGGGCATGGCCAAGGCCCAGGACAAGGTGCTCCAGTCGCTCTACGGCCTGGGCACCGACATGACCGTGACGAAGGCCCAGCCGGCCGACGGCAATGGCGGCGGCCGGCCGACCTTCAACTTCCGGTCTCGGACGGGCGGCCCGCAGAGCGGCGACCGTGTCGTGCCCAAGGGCTTCCAGACGCTGGACGCCTCGACGGTCTCCAAGGTCGCCGGGCAGGAAGGCGTCTCCGAGGCGGTCGGTGGGCTCTCCCTGAACATCGTCAAGGTCAACGGTGACTTCGACCCGGGCAAGGTCAAGGAGGAAGAGGGCAACGCCGGTGGTGGACGGCGCGGCTTCGGTGGTGGTGACGGCGGGCCGGAGGCTGTCGAGGGCGGTGGCGCCAGGTTCAGCGTCGACTCCTATTCCGCCTATGGCGTGGACGTGGCCCACCCGGATCTCGGCCCGCTGACCTCCTCGAAGATCACCAGCGGGAACGGCTTCACCTCGGCGCAGGCGAACGAGAAGGTCGCCGTGGTCGACAGCGCGTACGCGCAGAAGAACGGCCTCGCGGTCGGCAAAACCCTCACGATCAGCGGCAACGACTACAAGATCATCGGTATCGCGACCGCAGACAGCGCCGATGCCGCCGCCCATGTCTATCTGCCGCTCCAGCAGGCCCAGGCCCTCGCCGACGCCAAGGACAAGATCACCACGGTCTATGTGAAGGCGACGAGCTCGCAGCAGATCTCGGCCGTCAAGTCCACGATCCAGCGGAACGTCCCCGGCACCACGGTGACCACCGCCGCGGACCTCGCCTCCACGGTCTCCGGTTCCCTGTCCACCGCCGCCGACCTGGCGACGAACGTGGGCCGGTGGCTGTCCATCGCGGTGCTCGTCGCCGCGTTCCTGGTGGCCGGGCTGCTGACGTCCTCCGCGGTGAGCCGGCGCGTACGCGAGTTCGGCACGCTCAAGGCACTCGGCTGGCGCAGCAGTCGCATCACCCGGCAGGTGATGGGTGAGGCGCTCGTCAACGGCCTGCTCGGCGGCGCGCTGGGCATCGCGCTCGGCCTCGGCGCGGCAGCCCTCGTCACCGCCATCAGCCCGAAGCTCACCGCGCAGCTCGGGGGTGCCGGCGGTGGCTGGGGCGGCCCGGGTGGAGGCCCCGGTGGGGG
>NZ_JAILXP010000392.1 GCF_020740895.1 Streptomyces sp. UNOB3_S3 | reverse complement strand
GCACACGGCCCCGGCCCCCGCCACCGCCGCCGTGACCGTCCCCTGGACCCGCAACGAGCGCGGCGCCCTCGCCGGCGCCAAGTCCACCTCGTACGCGGAGAACGTCGTCGCCCTCGCCCACGCCCGCGCCCACGGCGCCACCGAGGCGCTGTTCGCCAACACCGTCGGCGCGCTCTGCGAGGGCACCGGCTCCAACGTCTTCGTCGTCCTCGACGGCGAGCTCCACACCCCCACGCTCTCCTCGGGCTGCCTGCCCGGCATCACCCGCGCCCTCGTCGTCGAATGGGCCGGCGCCAAGGAGACCGAGCTGCCCTTCGACGTCCTGGAGCGCGCCGAGGAGGTCTTCCTGACCTCCTCCCTCCGCGACGTCCAGGCCGTCCGCGCCCTCGACGGCCGTCAACTGCCCGGCGCCCCCGGCCCGGTGACGGCCAAGGCGATGCGGATCTTCGAGGAGCGCTCGGCGGCGGACATCGATCCGTAGAGCCCTCAATCGACGGGACGTGGGTGACGGGGCGGCCGGGGCCCGGTACAACACCAACGTGACCACCACGCTGCGCCCCACCGCACCCGAGCGACGAGACCCGGACGGCCGGAGGTCCCGCTCCTACGACATCTGCGTCAACAGCAGGCCCGTCGGCAGGATCGGCCTCACCACCGACACCCGCTTCGGCCCGGCCTTCGGCAGGATCACCCGGCTCGCCGTCGACGAGCGCGACCGGCACCGCGGGCGCGGCACGGTCGCCCTGCTGGCCGCCGAGGAGGTGCTGCGCGGCTGGGGCTGCGGACAGGTGCTGGCGACCGTCCCCGCCGACGCGGCCACGGCGCTGGGGCTGATGGGCGCGCTCGGCTACACGGAGCGCGCCCGCGGCATGGCCAAACCGCTGGACGCCACCCCCGGCCTCCCGGCGGGCAGCACGGCCCGGCCCATGGACGAGGAGTTCCACCGGAGCTGGCGGGCGCGCGCCCTGGTCGCCTACGCCCAGGACTGGGCCGAGCGCGGCGTGCCCCGCGACCGGGCCGAGGCCCGGGCCGCCCGGGACGACGCCTCGGCACAGCCCCGGGGGCTGGCCAGCCCGGGCTGCGTCTTCCGCGTCCTCGCCCACGAAGGCGTGGACGTCGGCACGCTGTGGGTGGTGCTCCGCGACGGGTGGGCGTTCGTCTACGACGTCGAGGTGGCGGACGCCCACCGGCGCCGGGGCCACGGCCGCAGCCTGATGCACCTCGCCGAGCGGGAGGGCCTGGCGGCCGGAGCCCGCTCGATGGGACTCAACGTCTTCGCCGGGAACGCGGCGGCCTTGCGGCTGTACGAGTCCCTTGGCTACGAGCCGACGGAGATCGATCTGTACAAGCCGCTGCTGTGAGGGGGTGCGCCCCGTAAAGGGCGCGGGGAACTGCGCGACCGGCCACGGACGGCCCGCGGCCGTAGCTAAGCGGCGAGAAGCCGGTCCGCGATCTCCTCGACCCGCTCGCGAAGCCCCTCCTGGCTCTTCCCGCCGTCCAGCCGCTTGCCGTCGATCACGTACGTGGGCGTGCCGGTCACGCCGATCGCCTTGCCCTCGGCCTGGTCGGCGTCCACGATCAGCATGTGGCGGCCGTCGATGAGCGCGGTGTCCACCTCGTCGGCGTCCAGCCCCAGCTCCTTCGCGATCGCGACCAGCACCTGCTCGCCCCGGGCGCCGAGCTCCTCGGTCCGCGCCAGCACGGCCTCGGCGTACTCCCAGCCCTTGCCCTGTTCGGCGGCCTCCTCGGCGGCCTGTGCCGCCGCGTAGGAGTGCTTGTGCTTCTCCAGCGGGAAGTGCCGCAGCCGGATCTCCAGCCGGTCGCCGTAGCGGGCGCGCAGCGCCCGGATGTCGTCGAGGGCCTGGTGGCAGTCGGGGCACTGAAGCTCGCACCAGACGTCGAGCACGGCGCGGGAGGTGTCGGAATCGCTCATGGGGCCAGTCTTCCAGCCCGTGCCGGGGGGTGCCGTCTCGCCCCCGGGGAGGAGAAGACCCGGGGGCGACCCGGAGATCTCCCCGATCCCGGGCCGGTTCATGGCCGTTCCGGGGGCGCCCGGTGCACGATGGAAGGCGGAAGGACGTCACCGGCGGGAGGACCCGGATGCTGACCTCGACCGTATGCGCCGCGGTGTCCGCCGCAGGCCTGGGCATCGCCCTGGTGACGGCGTACCGCAAGCGCTTCCGCGCCGCGATCCGCCTGGCGGCGTGGTCGCTCATCCCCGTCGGGCTGGTCATGACGGGCGTCGTCGACTGGCTCACGGGGCTGGTCCTCAAGCCGACCGTGTGGGCGGGCTTCGGCGTACTGGCGCTGTCGGCCCTGCTCTTCCTGGCCGGGCGGGCGGCCGACCGCCGGGGCGGCCGTCGCGAGGGACGCCGGGCGGCCGGTGAGGCGCCGGGCCGCGGCACGGTGGCGCCCGCCGCCTCCGCGCCCTCGCTCGGGCCCGCGCGCCGGGGGAAGCCCGCCTCGGGCGACGAGGACTTCTCCGACATCGAAGCGATACTGAAGAAACACGGAATCTGACGAACTTCCGACGAACTCCCTCTCATGAGTGACGTGTTGGTGAGGGGGAGCGGCCGCGCCGCGCCATGATCTCCTGGAGATGAACGACGAACCGGCCGAGATCACCGATGAACCGCGCGGCTGCCTGTTCGCGCTGTCCCAACCGCCGCTGATGTTCTTCCTGGCCTTTGTCGGGACGCTGATCCTGCTGACCGCCGTGCACGACCTCTACCGCTGGTGACGCGCCGGGACCGCCGCCCGGTCAGTCCCCGGCCTCCCGGCGGCGGGCCCGGTAGGCGGCGACGTGCAGACGGTTGCCGCAGGTGCGGCCGTCGCAGTAGCGCCGTGAGCGATTGCGGGAGAGGTCGACGAAGGCACGCCCGCAGCCCGGCGCCGCACAGCGCCGCAGCCGCTCCAGCTCGCCCTCCACCAGCAGGAACGACAGCGCCATGCCGCCGTCCGCCGCGAGGTGCTCGGCGAGCGAGGCGCCGGGCGCGAAGTAGTGGACGTGCCAGGGGTGGCCGTCGTGATCGGTCAGCCGGGGCGTGGTGCCCGCCTCGGCGACCAGGGCGTTCAGCAGGCCCGCCGCGGTCGTTGCGTCATGGGCGTCGAACACCTGGGTGAGCCGGTCGCGTATGGACCGCACGGCCGCCAGGTCCTGCTCCCCGAGCGTTCCGATGCCGTTGATCTCGTGCCGCCCGGCGAACGCCCGCAGCGCGGGCAGCCCGTCGAGGTCGGTGTTCAGCAGATCGACGACGCTGTCGAGCGTGCGCCGGGTGTCGTGGTTGATCAGCACGGATCGTTCGCTCCCCTGGCCGGACGGACGAAGGCGGCAAGTGTTCGACCGCGGGGAGCAGACTTTAGCGGCTCCGGAGCGCGACAGCGCCGTCGCCCGTGGTGGTTCCACGGTGACGGCGCGGTGTCGTGCCCCGCGTGGGGGCGGGACATGTGGCGCGCGGCCTCCCCGAGTGGGCCGGCGCGCCCGGTCAGCTCCGGTCCGTAACCTCAGCTCTCGGCCAGGATGTGCGAGAGCTCGGTGTCCAGATCGAAGTGACGGTGTTCGGTGCCTGGCGGAACGGCGGCGTCGGTCCGCTTGAGGAACGACTCCAGGGCGCGCGCCGGGGCCTCCAGGAGGGCTTCGCCCTCCGGTGAGCTCAGCGCGATGCAGACGACGCCCTGCCCGTGACTGCGGGAGGGCCACACGCGGACGTCGCCGGTACCGGTGGGCCGGTGGAGGCCCTCCGCGAGCAGGTCGCGGGCGAAGACCCACTCGACCGTCTCTTCGGCTCCGGTGTGGAAGGTGGCGTGCACGGCATACGGATCGGCCGTGTCGTACCGCAGGCCTGCGGGAACAGGCAGTGAGGATTCGCTCGACACAACGAGGCGCAGGTGCAGCTCGCAGCTGACCGTGGTGTTCATAAGCGCCAGGGCCTTTCGCTCAGTGTGCGCTCGGGGATTCGCACGTCGGCGAAATCGACATGCCACCTACGGTGCCGTTGTAAACCCCTCTGACCGTTTTGAGGCTGTTCGGATACCTCGGACGGCCGAGTCGTCTCGGCGCGGGTACCGCCGAACCGGTGAGTTCCGGACTTTCCGGTACGTTGGGTCGTATGAACGCGGAGAGTGACCAGCGGACCGCCGTCGGGGCCGAGGGCCCCGGCACCGACCGGCAGCGGCTCGGCTCCCGGGCCCCGCACTTCGTCCGGCGCTCCCGGACCCTGCATCTGAGCTGGCAGGCCGGCGTCTTCGTCGTCGGGCTGGCGGTGGTCGTCGCGGGGATCGTGATGCTGCCCCTGCCCGGACCCGGCTGGCTGGTGATCTTCGCCGGCATGGCGATCTGGGCCACCGAGTTCGTCTGGGCCCAGCTCGTGCTCCGCTGGACCAAGCGCAAGGTCACCGAGGCGGCCCAGCGCGCGCTCGACCCCAGGGTGCGCCGCCGCAACATCGCCCTCACCGTCACCGGGCTGGTGATCGTCGGCGGGCTGGTGGCCGCGTATGTCGCCCAGTACGGGTTCGAGATGCCGTGGCGGGCCGGCGACTGACCCCGGCCGCGCCCCTGACCAGGCACGCGTGGTGCGCGTGTGGTTCGGGGCACTGTCTGACATGCGGTAATGTTTGCGGTGCGCCCGGGCGATTAGCTCAGCGGGAGAGCGCTTCGTTCACACCGAAGAGGTCACTGGTTCGATCCCAGTATCGCCCACGTAACGGACCGAGGGTCCGCGAGGTTCACCCCTTGCGGACCCTCGGTTTTTCGTATGCCCTGGCAGGCATGCCGCGTCGTCGTACGCCCTCCGTCCACCACTACCGCTTCCGCGACGAGTGGACCCTGCCCGCGCCGCCGGACGCCGTCTACGCCGTGCTGGAGGACGGCGAGGGCTACCCCGCCTGGTGGCCGCAGGTCCGCCGCGTCGAGCCCGCCGACGGCATCAGCGGCACCGTGCGCTTCCGCTCCCTGCTGCCCTACGAGCTCGTGATCAGCGCCCGGGAGAGCCGGCGCGACCCCGTCGCCCGGGTCCTGGAGATCGTCATGACCGGCGATCTCGAGGGCTGGGCCCGCTGGACGATCCGCCCCCATGGCACCGGCGGCAGCGTCGCCCGCTTCGAGCAGGACGTCGACGTCCGCAAACCCCTGATGCGCCTCCTCGCCCTCCCCGGCCGCCCCCTCTTCCTCGCCAACCACGCGTGGATGATGCGCGCCGGCCACCGGGGTCTACGGGCCCTGCTGGAGCGCCGGGCCCCGGGGATTTGAAGGACGACCGCCGCGACCTGTATTGTTCAGTGCGTCGCCGGGGGAACCCGGCGGGAATCCCGGGCGATTAGCTCAGCGGGAGAGCGCTTCGTTCACACCGAAGAGGTCACTGGTTCGATCCCAGTATCGCCCACATCACCGGAAGGCCGGTCCGTCAAGTGACGGACCGGCCTTCCGCGTTGTCCGCCGTCCCGGCGGCCCCGCGCCTCACGCCGCCGCCGTCAGCTCCGGCCGCAGCGGCCACGCCGGATCGCACTGCTCCTCGGAGCCGTTGCGCGCGAACCACGCCTGGAGGCCGCGCGCCTGCGCCGCGTGCCACACCGCCTGCCGGGTGTGGAGCTCCGGCGGGCTCAGCCGCTCCAGCCGTGAGGCGAACCGCCGCCCCACCGCCCGGACGACCTCCAGCGTGGCCACCGCGTCCGCCGCCGCGTCATGGGCGCCCGTCAGCTCGACCCCGTACTGCCGGCACAGGTCCGCCAGCGTGCGACGGCCCTTGCGGTAGCGGTCGAGGTGCTTGTCCAGCACCCAGGGGTCCAGCACGCACAGCGAGGCGCCCCCCAGATAGCCGGCCAGCGACGACGCCCGGTGCCGCCGCAACTCCCGGTCCAGCATCGTCAGGTCGAACGGCGCGTTCATCACCGCCAGCGGCGTCCCGCGCGCCGCGTGACCCGCCAGCGACCGGGCCACCTCCTCCATCACCGGCGCCGGCCACCGGCCGTTCCGTTGCAGATGTTCCTCGTCCAGCCCGTGTATCGCGGTGGCCTCCTCCGGCACGGGGACCCCCGGATTCACCAGCCACCGGGTGATGACCGGCACCGCCCCCGGCTGCGACTGCGTCACAAAGGCCGCCGAGACGATCCGGTCCCGCTCCACGTCCACCCCGGTCGTCTCGGTGTCGAAGGCCGCGAGCGGCCCCTCGAACCAGCACGGCATGGCACAACTCCTCGCGCTTGTCCGACACATGGCGTGTTTCCCCTCCCCGCCAGGTGATACCCGGGCATCCGGGTACCCGAACCGCCCCTGTTTGCCGGGGAGTTCGTCTGGAGACAACACAGATGTACGACCCTTTACGCACCCCGCACCGGCGAGCCCGGAAGGTTTTTCGGACATGGCGCTCGCTCAGCCCGACCCGGCCGCCCCCGTGACC
>NZ_JAILXP010000391.1 GCF_020740895.1 Streptomyces sp. UNOB3_S3 | reverse complement strand
GGCCTCGGCGAGGTTGTCGGCGGCGGTCAGCCCGATCTCGCGGACCCGTTCCCGGGCCGTCTCCCGCTCGGCGGTCTCGGCGGCCCGGGCGAGCAGGACGATGCTGGACAGGCCCTGGGCGAGGGTGTCGTGGATCTCGCGGGCGAGCCGCTGCCGCTCGGCGAGCCGGCCCGCCTCGCGCTGGGCGGCGGCGAGCTCGTCCCGGGTGCGGACGAGGTCGTCGATCAGCCGCTGGCGGCGCTGGCCCTCGCGGTGGAGCGCGGCGTAGCCGTAGGCGGTGAGGATCGCGACGGCGGCCCCGGCGGCGGGGCCGATCACCTTCGCGACGGTGAGCCCGCCGGGCGCCGTGGCCTGGGCGGCGACGACGGCCGCCGTGGCGGCGGCCACGGCGGGGTGCGCCCAGCGGACGGGGAGGGCGCGCAGGAAGAGGAAGAACAGCGGGAAGGCGACGTAGCTGAAGCCGCGGTCCAGGGCGAGGAGCGCCAGCCACAGGGCCGTGACGGCGGAGAGCCAGAGCCCGGGGCGGCGGGCGGGGCGGACGGTCCCGGCCGCGTACACGGCGGCGAGCAGCGCGCCCAGCGGCAGGACGGCCAAGGGGCCCGCCGACGGCCGTCCGGCCACGGTGGGGGCCAGGGCGACGCCGAGCAGCGCGTAGAAGGCGCCGTGGAAGGCGAGGCGGACCAGCCGCAGCGGGGCCACGTCGGAGGCCGCCTCGCGCCCACGTGGGAAGGCGGCGGGCGCGCCGGGGTCGGAAGGGCTCGTTCGGCTCACCCCATCGAGCGTACGGGCCGGTGCCGGAAGCCCCGGACCCGCCCGCCATCAACCGTTCGATTGATTTTCGGGTGCACCCGATGGACGGTCCACGGACCGTCCCCCGGCCCGATGGCGGCGCGGGCTCCGGACGGCAGCCTGGAAGCGTCCCGATCCGGCGCCGGAAGGAATCCCTTGTTCGTCGCGCTCCGCGACATCCGTTTCGCCCGGGGGCGCTTCGCCCTCATGGGGACGGTCGTCGCGCTCATCACCACGCTCGTGGTCTTTCTCTACGGCCTGACCGACGGCCTGGCCCGGGAGGCCTCGTCGGCGGTGGCGGGGCTGCCGGTGGACCGGGTGGTCTTCGGTGCCCCGGCGGGGGCCGCGCCCGAGGTGTCGTTCTCCAACAGCACCGTCGACGAGCGGCAGGCCGAGGCCTGGCGCCGGGCGCCCGGGGTGCGGTCGGCGGAGCCGTTCGGCGTGGCGATGACCCGGCTGACGGCGGGCGGCTCGGCCGGGTCGGTGAGCGTGCTCGGCGGCCCGGAGCGGCTGGCCCCGGCGCCCGAGGAGGGGGCCGCCCCCGCCGACGGGCAGGCGGCCGTGAGCCGGCGGATCGCCCGGGAGCACGGGCTGCGGCCCGGTGACCGGATCACCCTCGGCACCCGGGAGCTGACCGTCTCCGGCGTCACGCCCGACCGTGGCCACGGGCACGCGCCGACCGTCTGGACGACGCTCGCCACCTGGCGCGAGGTGAGCCACCTGGCGCGGCCGACCGCGCTGGCGGTGACCGGCTCCGGGACGCCGTCGGGGGCCGTCGCCCGCACTACGAAGGCCGTCGCCCTCGACGACGCGCTGGACGGCATCGACGGCTACGCCGCCGAGCACGGCACGCTCCGGATGGTCCAGGGCTTCCTGTTCGTGGTGAGCGCGCTCGTGGTGGGGGCCTTCTTCACGGTGTGGACGGTGCAGCGGCGGCCCGACGTGGCGGTGCTCAAGGCCGTGGGCGCGAGCAGCGGCTATCTGGTGCGGGACGCGCTCGGGCAGGCGGCGGTGGTGCTGGCCGCCGGCGCGGCCGCGGGCGCCGCGGCCGGTGTCGCGGGCGGGGCGCTGGCCTCGGCGGCGGTGCCGTTCGAGCTGAGCGCGGCGGCGGTGGCCGTCCCGGTGGCCGCCATGGTGCTGCTGGGGCTGGCCGGATCCGCGCTCGCCGTCGCCCGCATCACGTCCGTCGACCCGCTGACCGCGCTGGGAGCCACCCGATGACCACGCACACCCCTCCCGGCCTCTCCCTGGAGGACGTCGTCCTCACCTACCCCGACGGGGACCGCACGCTCACCGCCCTGGACCGGGTGTCGCTGACCGTGGCGCCCGGCGAGCTGGTGGCGGTCGTCGGCCCGTCGGGCTCGGGCAAGTCCAGCCTGCTGGCGGTCGCGGCGACGCTGCGCGGCCCCGACGCGGGGCGCGTGGTGGTGGCGGGGCGCGACACGGGGGCGCTGAGCGCCAAGGAGCGCACCGCGCTGCGGCGCGAACGGATCGGCATCGTCTTCCAGCAGCCGAACCTGCTGCCGTCGCTGACGGCCGAGGAACAGCTGCTGGCCGTCGCCCATCTGCGCGGTGAAACCGTACGGGCGGCCCGGGCGCGGGCGGCGGAGCTGCTGGAGTCGGTCGGCCTGGACGCGGCGAAGCGGCGGCGCCGTCCCCATCAGCTGTCCGGGGGCGAGCGGCAGCGCGTGAACATCGCCCGCGCGCTGTTCGGCGGCCCCGCCGTGCTGCTGGTGGACGAGCCGACGTCGGCCCTGGACCACGAGCGCGGCGAGCGGGTCGTCGAGCTGCTGGCCGAGGTCACCCGCCGGCACCGCACGGCGACGGTGCTGGTCACCCACGACCGGGGGCTGCTCGGCCGGGCCGACCGGGTGCTGACGATGCGCGACGGCGAGCTGGGGTGACGGCGAGCCGGGGTGACGGCGGCGCCCGCCCGGCTCAGTCGCGCTCGGTTGCCGGCGCCTCCTCGCCCTCTTCCTCCCCGTCGGCGTGCGCGTAGAGCTTGAGGACGGGCACCCCGACCTTGTGGCGGGCGCGCGAGGCCCAGTCGCGGTGGAAGAACTCCTCGACCAGGTGGGGCGCGGTCAGCACGATCACCTCGTCGGCGTGGGTCTGCTCCACGACGGAGCGCAGGAGGTCCAGCGGGTGGCCGTCGATGAGCTGGCCGACGGCCTCGCAGCCCGCCTCGCGCAGCAGGCGCAGCGAGTGCTCCAGGGCCACCGCGGCGGGCCGCACGGCCGCGTCGCCCTCGGGCTCGTCGGCCTCGTGGAGCGCCTGCTCCAGCTCGCCGAGGGCCACGTCGTCGATGGCGCGCAGCAGCCGGTCCTCGTCACCTCTGGGCCGCATGAGGACCACGAAGGACATGTCGTCGTCGTGGAGGGTCGTGACGAAGTCGACATCCGTCGCGGAAAGCGGCTGCTCGATCATCAATACGCTCGTGAACACGGTGGGAGCCCTTCTTCTCCATGGGCCACCGGGCCCCAACAGAAACCATCCTGCGCGGGTTCCCCGGGAACCCGCCTGTTTTGATCCTGTGCCCCCGGGGGAGCGTCTGACTCAATTCTGCCCACCCCGAGTTAAACCGGAACGGTAAATTCCGCCGATTGTCAGACCTCCGGGGTCCGACCTCCGGCGTCAGACCGCCGGCCGTTCGCCGGCCCGCCGGTACCGGGTGAAGAGGAAACCGCCGTCCTCCAGCACCGACCCCAGCGCGAAGCGCTCCGGCACCGCCAGCGGCGGCCCCGCCATGATCCGCGGCGCCGTCCCGGTGGCCACCACCGGCGCCAGCGACAGGCACATCTCGTCCAGCACCCCGGCCGCCGCGAACTGTCCCAGCAGCCGGGGGCCGCCCTCGGTCAGCAGCCGCGTCAGCCCCCGCCCGGCCAGCAGCCCCGGCACCCGCGCCACGTCGACACCCGGCCCCTCGCCCGCCACCAGCACCTCGGCGCCCGCCGCCCGCGCGGCGGCCACGCGCTCCGCCGGGGCGTCCGCCCCGGTCAGCACGACCGTCGGCACCAGCGGCGCGGTGAACAGCGGAAGCGAGAAGTCCAGGTCGAGCCCCGCGCTCACCACGGCTATGACCGGCGCGGGCCCCTGGCCGAGCGCCGCCCGCCGCGCCGCGAAGGCCTCACGGGCCCGCGCGGGCCGGTAGCCCTCCTGCCGCACGGTCTCCGCGCCGACCACCACCGCGTCGGCCAGCCCCCGCAGCGTGCCGAAGATCCGCATGTCGGCCGCCGAGGACAGCGGCTGCGACCGGCCCTCGTGATGGGCCGCGCCGTCCAGCGAGGAGACCATGTTGGCCCGCAGCCACGCCGTCCCCGCGGGCAGGCCGGCCGGGTACGCGTAGAGATCGGCGAGCTCGTCCAGCCCCCATTCGCGGTCGTCGAGGTCGGCGGGGCTGAGCGGGGAGGGGAACAGGCGTCGCATAGGCGGCAGTGTGACATGGCTCGCTCCGCGCGGGCGGGCCACCGCTCTTTCAGGGGCTACGCTGGACAGCTGTGTCGTCCTCCACCGCATCACCCGCAAGCGCCACGGGCCCCGCGGCCCCCGGTCCGATAACCGGCGGCCCGGCCGGAACCCCCGTCGCGCTCACCTCGCGCGCCCCGCACGTCCCGGCCGACCGTCTGGTCGCCGAGATGGTGCCGCCGCCGCGCTTCGACTCGGTGCGTTTCGACACCTACATCCCCGACCCGAACCAGCCCAGCCAGACCGAGGCCGTCAAGATCCTCGGCGGCTTCGCGGGCGGGCTCGGCGGCGAGGCCGCCACCGGCCGCAAGCGCTGGTTCCGGCGCGAGACGAAGCCCGCCGCCCCCGCCGGCCCGCGCGGCGTCTACCTCGACGGCGGCTACGGCGTCGGCAAGACCCACCTGCTGGCCTCCCTCTGGCACGCCACCCCGGCCGCCCCCGAGCGGAAGGCCTTCGGCACGTTCGTGGAGCTGACGAACCTCGTCGGCGCCCTGGGCTTCCAGCAGACCGTCCAGACCCTCAGCGGCCACAAGCTGCTGTGCATCGACGAGTTCGAGCTCGACGACCCGGGCGACACCGTCCTCGTCTCCACCCTGCTGGGCAAGCTGGTCGACGCGGGCGTGGCGCTCGCCGCGACCTCCAACACCCTGCCCGGCAGGCTCGGCGAGGGCCGCTTCGCCGCCGCCGACTTCCTCCGCGAGATCCAGGGCCTCTCCGCCCACTTCCGCCCCCTGCGCATCGACGGCGAGGATTACCGCCACCGCGGCCTGCCGCAGGCCCCCGCCCCGTACGACGACGAGACCGTCGAGCGCGTGGCGCACCGCGTCGAGGGCGCCTCCCTGGACGCCTTCCCCGACCTCCTGGACCACCTCTCCAAGGTCCACCCGAGCCGCTACGGCGCCATGTGCGACGGCGTCCGGGCCGTCTGCCTGACCGGCGTCCGGGCCGTGCCGGACCAGTCGACCGCGCTGCGCCTGGTCGTCCTCGCCGACCGGCTCTACGACCGCGAGGTCCCGGTGCTGGCGTCCGGGCGGCCCTTCGACGAGCTGTTCAGCGAGGAGATGCTGAACGGCGGCTACCGGAAGAAGTACTTCCGGGCGATCTCCCGGCTCACGGCGCTGGCACGTGACGCGAAGCCGCTCGTCGACGCCGGCGAGTGACGGCCGCCCCGCGCGACCCATGCGCCCCATGAGCACCCCTTCACGCGCCCGCGCCCGTGCCCGGCACGCCCTGGCGCCGGCCGCCGCCCTGGCGCTCTGCGCGGCCCTGGCCGCCTGCGGACAGGGAAAGGGCGGGGACGACAAGCCGGGCGGCGCCGGACGGCCGGGCCGCACGGCCCCGGCGTCACCTTCCGCTTCCTCTCCGTCCGCTCCGTCCGCGTCCGCCGCGCCCACCCTCCCGGCGGGGCCGGGCGGCGCCGCGCCCGTCTTCTCGCACGGCGCCCGCGACGGCCGCAAGCGGGTCGCGCTCACCTTCGACGCCGACATGACGGCGGACCAGGGCCCGCGCGCGGCGCGCGGGGAACGCTTCGACAACCCCGGGCTCATCGCCGCGCTCCGCGACCTGAAGGTGCCCGCCACGGTCTTCATGACCGGCCGGTGGGCCGAGCAGTACCCCGACGAGGCCCGCTCCATAGGCGCCGACCCCCTCTTCGAGGTCGCCAACCACTCCTACAGCCACCACGCCTTCACCACCCCCTGCTACGGCCTGCCGACCGTCCCGCGCGGCACCGCCCGCGCCGACGTCGAGCGCGCCTTCGCGGCCTTCCGCACCGCCGGGGTCGAGCACGTGGTCCCGTACTTCCGCTTCCCCGGCGGCTGCCACGACGACGCGACGCTGCGCGAGACAGGCCCGGCGAAGGTCACGGCCGTCCAGTGGGACGTCGTCAGCGGCGACGCCTTCGCGAAACGGGCCGAGCCCGTGGCCGCGCAGGTGCTCTCGCAGGTCAAGCCCGGCTCGGTGGTGGTGATGCACTGCACGCGCAGCGCGGCCCCGACGACGGAGGAGGCGGTGAAGCGGATCGTGCCGGAGCTGCGGGCCCGTGGGTACGAGTTCGTGCGGGTCTCGGACCTGATCGGCCCGCCCGGCGCCTGAGTACCGGCGGGTTCAGGAACGAGCGATCAGCAACGCCACCGGCCCCGCCCCCAGCAAC
>NZ_JAILXP010000390.1 GCF_020740895.1 Streptomyces sp. UNOB3_S3 | reverse complement strand
CTCCTCGCCCACGCCCGCCACACCCTTCTCGGTGATGGCCCGGCCCGGGGAGCGACCGCCGCCCGCCGAGTTCGACACGCTCTTCCGCTCCGCCACGCCCACGCAGCAGCTGCCGCCCGTGCCGCCGGGCGGGTCCGTGCCGCCGGGCGGGTCCGTGCCCCCGTCCTTCGCCGGGCAGCCGCAGGCGGCGGCCCACGGCGCCGTCGGTTCGTACGGCTACCCCCAGAGCGCCCCGGGCACCATGGGTACCCCGGGCACCCCGGGCCCGCAGGGTCACCGGGGCGGTCCGGGGATGCCGGGCGGTCCGGGGGCGCCGGGCGTGCCCGTCCCCCCGGCGGGCCCGCGCGGCGGCCATGACGGACCGCGGCCGGCGGGCCGCAAGAAGTCCCCGGTCGTGGTGATCGCGGCCGTCGTCGCGGGCTGCGCCGTCGCCGGGCTCGGCGCGGGCGCGCTGCTCAGCGACGGGGACGACAAGGGCGGCGACCGGCAGAACGCCGCCGCCGCGAGCCCGGCGACGAACGCCCCGTCCGCCTCCGCCTCGCCCACGCCCCAGAACACCCCCAGTGCCACGCCCTCGCCGTCCGCCAAGCCCGCCGACGACCCGGCGGCGGCGCAGGCCAAGGCGCTGGACGCGCTGCTGAAGGACAGCAACAACAGCCGGGACGCGGTCATCAGGGCCGTGGACGCCACCCGGAACTGCAAGGACCTCGACAAGTCCGCCAACGACCTCACCGCCGCCGCGGGCGAGCGCAACGCCCTGGTCGGCCGGCTCGGGCAGACGCCCACGGACAAGCTGTCCAACAGCGCCGCCCTGACCGCGCAGCTGACGAAGGCGTGGCAGTCGTCCGCGTCGGCGGACAGCCACTACGCGGCCTGGGCCCGCCAGGCCAAGGACAAGAAGGGCTGTGTGAAGGACCACGCCCGGCCGACGCGCGACAGCTTCGACGGCGACCGGGCCAGCGCCGACGCGACGGCCGCGAAGAAGAAGGCGGCCGACCTGTGGAACCCGATCGCGCGGCAGTACGGCCTGACGCCGCACGACTGGACCCAGCTGTGAGTGCTGTGAGTGCCGGGGCTCCGTGAATGACGGTGCCTGAATGACGGGGCCGGGCCCCGGCCCGGCACACGGGAACGTACGATCGATTGTTGTGCAGGGTTCAGAGAAGTCTTCCCGTCGCGGCCGCCGCTCGACCACCATGGGCGGTATGCCGCTCAATGACATGCCGTGGTGGCGCTGGCGTGCGAACGTGCGCTCGGCGCTGCACATGCTCTCGGATCCGGTCTTCCAGCAGGAGTGCTGGGTGGCGGGCCGGGAGGGGTACGGGGATGTGACCGACGCCGTCTACCGCCTGGTCGAGGACACCTGGCTGGACAACTGGTCGGCGGAGAAATACGTCGGCACGGTCTTCCGGGACTCGGGAGAGGCCGCGCTCGTCGACGTCGCCGTGCTGCGTGTCCTGCGGATCATGCACCAGGTCGGGGCGGACGCGCCGGCGTCCGCGTATCTGGAGCACCACGGCTGGCCGGAGGCCGTCCGCGCCGCCCGTGAGGCCCACGTCCGGCTGGCGGTGGGCGACGGCCACGATCCGGACGCTCCGCCGCCCCCGCTGGCGGTGCTGGAGCTCGCGACGAGGTACTGACGAGGTACTGAGGTACCGGCGATGCGCCGACGGGCAACGGCAGGGGCCCGGGTGTGCGACGCTATTGGGCTATGACCACCGAACAGCCCCAGCAGTACGTCCTCACCCTCTCCTGCCCGGACAAGCAGGGCATCGTTCACGCGGTGTCCAGCTACCTCTTCATGACCGGCTGCAACATCGAGGACAGCCAGCAGTTCGGTGACCGCGACACGGGCCTGTTCTTCATGCGCGTCCACTTCGGCGCCGAGGCGCCGGTGACGCTGGAGAAGCTGCGGGCCAGCTTCGCGGCGGTCGGGGACTCCTTCCAGATGGACTGGCAGATCCACCGGGCCGACGAGAAGATGCGCATCGTCCTGATGGTGTCCAAGTTCGGGCACTGCCTCAACGACCTGCTCTTCCGCTCCCGGATCGGCGCCCTCCCGGTGGAGATCGCCGCGGTGGTCTCCAACCACACGGACTTCGCCGAGCTCGTCGGCTCCTACGGCGTCCCCTTCCATCACATTCCGGTGACGAAGGAGAACAAGGCGGAGTCCGAGGCGCGGCTGCTGGAGCTCGTCCAGGCGGAGAACGTCGAGCTGGTCGTCCTCGCCCGCTATATGCAGGTCCTCTCCGACGACCTCTGCAAGGCCCTGTCCGGCCGGATCATCAACATCCACCACTCCTTCCTGCCGAGCTTCAAGGGCGCGAAGCCGTACCACCAGGCGCACGCGCGCGGTGTGAAGCTGATCGGTGCCACCGCGCACTATGTGACGGCCGACCTCGACGAGGGCCCGATCATCGAGCAGGAGGTCGAGCGGGTGGGCCACCAGGTCACCCCGGAGCAGCTCGTCGCCGTCGGCCGCGATGTCGAGTGCCAGGCGCTGGCCCGCGCCGTGAAGTGGCACAGCGAGCACCGCGTCCTGCTCAACGGCACCCGCACGGTCGTCTTCGCGTAGCCCGCAGCCCGTAGCCCGCAGCTCGCACCCGCGTGGCCCCGCTCCCGGCCGGTCTCCCGGCTCAGGAGCGGGTCAGCGGCGTGTCACAGCCGTGACAGTGATGCCGTCGCGTACAGGACGTCGCGCACGGCTTCCGGGTCGCCGAGCGAACCCGCCGCCGCTTCCTCCGGCGGTACATGGCCCGCGGCCAGCCGGCAGAACTCGACCCCGTCCAGCGCCACATGCGCCACCTCCCCCTCCGGTGTCCCGGTCGCCCCGGGGGAGTCCAGGGCGATGTACCAGTGTCCGCCACCCCGGCCCTCGATCTCCAGATGGAGTGCGCGTCCCGGTGCCCCCGCCGCCACCAGGGTGCGCGCCGGCGGTGCGAGGCCGGCGCGGCGCCGGGTGGCTATCGCGCCGGGCAGCAGCCGGGCCGCCAGGTCGATCATGCCGTTGAGGTGGGCCGGCGACGGCGGCTGGTAGGGGTAGTCGACCGCCTCCGCGATGTCCCCCGCGTGGGTCCAGCACTCGAAGGCCCGGTCCAGGAAGGCGTCGCGCAGCGGCAGCGCGAACGGCCCGTAGTCCACGGGCAGCTCCGCGGCGGCGCCGCCCGCGAAGGACACCGTCCGTATCAGCGCCTGCTCCTGGTCGCGCCACGCGGCCCGGACGGTGACGGACGTCCGGCCGCCCGGGTCCGCCGCCCACAGGGCCTCCGTCCGCTCCTCGGGCGACGCTCCGCGCAGCGGGTCCGCCATGCCGAGCGCGCCCGCCACGACCGTGTCCACCGCGGTGAGATGGCCGATGACATCCGCCACCGTCACCTCGCGGGCGGCGGGGGCGCGCCCGTCGAACCACTCCAGCCGCACCGGGGCCCGCCATTCGGCCTCGCCGATGTCACGCAGCAGCGCGTCGAGCCGGGATGCCTCCGCCTCGTAGGGGGCGGCCCACCCGGGGACCGGGATCCGCGCGGGTCTGCGGCTGAGCGCCCCGGCCAGCACCCGGCCGCGCAGCCCCGGATCGAGGTCCAGGCTGTCCTCGGGGTGGAGCAGCGCGACCGCGTCGCGCAGCCGGACGGCCTCGTCGGCGCAGGGCGCGCAGTCGGTCAGATGGGCCTCGACGGCGGCGGTCTCCTCGGCCGAGCAGGCGGCCAGCGCCCAGGCGCCGAGCAGCGACTTGAGCAGGGGGTGGGAGCGGACGGGCGGGCGGGGTGCCGTGCTCATCGCAGCGCCGCCCCACCGCCGGGCGGCGAGACCGCGCGCGGGCCCTCATGGGCCGTGGACAGCAGTTGTAAACCGAGCCGGAGTCTGCGCCGCGCCTCGTCCTCGGTGACGCCGAGCCGCATGGCGGTCTGGCGGTAGTCGAGGCGGCGGAAGTAGGCGAGATCCAGCGCGGCCCGCAGGGGCGCGGGCATGGACGTGACGATGTAGTCCGCGCGGGCGGCGGCGCTCGCGGCCCGCACCTTCTCCTCGATCTCGGCCGCCGGGCGCTCCCCGTCCGTCTCCGTGCGCCGCAGCCTGCTGACGGCCTGCCGGTGGGCCAGGCCGGCGATCCAGGAGCGCAGGGAGCCCTCCCGGGGGTCGAACTCCTCGGGGTGCTCCCAGATGTGGCCGAAGACCTCGCGCGTGACGCGGTCGGCCCCGGCCTCGTCGTCCAGGACGCGGTGGGCGAGGCCGTGCACGAGGGAGGCGAAGCGGTCGTAGAGCTCGCCGAGGGCCGCCGCCTCGCCGTGCGCGAGGCGCTGCTGCATCCTGCGGTCCCAGCGCGGTGGCGCGTCGTTCGTCATGGCCCGGCCCCCTTACGCGTACGCACTGCTGTACGCCCTCACGCCGAATGTAACGGGCGGCTCCGACACCGCACGAGCGGTTGGGGTGAATCCCGGAAAGACGCCGCCCGGTCCATGTCGCGTGTGGTATTGGGGCGGTGACTTTATGTGCATGATCCACCCAAGTGGCGATCGGGGTCGATCGTACGTGCACGAATGTGCCGATGTGTTATGCGGGTGTGACCGGATCTATGGGGATGAACGGTTCGAGCTGGGCATAGGCTCAACAGTGGTCGGCTTGTACCGCGTACGAGACCGCGGTGTTTCACTCGGCGCCGCACGGGGGAAGCGCCAGGCAGCCATACCGCGGAAGGGTCCATTCCATAGGAACGACAGACCGAGTGAAGGGGCTCGAGCGCGTGACGTTGAAGGTGGTGGAGCACGAGCAGGGGGAGTGGGCCGTGCTCCGGGTCTGCGGCGAGATGGATCTGGTGACCTCCCCAACGGTGCGGCAGCACGTGCACGAGGCTGTCGCGGACGGGCGGCGGAGTCTGGTGCTCGACCTCGCGGAAGTCCGGTTCTGCGACTCCAGCGGCGTGGGCGTGCTGATCGCCGCCCGCCGGCTGATGCGCTCCTGTCAGGGGCGGCTGCGGCTGATCCTGCCCGCCCAGGGCGCGGTGGACGGCTCGCACGTCAACAGGGTGCTCGCCGCGCTGGGGGTGCGCAGACTCTTCGAGGTCTACCCGGACCTGGACAGCGCGACCGAGGAGACCACGGACCCGCTGTCCGCCTGACCCGTCATCAGGCCGCCCCGCCATCCACCGGACGGGTGAATGGTCGCATCGTCAACAACCCGGCGGCCCCTGGCACCGGCACGGGTGATTCAGCGATCCGTCGACGTCACCGTCCCGTCGACGTCAGCGTTCCGTCGACATCACCGTTCTGTCGACGTCAGCGTTCCGTCGACGGAAAGCGGGCCAGTACGGCGAATCCGCCCTCGTCCGTCGCACCCGCCTCCAGCGTCCCGCCGAGGCTCTGCGCCCGTTCGCGCAGCCCCACCAGGCCGTGGCCCCCGCCGGGCAGCTCCGGAGCCGGCACCGCCGCGTCCGCCGGGCCGTTGCGGACCTCGACCACCAGCTCCCCCGGCTCCTCCGCGACCCGCACCCGCACCTTCGACCCGGGCGCGTGCTTGCGCACATTGGTCAGCGCCTCCTGGACCGTGCGGAACGCCGCCCGCTCCACGGCCTCCGGGCGCTCGGCTCCGGGGTCGGAGCCGTCCTCGAAGGCGACGTCGAGCGCGCTCAGCTCGATCAGTCGCGGCAGGTCGGACAGCCGGGGCTGCGGTGTGAGCTCCTCGGTGTCGGCCCCGGCGGCGCGCAGGATGCCCACCATGTGCCGGAGTTCGTCCAGGGTGCGCACCGACAGCTCCCGGATCGTCCGGGCGCCCTCGCGGGCCGCGGTGTCCCCGGTGCTGATCTGCACGGCCCCCGCCTGGAGACTGATCAGGCTGACCTGGTGGGCGACGACGTCGTGCATCTCCCGGGCGAGCCGCGCGCGTTCCGTGGCCAGCACCCGGTCGGCCAGCAGCCGGTCCTCCCGGGCGCGGCTGCGCGTCAGTTCGTCGAGCCGGGCCACCAGCTCCCGGCGGGCGCGGGTGAGCAGGCCGAAGGCGATGGGCGTGGTCGCCACCACGAGCGAGTCGAGCAGATTGACGCCCGTCTCGCGGCGGTCGCCCAGCGCCAGGTCGGACACCGGGTACGGCAGGAACTGCGCGGCGGCCATCAGCAGCCCGGCGCCGCCCAGCAGCCACTTGTCGGCGCGCGGCCGGGCCGTGCGCCGCACCGCCAGCGTGTAGAGCGCGAACATCGGCGCGATCCAGATGTACGCGTAGTACATCCCCGGCAGCGTCGCCAGGAAGACCGGTGCCGGGAACCGGCGCCGCCACAGCAGCGACACTGCCGCCAGCAGCGACACCCACAGCGAGAAGCGGGGTGTGACCCCGTTGACCAGCAGCGCGTCCCCGGCCGCGAACAGCGCGGGCCCGGCCACCGCCGCCCAGTCGGGCACCCGGGCGGGCGTCCGGGCGCGCCACGGCATGGTCACGGCCGCCCGTCCCCGGTTC
>NZ_JAILXP010000039.1 GCF_020740895.1 Streptomyces sp. UNOB3_S3 | reverse complement strand
CGCCCGTCCCGCCCCCGGCACCAGCCGCAGCGCCGTCGCCGGCTTGCCGCCCGTGGAGACCCTCCGCCCGGCCTCGGCCGCCAGGCCCTCCGCCCGCAGCCGCGCCGTGATCTTGCTGACGGCCTGGGGCGTCAGCCCCGACCGCGCGGCCAGCTCCGCGCGGCTCGCGCCGCCCTCGCCCGCGTCGCGCAGCAGCCCGAGGACCACGGCGGCGTTGTGATCGCGCAGTGCGGCGAGGTTGGCTCCAAGATTGCTCACAGATCCCATTCTCCCCTCCACTTGCGCTTATGCAACAGCGTTGCCAAAGTGGAGGGCATGGACGATCCGCGCACCGCCCCCTTCCGCGTCGGCCTGATCGGCTACGGCCTCGCGGGCTCCGTCTTCCACGCCCCGCTCATCGCCGCCGCCGACGGGCTCACCCTCGACACGGTGGTCACCGCCAACCCCGAGCGGCAGCGGCAGGCCCTGGCCGAGCACCCCGGGGTGCGTACCGTCGCCACCGCCGAGGCGCTCCTGGAGCACGCGGAAGACCTCGACCTGGTCGTCATCGCCTCCCCCAACCGCACCCATGTCCCGCTCGCGCGCGCCGCGCTGGAGGCCGGGCTGCCGGTCGTCGTCGACAAGCCGCTGGCCGCGACCGCCGCCGAGGCGGAGGAGCTGGCCGTGCTGGCCGAGGAGCGCGGGCTGCTGCTCAGCGCGTTCCAGAACCGCCGCTGGGACAACGACTTCCGCACCGTCACCAAGCTGGTCGAGGGCGGCGCCCTCGGCAAGGTGCAGCGCTTCGAGTCCCGCTTCGAGCGCTGGCGGCCCCGCCCCAAGGGCGGCTGGCGCGAGTCCGGCGACCCCGCCGAGATCGGCGGCATCCTCTACGACCTGGGCAGCCACCTCGTCGACCAGGCCCTCGCCCTCTTCGGCCCGGCCGTCACGGTCTACGCCGAGTCGGACGTGCGCAGGCCGGGCGCGGAGGCGGACGACGACACGTTCATCGCCATCGGCCACGCCTCCGGCGTCCGCTCCCATCTGTGGATGAGCGCCACCGCCGCCCAGCTCGGCCCGCGCTTCCGGGTGCTCGGCGACACGGCCGGGTATGTGAAGTACGGACTCGACCCGCAGGAGGGCGCGCTCCGCGAGGGGCTGCGGCCGGACCCGGCGGCCCCCTGGGGCGTCGAGGCGGAGTCCTCCTGGGGCAGGCTGGGCGCCGGGGAGTCCCCGCTGACGGGCGGCGGCGAACCGGTGCCGACGCTGCCCGGCGACTACCCCGCGTACTACGCCGCGATCGCCGAGGCGCTGCGCACGGGCGGCCTGCCGCCGGTCACGGCCCGGGAGGCGGCGGCCGCGCTGCGCGTGCTGGAGGCGGCGAAGACCTCCGCCGCCGAGGCCCGTACGGTCACGCTGAACGGCTGACGGCTAGCGACTGACGGACAGCGGGGCCCGCTCGCGCCAGCGCGCGACGGCGGGCTCCAGCATCGCCCCCATCTCGGGCATCAGCGGCACGAACGCCAGCGCCCCCACCACCTGGAGCAGCCGTGCGCCCTCCATGGCCTCCAGGAGGGCGGGGTCCACGGGCCCGCCGCCGGCGCGCTCGTACGCCTCGATCCCCTGCGGGCCGACGAGGGTCAGGTCCCACTCGACGGGGCCGAGGGTGACGTCCTCGAAGTCGCTGAAGAGCCGCCGGCCGCCGGTGACGCGCAGCATGTTGTACGCCGGGGAGTCGCCGTGCAGCGGCTGGAGGCGGGAGCCGGGGAAGTGCGCGGGCAGGTCCGCGACCAGGGCCTCGAGCGCGGCGTACTCGGCCTCGGCCCGGTCCAGGTCCGCCGTGGTGAGCCCGTCCGGGCGGCGCTCGGCCAGCTTGTCCAGCAGGGGGCGCAGGCCGGGCACGAGCGGGGAGAGCACGGGCAGTTCACCGGGGTAACCGGCCAGGAGGGCGTGCAACTCCGCCGCGTTCCCGGTCTGTTCGACGAACCGCTGCAGGAGGTCCTCGTCGGCGGCGGGCTTCTCCTCGCTGACGAACTCCCAGAACGTCAGCGACGTACCGCCGGTCACGACCGGCTCGCGCGGCACCAGCGGGCTGGGCCGGACGACCGGGGCGCCGGTATCCGCGAGCCAGCCCGTGACGGCGAGTTCGCGACGCTGCTTGCGCTCCAGCTCCTCGGCGCCGGCGAAGCCCAGGGACGGCACCCGCACCACGACGGGTTCGGGCGCGAGGTGCACCAGTACGTTGAACACGTCGTGCAGCACACGGGGTTCGTCGGCGCGCAGCCCCAGCCGGCGCCCGGCCCGGGTCGCGATGGCCATGGCGCGTTCGGCGCGGTCGCTGAGGTTCGTCATGAAGATGATCTTGCCGTCCCGGGCCGGGTTCTGTCGAAGAGATTTCCCTGGATCTAAGCTCGGGACAGCATGATCCGGCCCAACGGGAGGGATTTACCGATGGATACCGCTGCGATAGCGGAGATCACTTCGCCCGAGGAACTGCGCGAGCTGCTCGGTGAGCCGACGGCGGCGGCGGCCGGCAAGGTCCGTACGCGGCTGCACGACCTCGACAAGGAGTGGCTGGCCCGGTCGCCGCTCTGTCTCGTGGCGACGGCGGGGGCCGACGGCACCTGCGACGTCTCCCCCAAGGGCGACCCGCACGGCTTCGCGCTCGTCCTCGACGACACCACCCTCGTCATCCCCGAACGCCCCGGCAACCGCCGCGCCGACGGCTTCTTCAACATCCTGAGCAACCCTCACGTCGGGCTGGTCTTCCTCATCCCCGGGCGCGGTGACACGCTCCGCGTCAACGGCCGGGCCCGGATCCTGCGCGACGCGCCCTTCTTCGACGAGCTGGTGGTCAAGGGGCACCGCCCCCGACTGGCGCTTCTCGTCGAGATCGAGGAGGTCTTCCACCACTGCTCCAAGGCCTTCCTGAGGTCCTCCCTGTGGAAGCCGGAGACGTGGCGGCCCGAGGAGGTGACCTCGCGCGCGGGGATCGCCAAGCGCCTGGAGCGCCCCGAGGCGTCGCTGGAGGAGCTGGAGCGCTACTACGGCCCCCGGTACGCGGACGGCCTGTACGACTGACCGGCGTCCGGGCCGTTTGACCGGATCACACCGAAGTGGAACCGGTGCCCACTTTTGCGGCGTCGTGAGTGATGTCCTGGCCGCAACTGGAGAGGAAACCGAGACGTTGGAGACCACAGAGGCACACCCGTCGCGCCGCGCCATGCTGGCGCTCGGCACCGGAGCCGCGCTGGCCGCCACGCTGACGACGGGCGGAAGCGCGGTGGCGGCCACGCCACGGCGCGAGGACGAGATCGCACGGCAGTTGGGGGAATGGGAGCGGAAGCACTCCGTCCGGATCGGTGTGTACGCGCGTGACACGGCCACGGGCCGCACCGTCGAGTACGCCGCGGACGACGCGTTCCCGATGTGCTCGGTGTTCAAGACCCTCGCCGCGGCGGCCGTCCTGCGCCAGGACCGGCACGGCGAACTCCTCGGCAAGCGCATCCGGTACACGGAGCAGTTCCTCAGGGACTCGGGCTACGCCGACTCGACCGCGAAGCCGGAGAACCTCGCGAACGGCATGACCGTCGCCGAACTGTGCGCCGCCGCCGTCAGCGAGAGCGACAACGCCGCCGCGAACCTGCTCCTCCGCGAGCTGGGCGGCCCGACCGCGATCACCCGCTTCTGCCGCTCGATCGGCGACGGCACGACCCGCCTCGACCGCTGGGAGCCCGAGCTCAACTCCGCCGAGCCGGACCGCGAGACCGACACCACCACCCCCGGCGCCATCGGCCGGACCTATGAGCGCCTCGTCCTCGGCAACGCGCTCACCCGCCCGGACCGCGAGCGGCTGACCGGCTGGCTGATCGCCAACACCACCAACAAGCAGCGCTTCCGCAAGGGCCTGCCGGGCTGGACCCTCGCCGACAAGACCGGCGGCGGCTCGGCCTACGCCGTGGCCAACGACGTCGGCGTCGTCTGGCCCCCGCACCGCCGCGCCCCGATCGTCCTCGCGGTCCTGACCACGAGCCTCTCCGCCACCGCCCCGACGAACAACCAGTTGGTGGCCGACATCGCGGCACTCGTGGGACCGTCCCTCGTCTAGCAGCGCCCCGAAGGGGCGCGGGGAACCGCGCGACCGGCCACGACGCACCGGCAGATGACGTACCCGGGTGACGTCACGCCCGGAACGTCCTCCGGTACGCCCCCGGTGAGACGCCGATCGCCGCGTGGAGGTGCTGCCGCAGCGTCGCGTCCGTGCCGAAGCCGACGCGTTCGGCGATGCGGGTGACCGGGAGGTCGCTGCTCTCCAGGAGGTGGCGGGCCAGGTCGACGCGCTGCTGGGTGAGCCACTGGCCGGGGCTCTGGCCGGCCTCGGCCCGGAAGTGACGGGTGAAGGTGCGCCGGCTCATGCCCGCGTGCCGGGCCAGGTCGGCGAGCTGGAGGGGCTCGTGGAGGCGGTCGAGGGCCCAGGCGCGGGTCGCGGACGTGCCGGTGTCGGCGCTGTGCGGCACCGGGCGTTCCACGTACTGCGCCTGGCCGCCCTCCCGCTGGGGCGGGACGACACAGCGGCGGGCCACGTGGTTGGCGACGCCGCTGCCGTGGTCCCGGCGGATGAGGTGGAGGATCAGGTCGATGCCCGCCGCGGCGCCCGCCGAGGTCAGGACGCGGCCGGAGTCCACGAAGAGCACGTCGGGCGCCAGGGCGACCCGGGGGTACAGCCGCTGGAAACGGTCCGCGTGGCACCAGTGGGTGGCCGCGCCCTTGCCGTCCAGCAGGCCCGCCGCCGCCAGGACGTACGTGGTGAGGCAGATCCCGACGACGCGGGTGTCGGGGCGGACGCGGGCCAGCGCCTCGGCCACGGGGGCGGGCAGCGCGTCGCTGTCGACGATCTCGGCGAACGCCTCGGACGCGGGGATCACCACGGTGTCGGCCGTGGCCAGCACCGACGCGTCGTGCTCGACGCTGATCGAGAAGTCGGCGCCCGTACGGACCGGGCCGCCGTCCGGCGAGCAGGTCAGCACTTCGTAGAGCCGCCGCCCGTCCGCGCCTGTGGCCACGCCGAACAGGCGCGACGCCAGGCTCAGCTCGAACGGGATGACGCCGTCCAGCGCCAGGACCACCACACGATGCATGGCCCGATCCTTGCACATCATGGCCTCCGGGCCACTGTCGACGGGGTTCCGGGGCGATGAATCCTTTCGGTCATGAGCACAAGCACGATGAAGGCGATCAGCCAGGACAGCTACGGCGGCCCCGAGGCCGTCCACCTGATCGAGACCGAGCGGCCGGTCCCCGGCCCCTCCGAGGTACTGGTCCGCGTCCGCGCGGCGGGCATGAACCCCACCGACTGGAAGCACCGGCAGGGCACCGGCTTCCTCGACCGGCTCCCCCTGGTGCTGGGCTGGGACGTGTCGGGCGTCGTCGAGGCCGTGGGCGTCGGCGTCACGCTGCACGAGCCCGGGGACGAGGTGTTCGGCATGCTCCCCTACCCCTACGGCGTGGGGTCGTTCGCCGAGTACGTCGTCGCCCCGGCCCGCGCGCTGGTGCGCAAGCCGGAGGGCGTCGACCACGTCCAGGCGGGCGCGATCCCGCTGGCCGCCCTGACGGCCTGGCAGGTGCTCGTGGACGCGGCGGACGTCCGGCCCGGACAGCGGGTGCTGATCCACGCCGCGGCCGGCGGCGTGGGCCACCTCGCCGTGCAGATCGCCAAGGAGCGGGGCGCGTATGTGATCGGCACGGCCAGCGCCCCCAAGCACGCGCTGCTGCGCGAGCTCGGCGCGGACGAGACGATCGACTACCGGAACCAGGACTTCACCGAGATCGACCCCGTCGACCTGGTCCTCGACACCATCGGCGGCGACACCGCCGACCGTTCCCTCGACGTCCTCAAGCCGGGCGGACAGCTGATCAACATCGCCCTGCTCTCCTACGCGGCGGACCTCCCGGAGCGGGCCGCCGCCCGGGGCGTGCGCTTCCGCCCCCTGCTCGTCGAGGCCGACCAGGAGGGCATGCGGTCCATCGCGGACCTCATGCGCGCGGGCAAGCTGAAGGCGGTCGTCGAGGCCGTCTTCCCGCTGGAGCGGGCGGCCGAGGGGCACGAGCTGGGCGACACCAACCGGGTGACGGGGAAGGTCGTCCTCACCGTTTCCTGACCGGCCGTTCCTCAGCGTCTGCGGTAGGCCAGGCGCAGGTTCTGGCCGCCGCGCCGGGCGCGCCGCAGGTCGAATGCGTCGGCGTCGCTCAGCGCGGCCATGTGCGCCCGGCGGAGCAGGGGGCGCCAGAGGAAGAGCACGAGCTGCCCGCCCGGGCGCAGGACCCGGGCGGCCTCGGCCAGCGCCGCCGCCGGGTCGGTCATCTCCTCCAGGCTGTAGCTGTAGAGCAGCGCGTCCAGGGCGGCGGAGGCGAAGGGCAGGGCGAGACCGTCGCCGCCGACGTGGACGGTCGTCGCGCCCGGGCCCGTGCGGCGGTGGGCGCGGGGGTCGTGGGCGGCCGGGTCGAGCGCGACCAGCAGGCCGCCGGGCCCCAGGTGGGCGGCGAGGGCGGGCGTGTAGTACCCGCCGCCGCTGCCGATCTCGGCACAGCGCATGCCCGGTGCGGCGGCGATCCAGCGCACGTCGCGCCGCGGGTCGTCACCGAGGAGCCGGCGTGCCAGGCGGAGACTGACGACGGGGTAGCAGCCGCTGGGGGTGCGGGGCATGGAGAGACCTTTCCGCGCGGGGCTTCCGCATGGGGCTTCCGTGTGGGGCTTCCGTGTGGGGCCGCCCTCACTCCACCACCCTCATCCGGGTGCGGAACAGGACGACGAGGGCGAGTCCGGCGCCGGCGGCGACGAGGGCCGTGCCCGCCGCCATGTACGCGCCCATCGGCGGTCCGGTGCGGGCCAGTTCATGGCCGTCGCCGGCGACCGGCGCGTCCGGGGCGGGGGACCAGGAGGCCCCGGGGGCACCGGCGAGTCCGGCCGGGCCGACGGCCGGGGCGCCGGGGCCGCTGGGCACCGGCAGGGGCAGGGGTTCGCCGGAGTCGGCCGGGTCGGCGGGCACGGTGGTGCCGCAGTCGGGGAGGGAGCCGTCGAAGGGGTAGGCGTGGAGGGCCTGGCCGATCCCGCCCGCGCCGGACTCGTGGATGAGGGAACCGGCCGTGAAGAAGCGGCCGTTGACGCCCGGCAGGGTGACCCGTGTGACGCTGGAGCGGCGGCCGACGAGCACGGTGCCGTCCAGCTGGCCGCCGCCGGTGAGGCGGACCTCCTTCGCGTCGGGGAAGTTCCACAGCAGCCGTTCCCGCCGCACTCCGGCGAGCCTGCCGGAGGACGTGCCGATGGCCCGGGTCGTGCCGCCCTCGGGGTTGGTGAGGTTGACGAGCACGGTCGCCCCGTCGGGGACGCCCCGGAACAGCAGCTCCTGCGGGCCGCCGCCGGGCGCGACGAGGTCGAAGGGGGCGTTGAAGACCTGGAGGCGGGAGCGGCCGTCGCCGGTGAAGACCGTGGCGGCGCCCTGGTTGACGGCCGTGCCCGTGCTCCGGCGGGCCGCGCCCCGCTCGTAGGCGTAGCAGTCGCTGGCGGAGGTCAGCTCCTCGCGCAGGGGCCCGTAGAGGGCGACGGCGGCCACGTCGCGCACGGCCCTGGGGCTGACCGTGCCGGTGTGAACGCTCCCGGCGTACGCCACGGTCCCGCTGACCGGGCCCTGCTCGGCCACGAGCCGCTGCCCGGCGGCCACCTTGAGGTCGCCGCCGATCCGCAGGAACGGCGAGCCGTTGTCCGGCGGCACCCGGGAACCGGTCCCGACGACGCCCACGTGGTAGACGGGCGGGACCCCGGTGGCCTTGGAGACGTCGAAGTCGCCCAGCACGACGATCCGCCCCTCGGCGTCCGCCGCCGCCTGGCGCACGGTGTAGTCGCCGCCGACGAAGATGTTGACGCCGTTGTCACGGCTGGTGACGGGGCCGTTGTTGGGCTCGGGGTACGCGCCCGGGCACGTCCCCGGGACGCAGGGCCCCGGGCCCGCGACGGGCGCCGAGTCCTCGGTGCCCATCATGCTGAAGGCACAGGCCAGCAGCGCGCCCCCGATCAGGGACAGCAGGGCCATCACCGAGGCCGCCGGGCGGTTCACCCGGAGCCATCGCGCATACTCCTTGTGCTGCATGGGCCGGGTGTGCTGCGCGGGCTGCGTGGGGTGCATATCCGAAAATATGCCTAGCAGGGTTGATGGATCGCCGCAGCACACGCCTCCGTGCCCCCGGACGGCCCACGGACGACGCGCCGGTGGACGCTAGGCGTCCTTGAGCTCCTGCCGCTGCCGGCCCAGCCCCTCGATCTCCAGCTCCACCACGTCCCCGGCCCGCAGATACGGCTTGGGCTCGGGCCGGGCCAGCGCCACGCCCGCCGGGGTGCCGGTGTTGACGAGGTCGCCGGGGTGGAGCGTCATGTACTGGCTCAGGTGGCGCACCAGATGGGCCACCGGGAAGATCTGCTCCGCCGTGCTGGAGTCCTGCGTCAGCCGGCCGTTGACCCACAGGCGCATCCTCAGCGCCTGTGGGTCGGGTATCTCATCGGCCGTCACCAGCCAGGGCCCCAGCGGATTGAACGTCTCGAAGTTCTTGCCCTTGCCCCACGCGTTGCCCCACTGCCCGCCGTTGCGCCCGTTCTGGTACGAGCGCTCGGAGACGTCGTGGGAGAGGACGTAGCCCGCGACCGCCGCCAGCGCCTCCTCGTCCGTCCGCAGATAGCGCGCGGTACGGCCGATGACGACGCCCAGCTCGATCTCCCAGTCCGTCCTGACGCTGTCGCGCGGCACCAGCACCGTGTCGTCCGGGCCGACGACCGTGTCGGGCGCCTTGAGGAACACCACCGGCTCGGCCGGCGTCGCGACCCGGGTCTGGGCGACGAGGTCGCGGTAGTTGACCCCGATGCCCACGATCTTGCCGATCCTGGTCAGGGGCGGGCCGACACGCAGCCCGGCCGGGTCGAGGACGGGCAGGATCCGGGCCCCGACGGCCGCCCGGACGCGGTCGAGGGCCGCGCGGTCGCTGAGCAGCGCCCCGTCGACGTCCGCCACCAGGGGCGACAGGTCGCGCAGCGTCCCGTCCTCCTCCAGCAGCGCCGGGCGTTCGGCCCCGGCAGG
This sequence comes from Streptomyces sp. UNOB3_S3, assembly GCF_020740895.1. Taxonomy (GTDB): domain Bacteria; phylum Actinomycetota; class Actinomycetes; order Streptomycetales; family Streptomycetaceae; genus Streptomyces. The sequence goes on along the minus strand of NZ_JAILXP010000039.1, from coordinate 20,134 downwards.
CCCGACCCGCAGCAGTCTCATCACCACACCCCCGCATGATCGAACAGGACCGGAGGGCGTCTCCACAAGTCCCCTTTCGGCCCCTGGATCCCCTCCTGGGCCCCTATGCGGCGGAAGTCCTCCCCTTCTGCCGCGCCTTCCCCTTGACCGCGGAGCCCTTGACCGCGCCCTTGCCCGCGCCCTTGACCGAACCACCGGCCGACCCATCGGCCGAGCCCCCGGCCGGCTTCCCCTGCGCCGCCTCGCGCGGGGTGCGCAGCGGCTGGAGCAGCACCCGCTCCACCGCCGTCCACGTGGTGGTCGTCGCCAGGTACAGCCCGGCCGCCAGCGGCACCACCGCGGCCGTGACCAGCGTGCCGAACGACAGCAGCGGCAGCACCTTCGCCATCGCCGCCATCCCCGGCACCTGCTCGTCGCCCGCCACCGGCGCGGGCAGCGCGGCGGCGGCCTTGCGGTTGCGCAGGTACGTCCACGTGGCCACGGCCGCGATCAGCGCGAACAGCCCCAGGTACACCAGCCCCTGGGCGCCGAACACCCCGCCGTGGTCCAGCGCGCCCGGCCAGCGGCCGCCGAGCGGGGCGCCCAGCAGCGTGTGCTCCAGCAGATCCCCGCCGTCGCCGGTGGAGAACAGGTGGTACATCACATAGAACACCGGGAGCTGGGCGAGCGCCGGCAGACAGCCGGCCAGCGGCGACGACCCGGACTCCGCGTACAGCTTCGCCCCCTCCTCGCGCAGCCGCTCGGGGTCCTTGCCGTGCTTGCGCTTCAGCTCGGCCAGCCGGGGCGCGAGCTCGGCCCGGGTGCGCTCGCCCCGCGCCGCCGACCGGGCGAGCGGGAGCAGCGCGAGCCGTACGCAGCAGGTGAGGAGCACGATCGCGGCGGCCGTGGCCGAGGCCCCGAGGAGCGGCTCGGCCGCGTCCGCGAGATGGGTGAGCAGCGAACCGAGCGAGGTGAACAGCGGTGAGAGGAAAGACATGGCGAGTGAGCCCTCCACGGGGTCCCGTCGTGACCGAACGAAGCCAAAAAGGCGAGGCCAAAAGAGGCGGATTTCGGTGTGACGAGCCGCGCGGGCACCCCCCACGGGCGACGGAGCCGGGGTGTGCGCGCCTACGCGGCCGTCGGGACGGAACGGCCGGGCGCCCGGGGCCGGCGACGGCCCCGGGCATCGGGATCGCGCTGGGCGAGGAAGGCCGTGCGCAGCTCACGGTCCCGGATCGCCGTGCGTATCCGGGTCGGGGTGAGCGGGCCGGACGCGCGGGCGGCGACGGCGGCCAGCAGCAGCGCCGCGGTGGCCACCACGGAGGCGGCCACGGCGACGGCGACCGAGGCCATCAGGCCGCTCAGCCCGCTCTGCGCCAGCCACAGCTCGGCGAGCAGGAAGAGGAGCATGCCCACGTGCGTACGGAAGACGACGTTCACCACAGCTCCCCCCTTGCCGACCGAGCCCCACGATCAGGCGAACACCTGATCACATCTCAACTGCCGTCGATACTAGCCCCTGCCACTGACAGCGGCACCGGCCGGGGCGCCGTCCCCCTCCGGGTCGCGGCCCGGGTCCCGGGCCAGGACCTCGTCGTCGGGCCGGGCCGCCTCGGCCGCTCCGGGACGCGGGCCCCACCATGACACCGCCAGCGCCACCAGCACGTTCGCCACCAGCGCCAGGGCGCCGGCGTTCACCCCCCACACCGGGTCGTGCCCGGTGAAGACCAGCGCGCACACCAGCGTGCCGCCCACCACGAGGCCGCTCAGGGCGCCCCACAGCGTCAGCCTCCGCCACATCAGCCCCAGCAGGATCATGGGAACGAGCTGGGCCATGCCCTCGTACGAGATGAGCGACAGCCGCACCAGCGTGTTGGGCGCGGTGTACGTGAGCAGCAGCGCCAGCGCGCCCGCCCCGACCACGACGACCTGCGCCGCCGTCTTCTGCCGCTCCGGGCGCTCCGCGAGCCGGGGGATCGCCCCCAGCACGCTCCGGCCCCACATCGTGCCGATGACCAGCATGAACACGGCCATCGGGACGATCGACGAGAGCGCCCCGGCCACCCCGATCACCCCGACCGCCCACGCCGGCAGCGAGTCGACCACCAGCTTGAACAGCGCCAGGTTCGAGCCCGCCCCGGTGAGCCCGGGCACCACGAAGATCGCCGCCATGCCCAGCAGCATCGGCACGAACAGCAGCACGTTGTAGAAGGGCAGCAGCATCGCGTTGCGCCGCAGGGCGTCGGCGCTGCGGGCGCCCAGATAGCCCGCCACGGTCGTCGGGAAGATGACGACCGTCAGGGAGTTGAGGAAGCTGGTCGTGACGAACCAGCCCCCGGCCATCCCGCTGCCGCCGTGTCCGGAGAAGGTCAGCCAGTCCGGCTTCTCCGCCACCATCCGGTCCAGGAAGGGGCCGTAGCCGCCGAAGTAGTGCAGGGGGACGTACCCGGCGAGGAAGCCGAGGGTGCCGATGACCAGGACGTCCTTGAGCACGGACACCCACGCGCTGCCGCGCAGGCCGCTCACGACCACGAAGGTGGTGGTGACCGCGAAGGCGATGAAGTAGGCCCAGTTCAGGCTGATCGCGCCGTAGGAGATCGTCGAGACGACGACTCCCATGCCGGTGATCTGGAGCTGGATGTACGGCAGCAGGCACACCGTCGCCAGGACCGCCACCAGCGCACCGGCCCACGGTTTGCCGTAGCGGTGGGCCACCATGTCCGTGATGCTGACGAGCCCGTGGCGGCGGGCGTAGGCCCACAGCGTCGGGCCGACGACGTAGCCGATGGCGTAGCCGCAGGAGAGGTAGGCGACGACGTAGAGCACGGGCGCGCCGTAGTTGTAGCCCCAGCCCGCCGCGCCGAGGTAGCTGAAGCTGGTGTAACCCTCACCCGCCATCAGCACCCAGATGAAGACCGTGCCCAGGCTGCGGCCGCCCACCGACCACTCGGTGAGCCCGCCGCCGCGGCCGTGCCCCCGGACGGCCAGCAGGCCGAGGGCGACGGTCAGGAGCATGAAGACGCCGAAGATCGCCGAGGCGACGGCGGCGTTCCCGCTCATGCCCGGCCCCGCGCGCGGTCGCCGCGCCAGGCGAGGAAGACGGCGACGGGCGTGAGGAGGGTGGCCAGGAGCAGCCAGAAGAACAGGAAGGGCAGGCCCAGGACGGTCGGGTGGACGCGGTCCACGAGAGGGAGGGCGACCAGGTAGAGCGCGTAGGGGGCCAGGAGCCACAGGAGATGGGGACGTTTCTTCAGCACGCCCCCGACCCTAGGGGGTAGGGGCGCACTCCCCAGGGCTCACGCCCCCAAACCTCACGCCCCCAAAGTCCACGCCCTCATGGCTCACGCCCCGGCAGCAGGGCTCACGCCCCCAGCAGCCGGGACGCCGTATAGATCAGCAGGCCCGCCAGGGCGCCCACCACCGTGCCGTTGATGCGGATGAACTGGAGGTCCCGGCCGATATGGGCCTCGATCTTGCGGGAGGTGTGCTCCGCGTCCCAGCCCGCCACCGTTTCCGTGATCAGGGCGGTGATCTCGTCCCGATAGGTCGTCACCACATAGACGGCCGCGTCCTCCAGCCAGCCGTCGACCTTCCGGCGCAGCCGCTCGTCCTCCGTCATCCGGGCGCCCAGCGAGAGGATCGAGGCGCGGGTGCGCAGCCGCAGCTCGCTGCGCTCGTCCTCGGCGGCGGCGACGATCATCCCGCGGACCGAGGACCACACCGAGGCGATCACGTCCTGGACCTCGCCGCGCCCCAGCACCTCGGACTTCAGCCGCTCCACCCGGGCCCGGGTGTCCTCGTCGGACTGGAGGTCGCGGGCGAAGTCCGTCAGGAAGCGGTCGACCGCGCCGCGCGCCGGGTGGTCCGGCATGTCGCGCATCTCGGTGACGAAGCGCAGCAGCTCCTTGTAGACGCGCTCGCCGACCTTGCGGTCGACGAAGCGCGGCGTCCAGCCGGGGGCGCCGCCGGTGACGGCGGCCATGACGGAGTCGCTGTGGAGGACGAGCCAGTCGTGGGCCCGGACGCACACCAGGTCGACGACCCGGTGGTGGCCGCCGTCGGCGACGACCTTCTCCAGCGTCGCGCCGATGCCGGGGGCGATCTCGGCGGCGTCCGCGCGCCGGGTGATGGCCTCGCCGACGACCGCCTGGACGTCGGAGTCGCGCAGCACGGTCAAGGCGCCGCGCAGCGCCGTGGCCAGCTCGGCGGTGACCCGGTCGGCGTGCGCGGGGTCGGACAGCCAGGCGCCGAGCCGGGAGCCGATGCCGACGGCCCGCAGCCGCACCCGCACCACGTCGCCGGAGAGGAAGTTCTCGCCGACGAACTCGCCCAGGCTCTGGCCCAGCTGGTCCTTCTTGGTGGGGATGATCGCGGTGTGCGGGATGGGCAGGCCCATGGGCCGCCGGAAGAGCGCGGTGACCGCGAACCAGTCGGCCAGCGCGCCGACCATGCCGGCCTCGGCCGCCGCGGCCACGAACCCGGCCCAGCCGCCCGCGCCCGCGGACTGCGCCCACTTCGCGAGGGCGTACACCAGGGCCACGGTCAGCAGCAGTCCCGTGGCGAGGGCCTTCATCCGGCGCACGCCGCGCCGTTTCTCCTCGTCCGCGGCGCTGTAGGTGAATCCGGCCGCCGGCCCGGGCAGCATCACTCCATCGGCGGCATTCGCGCCGCCCCCGGCGGCAGCCGGCTCCTCTTCATGGAACCGTTTCATCGACACCACCCGTTCCGACTGTCCTCGCTGTGCATTGTCCCTACCGGACGTACTCGGGGAACGGACGAAGAGTTCCCCGCGTCGTTCCCCACGTCCGGCCGTCGCCCGCCGTCGATGTGTCCCCGGGAGTTGTCCGCGATGAACAGGCCACCCCCGTCCCGTGGCGCGGCCCACGCCCTGCTGGCCGCGCTCGTGGCCCTGGTCGTGGCCACCTCGGTGGCGATATTCACCGGCGTGGGCGGGGCGGGCGGCACCGCCGGGGAGGCGCGGCGGTCCCCGCGCCCGGCCGCGCCGGCCGCCGCCGGCCGCTGGATCGGCTCCTGGTCGGCGTCCCCGGCCGCCGCCGAGCCGGGCACGGAGCGCGGCTATCCCGGCAGGTCCATCCGCAACGTCGTCCACACCACGCTCGCCGGCGGCATGGCCCGCGTCCAGCTCTCCAACCTCTTCGGCGGCGCCCCGCTGACCGTCGACCACGCCTCGCTCGCCCTCGCCGCGACCCCCGGCGGCCCAGCGGCCGCGCCGGGCGGCATGCGGGAGCTGACCTTCGGCGGGGAGCGCTCGGTGACCGTCCCGGCCGGGCGGGCCACCTACAGCGACCCGGTCCGCCTCGCCGTCGGCGCCTCGGCGGACCTGCTGATCAGCACGTACGTCTCCCGTCCGGCCGGCCCCGTGACCATCCACCCGCACGCCCGGCAGATCTCCTACCTCGCCCCCGGCGACCGGACGCTGGACGCGGGCGGCGCCGCGTACACGGCGAAGAGCCTGTTCTGGCGCTATGTGACGGCCGTCGACGTCTGGACCGCCGAGGCCACGGGCGCGGTGGTGGCCCTCGGCGACTCCATCACCGACGGCGTCTCCGCCACCATCGGCGCCGACCACCGCTGGACCGATCTCCTCGCCCGCCGGCTGCGCGCCGAGCCCGGCGCCCCGCGCCTGGGCGTCCTCAACCAGGGCATCAGCGGAAATCGCGTCCTGCTCGGCGGAATGGGTGACTCCGCCATGAACAATCCCAGCGCCCTGGACCGCTTCGACCGCGATGTGCTCTCCCGTACGGGCGTACGCGCCGTCGTCATAGAACTCGGCGTCAACGACATCCTGCGCCGCCCCCGCCAGAGCGACCCCGCGCGGATCGCGGCGGGCCTGCGGACGCTGGTCGAGCGGGCGCACACGCGCGGCCTGCGGGTGACGGGCGCGACGCTCTCGCCCTTCGGCGGGCGGACGGGCACCGGGCCGGACCAGGAACTCGTCCGGCAGGGGGTCAACGCCGAGATCCGCTCGGGGCGCGTCTTCGACGACGTCGTCGACTTCGACCGGACCCTGCGCGACCCGGCCGACCCGCAACGGCTCCTCCCGGCCTACGACTGCGGGGACCACCTCCACCCGAACGACGCCGGCTATCTGGCGATGGCCCGGGCCCTGGACCTCGGCACGCTCAAGGGCGAGGCCAGGGCGGCGCTGTGACCGCCGGACGGGCGACTACCCGAGGGCCTTGCCGCCGCCGTCCCGCCGGTCGTCCCACTCCAGCCGCTTCTGCTCGCGCAGCCGCTCCTGTTCGGCCCGGGTCGCCTTGCGCTCCACCCCGACGCCGCCCCACAGCGCGAGCCCGGTGACCCGCACCTTGGGCGAGCCGGGCGTGCCGGAGCCCGTCGCCCGGTCCCCGAAGCCGCCCATGATGCCGATGCCGCGCACCTCCACATCGAGGTCCGGGGGGACGACGACGGCCATGCCGCCCATGAGGGCGAAGCACCGGATGACGGTCTCGCGGTCCTCGAAACGGGCCTCGCGCAGGTCGATCTTCCCGCCGCCCCACATGGTGAACGCGGTGAAGCGCCGCCCCACGGTCCAGCGGCCGGCCCGGCTGAAGCCGCCCCAGATCGCCATCGCCCAGGTGGAGGTGGCGGGCCCGCCGACGCGCTCCGCCCAGCCGCCCCCGCCCGCCGGCACCGGCGCGGCGGCCGCCGGACCGGTGCCCGAGGGCACCGGCAGGTCCCGCACCAGCGGTGTCAGCTCGGCGTGCGTACGGGCCTGGTAGGCGACGTCCAGGCGCTCCTCGAACTCCGCCATGGTCAGCCGGCCCTCGGCGACGGCCTCGCGCAGGACCTCGGCGATCCGTTCGCGCTCCGCGTCGGAGGCCCGCATCTCAGGAAGTTCGCTCATCATGGCGGACAGAGTAGATGCCCCGGCCGGATGCCCACAGCGCGCGTGCGCGGCGGACCGCCCACGCCCGCTACAGCACCGGTCGATCCGGCGGGGGCTTGGGGGTGTCCCCCATCGGATACAGCATCGTCGCGATGACCTGCTCGATGTCCGGTTCCCGCACCGACAGGTCCACCAGCGGATAGCGCTCGGCCACCGCCGCCACGACCGGCGCCGCGCTGTGCGTGGCGGCGAACGCCAGCCACTGGCGCGGCCCCTCGACCCGCACCACCCTGGCACCGGGGACACCGGTGATGGGCGGGAACTCCCGTTCCAGGTCGACGACGAGCGTCCGCTCGCTCTCCCCCTTCGCGTGGAGGCCGTCCAGCCCGCCGTCGTAGACCAGCCGGCCGTGGTCGATGACCATCACCCGCTTGCACAACTGCTCGATGTCGGTCAGGTCATGGGTCGTCAGCAGCACCGTCATCCCGCGCTCGGCGTTGACGTCGCGCAGGAACTCCCGCACCTTGGCCTTGCTCACCACGTCCAGCCCGATGGTCGGCTCGTCGAGGTAGAGCACCTCGGGGTCGTGGAGGAGGGCCGCCGCGATGTCCCCGCGCATCCGCTGCCCCAGCGACAGCTGCCGCACCGGCACGTCCAGCAGCTCCCCGAGGTCGAGGAGCTCCACACAGCGCTCCAGATTGGTCCGGTAACGGGCGTCGGGAATCCGGTACATGCGGCGCACCAGGCCGTAGGAGTCCCGCAGCGGCAGGTCCCACCACAGCGTGGTGCGCTGCCCGAAGACGACCCCGATCCGGCGCGCCAGCCGCGAGCGGTCCCGCGAGGGGTCGATGCCCGCGACCCGCAGCCGGCCCGCGCTGGGCGTCAGGATGCCCGTCAGCATCTTGATCGTGGTGGACTTGCCCGCGCCGTTGGGCCCGATGTAGCCGACCATCTCCCCGCGCGGGACACGGAAGCCGATGCCGTCCACCGCGCGCACCCGGTGCCGCTCCCGCCGCAGGAACCCCGCCCTGCGGCGCACGTCGAAGACCTTCTCGACGCCCTCCAGAACGATGAGATCGTCCATCGCGCCGTCCACCGCGTCATCCACCGCGTCCGTCAACTCCCCGTACTTCGATAGCCCCTGAGCCCCACCCGCCAGGCCAGGCCCGCCAGTACCCAGCACACCAGCGCCACCAGAGGCGACGCGAAGTCCACCCATCCCGGCAGCCCCAGCGGATCGTCCCGTCCCAGCACCCGCAGCGCCGGCAGCCAGTTGACGAAGGCCAGCGGCACCACGAACGTCACCCCGCGCACCAGGTCCTTGGCGAACACCGACGGCGGGTACTGCAGCAGCGTCGTCCCGCCGTAGGTGAACGCGTTCTGCACCTCGGCCGCGTCGACCGCCCGGAACTGGAACGCCGCGCCCACCACGAACAGCGCACCGAAGATCACCGCGCCCGTCGCCAGCATCACCGGCACGAGCAGCACCGCCACCGGCGTCCACGCCACGTCCAGCCGCGACAGCGACCACCCCAGCAGCAGCGCCCCCTGCGTCACCCGGCCCAGCCGGCGCAGCGCGAACTGATCGGCGGCCACCTGCGCCAGGACCGGCGCGGGGCGCGTCAGCAGCGTGTCCATCGTCCCGTCGCGCACCCGCCGCCCGACCCGGTCCAGATTGCCCAGGACGAGATCGGCGAGCCCGAAGGACGTGCTCGTCGTGCCGTAGAGGAAGGCCACTTCCGGCAGCGTGAACCCGCCGAGTACGTCGATGTGGGAGAACATGAAGGCGATCGCGACGAAGTCGAGGGCCGTCGCCACGAAGTTCCCCACGGTCATCATCACGAACGACACGCGGTACGTCATCGTCGACCGAACCCACATCCGCACCACGAGCCCGTAGGCCCGCACCCCGTCACGGGCGTGCGCCCCCCAGCGGGCGAACGGGCCCGCGCTCCCCGCCCCGTACGCCTCCGCCTCAGCCACCCTGGACCACCACCTTCCGGGTGGCCGCCGACTGGAGCGCCCGCCCCGCCAGCAGCAGCGCCACCGCCCACGCCGCCTGGAACCCCAGCGCCCCCGCCAGCCCCGCGCCGGTCCTCCGCTCCAGCAGGACGTCCGCCGGCACCTGCAGCATCGCCGACCACGGCAGCGCCCGCGCGACCTCGCCGAAGACGCCCGGGAAGACGTTGAGCGGCAGCAGCGTCCCGGAGAAGAAGATGCTCAGCAGCGCGAATGCCATGTTGACCCCGGCGCCGTCCAGCAGCCAGAAGGCGCACAGCCCCACCAGATACCGCAGCCCGAAGCTCACCAGCAGCCCCAGGAGGACCGACAGCAGAAAGGCCGGCCAGGCCAAGGACAGGCCCGGCAACGCCAGTTCGAAGCACAGGGCGCCCACGGTCAGCGGGACGACGCCCCGCCCCAGCAGCTGGAAGAAGGCCCGGCCCAGATCGCTCGCCAGCCACCACAGCTGGAGATCGGCGGGCCGGTAGAGGTCCACGGCGATGTCCCCGGAGCGGATCCGCTCCTGCAACTCCTCCTGGAACCCCCCGCCGATCAAACACGCCGCGCCCAGCAGCGCCTGGCTCGTCCACACGAACGTCAGCGCCTGCTCCCGCCCGTAACCGCCCAGGTGGGGACGCTCGTTCCACAGCGCGATATAGGTGTACGCGAGGATGAAGCCGAAGACGGTGTTGGTGAACACCCCGGCGGCCGTGGCCACCCGGTACGTCGCGTGCCGCCGGAAGCCGCTGACCGCGACCGCCGCGTACAACCGCATCCCCGCGTCCCCCCTCCTCGTTGAACCCGGTTGAGCGCCCTCGCCTGCCCCCCGGTCCGGGCCGCGAGCGCTTCGGGCCGCCGCACCCCGAAGCGCAGGAGCCTAGCCGCACACCACGTCCAGGAACCATGGATTTTCACCCCATGGAGTGGTCGGACTGGCCCGAACGGCCCTTCCGGGCCCCTCTACGGTGCGCTGGGCCCTTCCGCCGGAACGCATGATGCGACAGTGTCCTCCGGGCGTACGACGCAGTCCGGACCCGCCCCGAGACGACACCCCTCCGCCGAGGCGGCACAACCCCGGCGGCGGCCGAGGAGTCCCTAAGACATGAGCGACGAGCAGTCACAGCGGCGTCCCGCCGGACGCGGCCACGCGCCGCCGGGCTGGGCCCCCAGGGGCCCGGCGCACGGCGCGCCCCCCGCCGGGCCGGGCGACGGCCCCGGCCGGGGCGGCCGGCCCGGGCACCCCCGCCGGACGGGCTGGCGCAGGCTCGTACCCACCTGGCGGATGGTCCTCGGCGGCTTCCTGCTGATCGTGCTGATCGTCGTCGGCGGCCTGATCGCCGGCTACATGCTCGTGAACATCCCCCCGGCCAACAAGGCCGCCACCGCCGAGAGCAACGTCTTCCTCTACTCCGACGGCTCCCAGCTCGCCCGCGACGGCGAGGTCAACCGCGAGAGCGTGCCGCTCAGCAGGGTCCCCCGGGACGTCCAGCACGCCGTCCTCGCCGCCGAGGACCGCGACTACTACTCCGAGTCCGCCGTCAACCCCGAGGCCATGCTGCGCGCCGCCTGGAACACCGTCACCGGCAAGGGCAAGCAGTCCGGCTCCACCATCACCCAGCAGTACGTCAAGAACTACTACCTGGGCCAGGAACAGACCATCAGCCGCAAGGTGAAGGAATTCTTCATCGCCATCAAGCTGGACCGCGAGGAGAGCAAGAACGACATCCTCGAGGGCTACCTCAACACCAGCTACTTCGGGCGCAACGCCTACGGCATCCAGGCCGCCTCCCAGGCGTACTACAACAAGGATTCGGACAAGCTCACCACCGCCGAGGGCGCCTATCTGGCCACCCTCCTCAACGCCCCCAGCGCCTACGACGTCGGCGCCCACCCCGAGAACAGACCGCGCGCCGAGGCCCGTTGGCGCTACGTCCTCGACGGCATGGTCAAGAAGAAGTGGCTCAGCCCCGCCGACCGGGCCGCGATGACCTTCCCCACCCCCGGCAAGACCAAGCCCCGGCTGAGCATGTCCGGCCAGCGCGGCTATCTCGTCGAGGCCGTCAAGGACTACCTCACCAGCAACAAGATCGTCGACGAGAACACCCTCGCAGCCGGCGGCTACCGCATCACCACCACCATCGAGAAGAAGAAGCAGGAAGCCTTCGTCGCCGCCGTTCGCGACCAGCTGATGAACGAACTCAGCGACAACCGCAAGGTCGACCGCTACGTCCGCGCCGGCGGCGCCTCCATCGACCCCAGGACCGGCAAGGTCGTCGCCCTCTACGGCGGCATCGACTACACCAAGCAGTACGTCAACAACGCCACCCGCCGCGACTACCAGGTCGGCTCCACCTTCAAGCCGTTCGTCTTCACCTCCGCCGTCGACAACCACGCCACCACGCTCACCGGCCAGACCATCACCCCGAACACGGTCTACGACGGCACCAACAAGCGCCCCGTACAAGGCCCCAACGGACCCGTCGGCTACGCCCCCGAGAACGAGGACGGCTACTCCTACCCCCACATCACCGTCACCCGGGCCACCGACCTGTCCGTCAACGCCGTCTACGCGCAGATGGCCCAGGACGTCGGCCCCGGCAAGGTCAAGGAGACCGCCGTCGCCCTCGGCGTCCCCGAGAAGACCCCCGACCTCACCGCCACCCCCTCCATCGCCCTGGGCCCCGCCACCGCCAGCGTCCTGGACATGACCCAGGCCTACGCGACCCTCGCCAACCACGGCAGACACGGCCCGTACACGCTGGTGGAGAAGGTCTCCAAGGGCGGCGAGGAGGTCCAGCTGCCCGACGGCGAGGACACCCGGCAGGCCGTCTCCCGCGAGGCCGCCGACACCACCACGTCCATCCTCCAGAGCGTCGTGGAGGCCGGCACCGGCCGCCGCGCCCAGTCGGCGGGCCGCCCCGCGGCCGGCAAGACGGGCACGGCCGAGGAGGACAAGGCCGCCTGGTTCGCCGGCTACACCCCCGACCTCGCCACCGTCGTCGCCGTGATGGGCCAGGACCCCGACACCGGCGACCAGAAGCCCCTGTACGGCGCCACGGGCGAGGACCGCATCAACGGCGGCGGCTACCCGGCGCAGATCTGGGGCGCCTACACCGCGCAGGCCCTGGAGGGCACCGAGGCCACCGACTTCGACCTGGAGCTGGAGAGCGGCGCCACCCCGCCGACGCTGGAGCCCTCACCGACCTCCGCGCCCCCGTCGCCGACCGGCCCGCCGTCCTTCCCGGTGCCCAGCCTGCCGCCGACGGTCCCGGTTCCCCAGCCGCCCACCCCGCCGGGCTTCCCGACCCCGCCGGGCCCGCCGACCTTCGGCCCACCGGGCGAGGGCAAATCGGACCGCCACGGCGACCTGCTGGGATACGAGTACTGACGGCTCAGTGGCCGGAGGTCGCCTTCAGGCCGACCACGGCCACCAACAACAGAACGATGAAGAAGATCCGCGCGGCGGTCGCCGGCTCACCCAGCACCACCATGCCGAGCACCGCCGCCCCGGCCGCGCCGATACCGACCCATACGCCGTACGCCGTGCCGATCGGCAGCGTCCGCGCGGCCTGGGCCAGCAACAGCATGCTCGCCGCGATGCCCGCGACCGTGAACACGCTCGGCCACAGCCGCGTGAAACCCTCGGTGTACTTCATGCCGATCGACCAGCCGACCTCGAGCAGACCGGCGACAGCGAGCAGAACCCATGCCATGACGGCACCTCCGGTGAAAACGACTCTCCAGGGGTGCGTCGTCTTGTCCTGACCCGGTACGGCGCGTCTCGTCGGGTACGTACGACCGTATCAAAAAGGGTGAACGGGGGCGTCAGAGATACAGCCCCGTGGAGTCCTCCGACCCCTCCAGGCGCTCCGCCGCCACCGCGTGCAGATCCCGCTCGCGCATCAGCACATACGCGACCCCGCGGACCTCCACCTCGGCACGGTCCTCCGGGTCGTACAGCACCCGGTCACCCGGCTCCACCGTGCGTACGCTCTGCCCGACCGCGACGACCTCGGCCCAGGCCAGCCGGCGGCCCACCGCCGCCGTCGCCGGAATGACGATCCCGCCGGTGGACCGGCGCTCGCCCTCGGGAATGTCGGTCCTGACCAGAACCCGGTCGTGGAGCATCCGGATGGGCAGCTTGTCGTGGGTGGTATTCGTACTCACGCCAAGACCGTACCTGTCCGCGGGCGGCACCGAGGCCACTGGGCGGTCATCCGGCCCGAACCGGCCACCGGCCCGCACCACGCCCGGCGCTCGCGGCGACCCGCACCACCGCTAGCGCTTGCGGCGGCCCGTCGCCTCGGCGGTCTTCCCGCCGGACTTCGACGAGGACACCAGCAGACCGATCACACCCACCGCCACCATCGCCACCGGAACGATCCGCTCCAGACGGGGCTCGCCCTTCTCGGTGACAAAACGGGAGCGCACCTCGGTCACGGCCCGGCTCGCCGCCACACAGGCCCGGCCCGCCACATGGTCCACCTTCGAGGTCACCTTCGCCTTGGCATCCCCGATGATCGTGCTCGGGTGCATCCGCACCCCGATCTCGTCGAGCACCACGGCGAGCTCCTGTCGCCGGCGGGCGATGTCCGCCTCGATCTGCGCAGGGGTCCTGGCTTCCGCCACCGCGCTGCCTCCGTCTCGTCGATAAGAATGATGAAGAGTGATGACTACAGTCTGTCAGCTCCCCGGGGCCACCGCCCCGCGGCACCCCCGAACCGTGACCTGGCTACCCTCGGGACCATAACCACCAACTGTCGAGGAGAGCCATGAGCGAGCGACTGACGCCCGGCGACACCGCCCCCGCCTTCACCCTGCCCGACGCGGACGGCAAGCAGGTGTCCCTCGCCGACCACAAGGGCCGCAAGGTCATCGTCTACTTCTACCCCGCCGCCCTCACCCCCGGCTGCACCAAGCAGGCCTGCGACTTCACCGACAACCTCGACTTCCTCGCCGGCCACGGCTACGACGTCATCGGGATCTCCCCCGACAAGCCGGAGAAGCTCGCCAAGTTCCGCGAGAAGGAGGACCTGCGCGTCACCCTCCTCGGCGACCCCGACAAGGAGGTCCTCACCGCCTACGGCGCCTTCGGCGAGAAGAAGCTCTACGGCAAGACCGTCACCGGCGTCATCCGCTCCACCGTCATCGTCGACGAGGACGGAAAGGTCGAGCGCGCCCTCTACAACGTCAAGGCCACCGGCCACGTCGCCAAGATCATCAAGGACCTGGGGCTGTAGCCCCCGGCGCCAGCGCCCCCCGGCACACCGGAAGATCCCCCTCCGGCACGTCCTCGGCCTCCGGCAGGTCGAGGACCGCCTGAGCCCCACCACCCGGCGCCGAACCGAACGCAAGCCGGGCACCCAGCACCGCCGCCTGCCCCACCGCGATCGTCAGCCCCAGACCATGCCCCGTCCCCCGCTCGGGCGCGGCCGTACGGAACCGCCGCGGCCCCTGATCCACCAGACCCGGCGGAAAACCGTCCCCGTGGTCCCGGATCACGATCCGCGTCCCGTCCACAGTGATCTCGATCGGCGGCCGGCCGTGCTTGGCCGCGTTCGCCAGGATGTTCACCAGGATCCGCTCCACCCGGCGGGCATCCGTCGCCACGATCCGGCCCTCGCCGACCACCTCGACCGCCACATCGTCCACCCCCCGCTGACCACGCGCCCGCTTCACGATCCCGCGCACCAGCGACGGCAGCTCCACCGCGTCCAGCTGCGCGCTCTCCACCCCCGCGTCCAGCCGCGAGACCTCCAGCAGATCCTCCACCAGCGCCCGCATCGTCTGCGCCCGCTCCTGCACCATCTCCACCGCCCGCGGATGCGGCAGCAACTCCGCCGACGCCACCAGCCCCGCCACCGGCGTCCGCAACTCATGCGCCACATCCGCCGTGAACTGCCGCTCCGCCGACACCCGCGCCGCCAGCGACATCGCCATCTGGTGCACCGAACGCCCCAGCTCAGCCACCTCGTCCCGGCCACCACCGCCCAGCGCCCCCGCGTCCAGGGTCTCCCCCGCCGCGATCCGCCGCGCCGCCGCCGCGCTCAGCCGCAACCGCCGCGACAACCCCTGCGCCACGAACCACGCCACCACGGCCATCAACGCCACCGTCGCCGCACCCGCCACCACCAGCGCCCTGTCCAGCGCCGTCTGCAACGGATCACGCGCCGGATACGACGCCGAGATCGACAGCACCCGGTCCCCGGCCACCCCCGTCGCCGCCCACACCCGCGGATCCTCACCACCGCTGATGTACGTCCCCGACTGCCCCCGCGCCACCGCCTGCGACAACGTGAACGGCAACGTCGAATCATCCAGCTGCGCCCCCAGCGCCAGCGTCCCGTCCCGCTGATAGATCTGAAGCGCCGAACTCAGCAACCCGTCCTGATACGCCTTCGCCTGCCGGTCGCGCTCCAGCCCCGAAATGTGGTGCACGGCCACACCCAGGACCACCACGGCCAACGCGGTGACAAAAGAGATCGCGAACGCGATCCGGCCACGAATACCCATCACGCGATCGGGAGCACCTCTCGGTGCTCACCGGAAGGGGTGGCACCCGTATAGACGACCTCCAGCGCCGTGAACGCCACCGAGCCGTCGACCTCCTTCGGCCCGTACAGCCGCAGCTTCGCCTGGAACGACTTCGCCGCCGCCCCCGACGCACCCCCCGACACCTGCACGACACCACTGCCGTTCGCGCCGTCCTCCGTATAGGCGTCCCACCGGATACCACTGGCCACCCGGCCCGACGTCGAACAGTCCAACGTGATGATCGTCGGCTCCTGCACCGGCTCGCCCATCCCGCAGTCCCGCACCCCCGGAAGCTCCCGCGCCCCCGAATCCTCCGGCTCCACCTGCGAGTCCTGCCCATCGGCCCCCGACCGCTGCGCCGCCGCGGTCTTCGGCGCCTCGTCCACCATGCTCGCCCGGTCCGTGGCGTTCTCCAGCCACACCCCACCCGTCACCAGCACGGCCACCCCCACCAGGATCGCCACCACCCTGCGCCAGCCCGCCCAGCGGGCCACGGTGCGGTCGGTCATCGGGCTCTCTTCCTCACTCACAGGCGGCTGTTCGTCCACGGGCCTGTCCCCTTCCCCGCTCTGACTGACGGAGAAAAAAGGCCGCGCGTTCCCGTTTCGCCCCACGGACATGTGTGGCGTAACCGATCACGTAACCGATTCGGTGCTCGTGCGTTACTCCATACGAGGCCGCCGCTCGGTGGCCGTACCCAGGGACGCAACCGTCCGAGTCACAGCCTTCGCGGCTCACTCGGCGGGAACGGGGTACGGCCCTCGGCCGTGCCCTCTTCCCGCCGGGGGTCCATGAGGGTGGGAGGGAAACCATGCCGGTCAAGTACACCTATGAGCTGCTCGCCGAGGCGGCGCGCGCCACGTCGTCATACGACGAGGCGGTGCGCTGGTGCGGCGGAAAATCCACGCCGGGCAGCCGGACGTACATCCGCGCCAAGATGGCCGAAGCGGGCATCGACACGTCGCACTTCACCACGGGCCGGGTGCGCCATACCGAGGAAACACTGCGCGAGGTCATCGCGCTGTCCAGAAGCGTGGCCGAGGTCGTCCGCCGCCTCGGCATCAACCCCGTAGGCGGCAACCAGGCGCACATCGGGCGACGGATCGCCGCGCTCGGCATCGACACTTCGCATTTCGTCACTACACGCCCGGCGAGGCGCCCGAAGGTGCCCCTGGAAAGCCGACTCGTTCTGGGGGCGCCATCCGACGGCAGAATCCCCGGCGAGCGGCTGCGGAAGGCGCTGCTGAGGGCAGGCATTCCGGACCGGTGCGCGGAGTGTGACACCGGCACGACATGGAATGGCAAGCCCCTGCGCCTGGAGGTTGATCACATCAATGGCGAGTGGTGGGACAACCGTCCAGGCAACCTCCAGCTCCTCTGCCCCAACTGCCATTCCGTCACAGACACCTATCGCGGGCGCAAGCGCCGGGCTACCGCATGAGCCGCGTCCGTTACACGCGCGACCTGCTTCAGCGCACCGCCGCCGTCTCCACCAGCCTCGTCGACATGATGCGCAGGCTCGAGGCTCCCCTCAGCAGCGGGCCTCGCAGATACCTCCGCGATCGGCTGACGCACTACGGCATCGACACATCCCACTTCGTCGATGAGCCTCTGCCCGGACGTGAGCGCCGGTCCTATCCCAGAGAGGTCCTGGAGAAGGCCGCCGCACACAGCCACAGTGTCCGGCAGATGCTCGAGTACATGGGCGTTCCTCCATACGACAGCTCGTACAGCCACATCTGGAAGAAGCTGGAGGCGTTCGGGATCGACACGTCGCACTTCCAGGGCAGGCGTGGAAACGGGCAGAGACCTCTGTTCCCGCGCGATGATCTGGAGGCGGCTGTCGCTGAGTCGTACAGCCTGGCAGGGGTGCTGCGCGCGCTGGGACGGCCCAACAGCGGATCGGCTCGGATCCTGGTCAAGCGGAGCATTGCCGCGCATGGGGTCCCCACAACCCACTTCATCGGCCAGGGCCATCAACTCGGGCGCCCCTCCCGTAACCGGAAATCCTCAGCCGAGATTCTCCGGCGCCTGGAGGCGGGCTCATCCCGCACTCGGACAATTCTGCTGCGACGGGCGCTGGATGAGAGCGGAGTGGCTCACGCCTGCCAGGAATGCGGTATTGGCGACACCTGGCGCGGCAAGCGATTGGTGCTGGAGATAGACCACATCAACGGCGACCGGCTGGACAACAGGATCGAGAACTTGCGGTACTTGTGCCCGTCCTGCCACAGCCAGACGAGTACGTTCTCGAACCGATCCACCCGCCTGTCGATCTCGTAGCAACCACGGAACGGGACCCAGTACAGTAGGCGCGACGGGCCCGTATCCCAGCTGGCAAGAGGACGCCGGTTTAGATCCGGTGCGTCGTGGGTTCGAGTCCCACCGGGCCCACAGGCATAGGCGAGCCGCCGTCTTGGATTCCAAGGTGGCGGCTCTCGCCGTCTCACCCCAAAAGCTCCCGCACCACCGGCACCAGCCCCCGGAACGCCTTCCCCCGGTGGCTGATCGCGTTCTTCTCCTCCGCCGTCAGCTCCGCGCACGTCCGCGTCTCCCCCAGCGGCTGGAGGATCGGGTCGTACCCGAAGCCGCCCGAACCCGCCGGCTCGTGCCGCAACGTACCCTCCAGGCGGCCCTCGACGACGCGCTCCGTGCCGTCCGGGAGCGCCAGCGCCGCCGCGCACGCGAAGTGGGCGCCCCGGTGCTCCTCCACGATGTCGGAGAGCTGGGCCAGGAGGAGGTCGAGGTTGGCCTTGTCGTCGCCGTGGGTGCCGGCCCAGCGGGCGGAGAAGATGCCGGGGGCGCCGTTCAGGACGTCGACGCAGAGGCCGGAGTCGTCGGCGACGGCGGGGTGGCCGGTGGCCTGGGCCAGGGCGTGGGCCTTGAGGAGGGCGTTCTCGGCGAAGGTGACGCCGGTCTCCTTGACATCGGGGATCTCGGGGTAGGCGTCGGCGCCGACGAGTTCGACGTCGAGGCCGGCGGCGGCGAGGATCGCGCGGAGTTCGGTGACCTTGTTGGCGTTACGGGTGGCGAGGATCAGGCGCTTCATGGTCCCGATTATCCGGGGCCGGTCGTCCCGGGGGCTCCCGCAGGGCCCCCGGGACGACCGGGGAACGGCTACAGCGTGCGGGCCAGGGCCTCGCGCTGGGCCGCGTCCAGGGACGCGCAGCCCGCGACGGCGAGGTCGAGGATGCTGTTGAGCTCGGCGCGGTCGAAGGGCTGGGCCTCCGCCGTGCCCTGGACCTCGACGAAGCGGCCGTCGCCGGTGCAGACGACGTTCATGTCGGTCTCGGCGCGGACGTCCTCCTCGTAGCAGAGGTCGAGGAGGGGGACGCCGTCGACGATGCCGACGCTGACGGCGGAGACGGTGCCGGTGAGCGGCTTGCGGCCGTGCTTGATGAGCTTCTTGCCCTGGGCCCAGGTGATGGCGTCGGCCAGGGCGACGTAGGCGCCGGTGATGGCGGCGGTGCGGGTGCCGCCGTCGGCCTGGAGGACGTCGCAGTCGAGGACGATGGTGTTCTCGCCGAGGGCCTTGAAGTCGATGACGGCGCGCAGGGAGCGGCCGATGAGGCGGGAGATCTCGTGGGTGCGGCCGCCGATCTTGCCGCGGACGGACTCGCGGTCGCCGCGGGTGTTGGTGGAGCGGGGCAGCATCGCGTACTCGGCGGTGACCCAGCCCTCGCCGGAGCCCTTGCGCCAGCGCGGGACGCCCTCGGTGACGCTGGCGGTGCAGAAGACCTTGGTGTCGCCGAAGGAGACGAGGACGGAGCCTTCGGCGTGCTTGCTCCAGCCGCGCTGGATGGTCACGGGGCGGAGCTGGTCGGGGGTACGGCCGTCGATGCGAGACATGCTGCTGAGCCTATAGGGACGGCAGAGGGCCCCGTTCCGGTTGTGGGGACAACCGGGCGGGGCCCTGCGCGAGGAGCGCGTGGCTCAGCTCACAGCGCGGATCGCAGCGCGGATCAGAGCATGTCCTCGATCTCGGCGGCGATCGGGTCGGCGTCGGTGCCGATGACGACCTGGATGGCGGTGCCCATCTTGACGACGCCGTGGGCGCCGGCGGCCTTGAGGGCGGCCTCGTCGACGAGGGAGGCGTCGGCGACCTCGGTGCGGAGACGAGTGATGCAGCCCTCGATCTCTTCGATGTTGTCGATCCCGCCGAGGCCGGCGACGATCTTCTCAGCCTTGCTGGCCATGTGCACTCCTGGTTGTCTCAGCCCCTCGGCGGTATCGCCGACCGGCTTTCACACGGTAACCCACGTATAGCCCAACTATGCGGGCGTTTGTCCGCCATCTCACGAAAGATGGCGACCACCCGGACTGCGTTCCGGGGGGACCCCACCGTTCATAAGTGGTCTACACCAGTATGCCAGCAGCCGGAGGACGCAGATGAGTTCGGTCGCCGCGGCGGCACCCCGGAAGAAGTGGTCACAGGGGCTGTTCCAGGGCCTGCAGAAGATGGGCCGCAGCCTCCAGCTGCCGATCGCGGTGCTGCCGGCGGCCGGCATCCTCAACCGGCTCGGCCAGCCGGACGTCTTCGGCAAGGACGGCCTGGGCTGGACGGACGTGGCCAAGGTGATGGCCGGGGCGGGCGGGGCGCTGCTGGACTCCTCGCTGGGGCTGCCGCTGCTCTTCGCGGTGGGTGTGGCGATCGGGATGGCGAAGAAGGCGGACGGCTCGACGGCGCTGGCGGCGGTGACGGGCTTCCTCGTCTACTACGCGGTGATCCACCAGTTCCCGGAGACGTGTCCGGGCGGGGGCGCCTTCACG
>NZ_JAILXP010000389.1 GCF_020740895.1 Streptomyces sp. UNOB3_S3 | reverse complement strand
GCGGGCGGGAGCGCGCCGGCGGGACGCGCGGCGGCGAGTTCGAGCAGCGCGGCGGCGCGGGACATCACCAGGTCGCGTCCGGTGAAGTCGGCGATGTCGGAGGGGAGCCGGGGGTCCGGCCGCCAGACGGCCACGGGCCGTACCGGCTGGACGGGCCGGCCGGGCACGTCGCCCAGCGCCGGGTCCCTGGTGAGGACCGCGCGGTGCAGTCTGCGCAGTTCGTCGCCGGGTTCAAGGCCGAGCTCGTCCCGGAGGGCGGCGCGGGCGAGGGCGTACGACTTGAGCGCGTCGCCCGGCCGGTGGCAGCGGTACTGGGCCACCATCAGCTTGGCCCACAGGGACTCGCGCAGCGGGTCGCGTTCCACCTGTGCCAGCAACTGGCCGACGAGTTCGCGGTGTTCGCCGAGGGCGAGCCGGGTCTCGGCGTAGTCCTCGAAGGCGGTCAGCCGGGCCTCCTCAAGGCGTGCCACCTCGATCTGGAGGGCCTCGTGGTGCGTCACCCGGTCGAACGCGCGGCCGCGCCACAGCGCGAGCGCCTCCCGCAGATTGCAGACGGCTCTGCGCTGGTCGCCTTCCGCCAGCGCGGCCCGCCCCCGGGCGACCAGGTCCTCGAACCGGTACAGGTCCAGCTCGTCGGGGTCGACGCGCAGTTGGTAGCCGCGGTGGCCCAGACTCAGCCGGTCCTCGCCGGAGGCGGGGCCGAGCACCCTGCGCAGCGCGGCGACGTAGCTGCGGACGTTGGCGTGGGCGGAGGCGGGCGGGCTCTCCCCCCAGATCTCGTCGCACAGGCGGTCCGCGGACACGGCGGTGTTGGCGTTGACCAGCAGCGTGGCGAGCAGGGTGCGTTGTTTCGGCCCGCCGAGCGGCAGGGCACGGCCGTCGGCGACGGCCTCGAGCGGCCCCAGCACCTTGAACTCGACGCGCGGAACCTCGACCCGCATGACCACCCTTCCACCGGCCGCACGGCAGAGCGCGTCACCGCTCCGCCGTGCGTCACTCGAACGAACATCAGCTCGTCAACCATAGGGTGAAATACGGTGCCGAATGTTCCACTTACGCGGTGCTTACCGTGGTGGACGGGTCCGGCCTACTCCTCGATGGCCCCGCCCACGGCCCGCAGGTGGTCACGGAACGTCAGTGACGGGTCCTCGCGGCGCCCGGCGAGGTAGGCGCCGAAGCTCACCTGCTCGCGCAGGGACACGCCCGCGCGGATGCGCTCGGCCTGGCGGCGCTCGGTGTCGCGGATCGTCTCCGCGAGCGCGACGAGTTCTCCGGCGCGGTCGGCGGGCAGGAACAGCACGCCGTCGTCGTCACCGACGACCACGTCCCGCCGGCCAACTGTCCACTCCCCCACCGTGGCGGACTCCAGCGCGTCGTCGGGCCGGGCGTCGAGACACAGGGGGCCGGTCGGGATCGCGCCGAGGCTGAAGACCGGCAGCCCGATCGCCCGGATGTCGGCGGTGTCGCGGTGCAGCCCCCAGATGACGACGCCCTCCAGCCCGGCGCCGCGGGCCTCCAGCACCGCGAGGTCGCCGACGCACGCCTCGTCGAGCCGGCCGGCGTTGTCGACCACGAGGACGTCGCCGGGCGCGGCGTTCTCGAACGCCTCCAGGAAGACGTCGACGCTGCCGGCGTGCCGGGCGGGCAGCACCCGGCCGGCCAGCCGCGCCCCGGGCTCCACGGCGCTCAGCGCGGCGGGACCGCAGCGCACCGGGACCCGGGCGCGTACGCACGCGTCGGCCAGGTGGGCCGTGGTCAGGGACGCGCAGCGCTTGCGGAGCTCGTGGTGGTCCATGCGGTCTCCCCCATCCTCATGTCACGCTTCCGGCGCCAGTGTAGGCACGCGGGTGCATAACGGAAGGGCGGCGGCACCCCGGTGGTGGGGTGCCGCCGCCCTTCGCGGTGCGGGGTCTCTATGCAGTGCGCGGATCAGTACGCGGAGTTGACGTTGTCCATGGAGCCGTACTTGTCGGCGGCGTAGGCGCAGGAGGCGGTGATGTTGGCGACCGGGTCGTAGATGTTCCAGGACGTGCCCTCGACGTGATACGCCTTGAACGTCGGGTCGATGATCTGCAGCAGGCCCTTGGACGGCACACCGTTGACAGCGTTGACGTCCCAGTCGTTGATGGCGTTGGGGTTGCCGGTCGACTCGCGCATCACGTTGCGCTTGATGCCCTCGTACGAGGCCGGGATGCCCTTGGCACGCAGGACGTCCAGGGACTCCTTGATCCAGCCGTCCAGGTTGTCCGCGTAGGCCTTGGGGGCCGGGGCGGCGGGCTTGGCGGCGGGCGCGGCCGGCTTCAGGGCCTTGCGCTCGGTGGAGCGGCTGGCGGCCTCCTTGGCGGCGCGCTCCTTGTCGGCGTCGGTCTTGGCGGCGGCGGTCTTCTTGGCCTCGGCGGTGACCTTGGCCTGCGCGATGGCGGCGTCCGTCTGCTGGGTGAGCTCGGCCTGCTGGGTCTCGCCGAAGGAGTCGGCGTTCCAGGCGACGGTCTTCACGTCGTGGTTGCCGGCGGCGGTGGCCGGGACGGCGGCCAGAGCGACACCGGCACCGGCGGCCACGATGATGGCGGCGGCGGAGACCTTGTGGGCCTTGGGCAGACGGGTATAGCCGGAGATGGTGGAGCGCATAGCTGAGCTGAACCTTCCAATCGCGTAATCGCCGGTGGCCGTCATTGGCGCAATAAAAGCGCCGCGTCTCGATCGACGGCGCCAGGCGACTCCGCAATTGTTAGCGGCGGCGGATCCGGCTGGCAAAGGTGCGACCTACTACGCGGCACCCCCAGGAACGAGGTCCAGACCACACCGGAATGTCCGTTTTGCACCGCATGGATGAGGTCGGCGCTCCACTAGCCGTCTTCGTATGTGATCCAGCTCCCATGAGCGGCCTCACAGCGGGCGCCCCCGCCGACAGCTCGTGGTGACCGGACGCGCACGACGCGTTCCCGGCCGGTGTGGGCCGGGAACCGCTCCCGCCCGGGCGCTTATCCCGGCGTGACGACCCTCCGGGTTAGGGTCGTCACCCTCCGGGCGGACGCCCGGGAAATACGCCCGCCCCCGCGGCGGGCGACGGCACACGAGCAGGCGGCGGCACAAAGGTGAAGATGGCGGCTCGGCGGACGACGGCCCGGTCCATGGCCCTGGCCCGGCGGCTCCCGGCCACGACGGTGTACGTGACCCTGCTCCTGGCGACGGCGGCCTGGCTGGCGAGCCGGCCGCTCCGGGAGCAGGCCCGCTTCATCCGGCACAACAGCAGCAACCTTCACCACCTCGAAGTGGGCAAGTGGTGGACCCTCATCACCAGCGGGCTGGTCGTGGACGGCGTGCCCGTACTGCTCGGCGTCGCGGCGGTGGCCGCCGCGCTCGGCCTGGCCGAGTGGCGCTGGGGCACGCTGCGCGGCATGGGGACGTTCCTCTTCGGCCATGTCGTGGCGACCCTCCTCACGGAGGGTGTGATGTGGCTGATGCGGCTGGCCCACCTGCCGGGAGCCCTCACGCGGGCCCGCGACGTGGGCATCAGCTACGGGCTGGTCGCCACCGTGGGCTGCCTGCTGGCACTCTCCGGGCCCCGTGTGCGCCGCTACGGCCTCTCGGCCCTCACCGCGCTGCTCACCGTCGCCTGGGTGGTCGACCACGAACTGGCCGACGCCGGGCATCTCGTGGCCCTGGGACTGGGGGTCGCGGCCTCCCGCAGCCACTGGCTCCGGGACCGGGCGACGACGGCCCGCCGTACCGCCCGGGCGGACACGACCGCGTAGCGCGCGAACCCCCACGGAGGCCGAACTCCCCCCGGCCGTCCGTTAATCGGTGACACTCCCCCATCCATCGGTCAACTCACGACCAACTCTTCGCCGTGGACCTGCCAAGTACACGGATTCGGTGGCACGCTCACCACGGCTCGTTTCGAACGGGCCTCGAACGACCCCACCGAACGCGTCAAACGCACCGAACGCACAGCAGGCACCACCCCGGCGGCAATCCGCCGCCGGGCCGGAGCAGGCCGTCGGAGAACGGCCGGGCCCAAGGAGTTCGCGTGAGACCCCCCCCCATGACGACCGCCGTTCCGCCCTCCGTACGTCCCGTACCTCCCGCCGGTCGCGGATGAGCGCGGCGTTCGTCGCCGCGGCCGCGATGGTGGCCGCGGGCGTCCAGGCCGGCACCGCCGGCGCCGCGCCGGGTACGGCGGCCGGTGCCGCCCCGGCGTCCCCCGCCCAGCGGACCGCCCTGATATCCGCCGCCCAGGACGGCGCCGGGGCCACCGCCCGGTCGCTGGGCCTCGGCACACAGGAGCGGCTGGTCGCCAGGGACGTCGTCAAGGACGCCGACGGCACCGTGCACACCCGCTACGACCGGACGTACGCGGGGCTGCCCGTCCTCGGCGGCGACCTGGTCGTGCACGTCAAGGGCGACCGGCGCAGCGTCACCAGGGCGACGTCCCGGAGCATCGCCGTGCCCAGCACCACCCCCAAGGTCCCCGCCGCGACCGCGCAGCGGGCCGCGCTCGCGCACGCCTCCGGCGCCAGCCTCGCCCGCCCCGCCCAGGACACCGTGCGCAAGGTCGTCTGGGCCGCCTCCGGCAAGCCGGTGCTGGCCTGGGAGTCGGTGGTGACGGGAACGCAGAAGGACGGCACCCCGAGCCAGTTGCACGTCATCACCGACGCCGACAGCGGCAAGAAGCTCTACGCCTTCGACGGCATCGAGACCGGCACCGGTACGGGGCAGTACAACGGCCGGGTCACCATCGGCACGACGAAGAGCGGCAGTTCGTACCAGCTGCTCGACAACACGCGCGGCGGGCACCGGACCACCGACCTCCGCCAGGGCACCTCCGGCAGCGGCACGCTCTTCACCAGCTCCTCCGACGTCTGGGGCAACGGCAGCGTGAGCAACCGGCAGACCGCCGCCGTCGACGCCCACTACGGCGCGCAGGAGACCTGGGACTTCTACAAGCAGATCTTCGGCCGCAACGGCATCCGCAACGACGGCGTCGCGTCCTACTCCCGCGTCCACTACGGCAACAGCTATGTGAACGCCTTCTGGGACGACAGCTGCTTCTGCATGACCTACGGCGACGGCCAGGGCAACACCCACCCGCTGACCTCCCTCGACGTCGCGGGCCACGAGATGACCCACGGCGTCACCTCGGCCACCGCGGGCCTGGAGTACAGCGGGGAGTCCGGCGGCCTCAACGAGGCGACCAGCGACATCTTCGCCACCGGTGTCGAGTTCTTCGCCAACAACCCGAACAACCCGGGCAACTACCTCATCGGCGAGAAGATCGACATCAACGGCAACGGCACCCCGCTGCGCTACATGGACCAGCCCAGCAAGGACGGCGTCTCCCTCGACTACTGGAGCCCCGACGCCGGCGGCGTCGACGTCCACTACTCGTCGGGCATCGCCAACCACTTCTTCTACCTGCTCTCCGAGGGCAGCGGCACGAAGACGGTCAACGGCGTCACCTACGACAGCCCCACCTACGACGGCTCCTCCGTCCCCGGCATCGGCCGGGACAAGGCCCTGGCCGTCTGGTACAAGGCGCTGACGACGTACATGACGTCGACCACCGACTACGCGGCCGCCCGCCAGGCCACCCTCCAGGCCGCCGCCGACCTCTACGGCAGCGGCAGCACCGAGTACCAGGTCGTCGGCAGCACCTGGACCGCCGTCAACGTCGCCTGACGCGACCGGCACCGCGACCACGACACCCCCGCCGCCGCGCCCCCACCGGGCGCGGCGGCGGCCCGCGACCCGGCCACGGGCGCGTCACGCGATCAGCAGGGCACGGTCCCAGCCGGTCGCCGGGGCGGTGTCCGTGGCGAACGTGCGCAGGGCCAGCGCCGTACCCGCGGCGCCGGTGAGGAAGCCGGCGCGGTCGGCCGTCAGGCCGTGCACCGGACGCGGCGGCCGCAGGCCGAACGGCTCCTCGGGCGCGGACCACGCCAGGGCGCGCCGGGCGAGCCAGGGCAGGGCGCCGCGCAGCCAGGGGTCGCCGGAGTCGTCGGCCATGCGCCAGGTGACCTGGAGGGTGCCGCCCCAGCCGTGGCACAGCCCCGGGTCCGTCGAACCGCCGTCTTCCTCCGCCCGCGCCCGGTCGAGCGCCGAGCGGAGGCCGGCCAGCGCCGTGCTCCGCCATTCCGCCATGTCCAGGGCCCGGCCGGCGAGGTACAGCGCGCGGCAGACGCCCACCGCTCCGTAGCACCAGGCCGGGCGGTCCGGGGCGCCGTCGGTCACGGCGCTCGTGCCGCCCGCCGGATCCAGCGCGAGCGCCCGGGGCCACCGGGCGCCCCGCTCGTCGTGCGCGGCGATGCCCGTCAGCCAGCCGGCGAGCGTGCGCATGGCCGCCTCCTGCCCGGGGACGGCGACGCCGCGTTCCCATGCGAGGGCGAACAGGGCCAGCGGCCCCGGGGCGCCGTGGGCGAGCCCGGCGTTGGCGTGCCCGGCCTCGGGGGTGG
>NZ_JAILXP010000388.1 GCF_020740895.1 Streptomyces sp. UNOB3_S3 | reverse complement strand
CCCCCACGGCGACCCCGACCGGCACTCCGACGGGCACACCCACCGCCACCCCGACGGGCGGCACCTGCGCGGCCCCCGCCTGGGACGCGGCGACCGCCTACAACGGCGGGGCCACCGTCTCCTGGAAGTCCCACAGCTGGAAGGCCAAGTGGTGGACCAAGGGCGAGGAGCCCGGGACCACCGGCCAATGGGGCGTATGGCAGGACCTCGGCACCTGCTGATGGTGGACTGAGGCCCGGACAACGGGCCGATGCCGAGGAGGGGTCGTATGGACGGCAGCAGCACGGAACACGCGGCGGTGCGCCGGGCCAGGGTCGCGATGGCGGCGGTCTTCGCCGTGCACGGCGCGGTCACCGGCAGTTTCGCCACCCGCGTCCCCTGGTTCCAGGACCACCTCGGCATCGGCTCCGGCCGGCTCGGTCTGGCGCTCGCCCTGCCCGCGATCGGCGCGTCGCTCGCGATGCCGCTCGCCGGGCGGATAAGTCATCGCTACGGCTCACGGACCGCGCTGCGCGCCCTGCTCGTCCTGTGGTGCGCCTCGCTGGTCCTGCCCGCCGTCGCCCCCGGAATGATCACGTTCTGCGCGGCGCTGGCGGTGTACGGGGCGACGTCCGGGATGGCGGACGTCGCCATGAACGCCCTGGGCGTGCGCACCGAGGAGCGGCTGGGGCGGTCGATCATGTCCGGGCTGCACGGAATGTGGAGCGCTGGGGCGCTCGCCGGTTCAGCGGCGGGCACGGTCGCCGCGCACGCCGGTACGGACGCCCGGGTCCATCTGGGGCTGGCGGCCGGCGTCCTGGTCCTGCTGGGCGCTGTCGTCTGCCACTGGGTGCTGGATCTGCGGGCCCGGCCGGAGGAGAATCCGCCGCCGCGCTTCGCGTTGCCGCCGCGTTCGGCGCTGGCCATCGGGGCGGTGGGGTTCTGCGCCGTCTTCGCGGAGGGCGCGAGCCTGGACTGGTCGGCGGTCTATCTGCGGGACGTCGTCGGTTCCGGCGCGGGGGTCGCGGCGGGCTGCACCACGGCCTTCGCCTGCACGATGGCGGTGGCCCGGCTGGCGGGCGACGCGGCGGTGCGGCGCTTCGGGCCGGTGCGCACCGTACGGGCCGGGGGCGCGCTGGCGACGGCCGGCGGGGTGCTGGTGGTCGCCGGGGGTTCGGCGGTGCCGGTCATCGCCGGGTTCGGCCTGCTGGGGCTGGGCATCGCGGTCGTCGTGCCGCTGGCCTTCGCGGCGGCGGGGCACAGCGGGCCCGAGCCCAGTCAGGCGATAGCGGGCGTGGCCACCATCACCTACACCTCGGGGCTGGTGGCGCCGGCGGTCATCGGGCAGATCGCGAACGCCACCTCGCTCACGGTGTCCTTCGTCCTGGTGACGGCGGGGGCCGCGGGGCTGGTGGCGGGCGCGGGCGTGCTGCGTACCCCGGTCCGCGCGGCGCCGGCCGGCCGGGCGGCCCCGGCCGTCGAGCGCCGCTAGAGCGGCGGCGCCGCACGCCGCCGCGGGCCGTGCGCCGTACCCCGGAGGGGTGCGGCGACGGCCCGCGGTGGAGGGGGACTGTTCAGGCGCGAGGGGTCAGATCACCAGCCGCCGTGGCCGCCGCCGTGGCCGCCCCAGCCGCGGTTGCAGTCCTCGCCGCCCCAGCGGTCGTGGTGGCCCCACTTGCCGCCACCGCAGTCGTCCCAGCCGCGGCCACCCCAGCGGCCGCCTTCCTCGCCCCAGCCGCCGTGGCCACCGCCCCAGCGGCCGCCGCCGCAGTCCTCGTCCCAGCCGCCTCCGCCCCAGCGGTTGTGGCCGCCCCAGCCGTGGTTGTGGTGCTTCCAGCCGCCGAGCCAGATGCCGCCCCAGTCCCACCAGTTGTTGTGGTGGGTCCAGACGTGCCGGTAGATGTGGTGGTGGACGTGGTGGTCGCAGTCGTCGTGGTGACGGCCGCGGTCGTGGTCGCAGTCCCGGTCGCGGCCCCGGTCGCGGTCGCGGCCGTTGTCGCGGTCGCGGCCCTTGTCCCGGTCGCGGCCCTTGTCCCGGTCGCGGCCCTTGTCGCGGTCACGGCCGTGGTCCCGGCCGCGGTCGCAGTCGTGGTCGTCGTCCCAGCCCTGTACCTGGTTGCCGGACGCGATCTGCGGCGCGGCCTGAGCGACCCCGGCGACCGGAACGACGGTTGCGGCGGCGATGATCGCGGCGGCCGCGGTGCGGCCGACGTGCTTGCGCATGTGTGTCTCCTGAATTGCAGGAAATCGGACACCGAGACGCATACCTCGCATGAACCGATAAACATCCGGCGGTCGTGGCCATACAGCCCTACGAGGTGTTTATTGCGCCGATCGCAGCAACACCCCAGGCGAGGTGCCGCGCTCCCGGCACCGGGCTCCGGGAGCGCGGGAGCACCCGCCGGGCCCGCTTAGCATGGCCCGGATCATCACAACGCGAACATTTTGGGAGCAGTCATGGGCCTGGGCGTCCGCTGGACCCTGCACGGGGACGGGCGCACCCCCGCCCCCGGCGCCGTCGTCAGACCGGATGAGCGGCTCTCGTGGCCGAGAACGGCGGGGCTGGGCGCCCAGCACGTGGTCGCGATGTTTGGCGCATCTTTTGTAGCACCCGTCCTGATGGGTCTCGACCCGAATCTCGCGATCATGATGTCGGGCATCGCCACGATGCTCTTCCTGCTGGTGACCCGCGGCCGGGTGCCCAGCTATCTGGGGTGCAGCCTCTCCTTCGTCGGCGTCGCGGCGATCATCCGGGCCCAGGGCGGCGACAGCGCGGCGGTCACCGGCGCGATCCTCGTGGTGGGCGTGGCGCTGTTCCTGGCCGGCCTGGTGGTGCGGCGGTTCGGCGCGCGGATCATCCACGCGGCGATGCCGCCGGTGGTCACCGGTGCCGTGGTCATGCTGATCGGCTTCAACCTGGCACCGGTCACGGCGCGGACGTACTGGCCGCAGGACCAGTGGACGGCGCTGTTCACGATGCTGTTCACGGGGCTCGCGGTGGTGTGCCTGCGGGGCTTCTGGTCGCGGGTGGCGATCTTCCTGGGCCTGCTCTTCGGCTACGCGCTGTCCTGGGCGTCCGACCGGGTCTTCGGCAAGATCCACTCGGTGCACGGCGGCACGGAGGCCGTCGACCACTGGCGGCTGGACCTGTCGGGCGTGGCCAAGGCGGACTGGGTCGGCCTGCCGTCGCTGCACGGGCCGAGCTTCGGCTGGTCGGCGGCGCTGGTGGCGCTGCCGGTGGTCATCGCGCTGATCGCGGAGAACGCCGGGCACGTCAAGGCCGTCGGCGAGATGACCGGTGACCGGCTGGACGACCAGCTGGGCCCCGCGATCGCGGCGGACGGCGCGGCAACGGTGCTCTCCACGGCGGTCGGCGGGCCGGCCAACACCACGTACTCCGAGAACATCGGCGTGATGGCGGCCACCCGGGTCTACTCCACGGCCGCCTACTGGGCCGCGGCCTTCTTCGCCCTGCTCTTCGGCGTCTGCCCGAAGTTCGGGGCCGTCGTCGCGGCGATCCCGGGCGGGGTGCTCGGCGGCATCACCGTCATCCTGTACGGCATGATCGGCCTGCTGGGCGCGCAGATCTGGGTCCACAACAAGGTCGACCTGCGCAATCCGCTGAACCTGGTGCCGGTGGCCGCGGGCGTCATCATCGGCATCGGCGGCGTCTCCCTGAAGTTCGGCGAGAACTTCGAGCTGGGCGGCATCGCGCTCGGCACGATCGTGGTCCTGTCCGGCTATCACGTCCTGCGGGCGCTGGCCCCGGCGCACCTCAAGGCGCAGGAGCCGCTGCTGGACGAGGGCACGAGCAGCTACGACCCGGTCGAGGGTCCCGGCGGCGAGGGCGAGGCCCCGGCGCGCGGCGGGGCGTGACACATGCCCGGTGCGTCGTCGCCGGTTTCCGGCGCGGCGCCCCGTGGTTCACCCGTTCTGGTTAACCATCGGACCAGCCCGCCTACGCTCCGTGTTCGCCTGTCACTCTGTGCGTATGACGATGACGCGGGCACAGCCGGCGGTGCCCGCCGGTATCGAGGGGGTTCTGGCGCGGATGCGGGCGCTGGAGGCCGCGCTGCCGCCGGGGGACGGGGTGGCCGTCTTCAACCGGGTGTATCTGTCCGTCACCGAGGAGGTCGGCCGGCGGGCGGCGGCCGGGGGCTTCCGGGACCGCACCGCCCTGACGGAGCTGGACGTGCGCTTCGCCGAGCGCTATCTGCGCGCCGTCGACCAGGCCGCGCGGGGGTGGCGGCAGCCCGCCTGCTGGCGGCCGCTGTTCCAGCTGCGCGGCCATCCGGCCGTCCGGCCGCTCCAGTTCGCGCTGGCGGGGATCAACGCCCACATCGGCCATGACCTGGCGCTGGCGCTCGTCGACACCTGCCGGGCGCTGGAGGTCGAGCCGCAGGCCCTCCAGGGGGACTTCCACCGGATCGGCGAGACGCTCGTCGCCCTGGAGGAGCGGATCCGCGAGGAGCTGATGCCGGGCCCGGACGTGCTCGACGTCGCCGATCCCCTGACCCATCTGGTCGGCTCCTGGACCCTGGAGGCCGCGCGGAACGCGTCCTGGGCCTCGTTCCGCGCACTGTGGGCGATACGCGACCTGCCCGAGCTGGCCGAGGAGTTCACCGACCGCGTCGACGCCGGGGTCGGCATGGTCGGCCGCTGTCTGCTCACCCCGCTGGGCTGACGCGCGCCCGCCCACCCCGTACGAACGGGCGGGCGCGCGCCAGCGGCCGGAGCGGTGGAGCGGCTCAGTCCTCCGGCAGCTCGACGGGCGCGATCTCGTCGAAGACGTCACCCGGGCCGGGGTTGGTGGCGTCCGTGCCGCCGCCGAACTGGTGCATGACGCCCCACACGGCGTTCAGCGCGGTCTGGACGGCGCCCTCGGCCCAGCCGGCCGTCCAGGAGATGTCGTCGCCCGCGAGGAAGATGCCGCGCATGTCCTCGGGGAGGCGGTCCTGCATGAAGTGGGTGTACAGCCGTCGCTGGTAGCGGTAGTGACCCGGCAGGTTGGCCTTGAACGCGCCCATGAAGTAGGGCTCGTTCTCCCAGGAGACCGTCACCGGGTTGCCGATGATGTGCTTGCGGATGTCGACCTTGGGGTAGATCTCGCCGAGCGACTTGAGCATGACCTCCAGGCGCTCGTTCGCCGACAGCGGCAGCCACTTGAGGCTGTCGTCGCACCAGGTGTAGGAGAGGCAGATGACGGCGGGCTTGTCCGGCCCGTTGTCCAGCAGGTACGTGCCGCGCGTCATCCGGTCGGTGAGCGTCATCGACATGACGTCCCGGCCCGTCTCCTCGTCCTTGTCCAGCCAGAACGGCCGGTCCACCGGCACGAAGAGCTTGGACGACTCCATGTAGTGGGTGCGCTCGATCGCCGTCCAGTGGTCGATCGGGAAGAGCGAGTCATCGCACTCGATCTTCGACAGCAGCATCCAGGACTGCGCGGTGAAGATCGCCGCCTGGAAGGTGCGGATGTCGCCGGTCGCGTCGGTCACCGTGATGCGGTTGCCCGCCGTGCGGTGCAGCCGGGTGACGGCCGGGCGGGGGGCGCCGCCGTGCAGCGAGGACAGCGAGGTGCCCGGCGCCCAGTGGACGGTCTTCTCCGGCTCGCGCTCCCACAGGCGCAGCGGAAGCTGCTGGCTGCCGCCGACGATGCCGCGGTGGTGGTCGTCCGCCTCGGTGTAGACGACGCGCAGGATCTCCAGGATGGAGTTGGGGAAGTCGGTGTCCCAGCCGCCGGTGCCGAAGCCGACCTGGCCGAAGATCTCGCGGTGCCGGAAGGACTTGAATGCCTCGGACTCGCAGAGGAAGCCGTAGAAGGTCTGGTTGTCGAGCTTCTCGACGAGCTTCGCCCAGATCTCGCGGATGCGCGGCACATCGCGCTCGCGCATGGCGCGGTTCATGTCGGAGAAGTCGGCGCCCTCCTCCAGGCAGGCGTTCCACGCGATGGCGACGTCGCGGTAGACCTGCGGCAGGTCGTCGATCGTCTCGGCGTAGTGCGACTCGCCCTTGAGGTCGACGACGGTGGAGGGGGTGTCGGGCGCGAGCGGGTTGGGGAACGGCTTGGTCTCCAGGCCCACCAGGTCGATGTAGTACTGGAAGGCCGTGGAGGACGGCGGGAAGCGCATCGCGCCCATCTCGGCGGTCAGCTCGTCATCGCAGCCCTCGAAGCCGACGGTCCGCAGGCGGCCGCCGATCTGGTCGGCCTCGTAGACGACGGGCTTGAGGCCCATCTTCATCAGCTCGTACGCGGCGATGATGCCGGACAGACCGCCGCCGATGACGGCGACCTCGGTGCCGTGCCCGGTGGCCGGGATCTGGCCGATGCCCGCCGGGTGGGCGAGGAAGTCGTCGTACGCGAAGGGGAAGTCCGGGCCGAACATGGTGATCGGCGGCTCGACGGGCTGGGCCTGCTCGTGCTCGTCGTGGGCGGCGGGGGGCACCGTGGACGTCATCGGCTGGACTCTCCTACTGGCAGGGGGTGTTGAGGGGGGCGC
>NZ_JAILXP010000387.1 GCF_020740895.1 Streptomyces sp. UNOB3_S3 | reverse complement strand
GAGCGGGGGTGTGCCGGGGGCGTCAGGCGCCGGGCAGGCCCAGCTCGCGGGCGATCAGCATCCGCTGGACCTCACTGGTGCCCTCGCCGATCTCCAGGATCTTGGAGTCCCGCCACATCCGGGCCACGGGGTACTCGTTCATAAAGCCGTAGCCGCCGTGGATCTGGGTGGCCTCGCGGGCGTTGGTGACCGCGATCTCGGAGGAGTAGAGCTTGGCCAGCGCCGCCTCCTTCTTGAACGGCTCGCCGTGCACCAGCCGGGACGCGGCGTCGCGCCAGGCGATCCGGGCCGTGTGCGCCCGCATCTCCATGTCCGCGATCTTGAACTGGATGGCCTGGTTGGCGCCGATCGGCCGGCCGAAGGCCTCCCGGGTCCGGGCGTAGGTGATGGACTCGTCGACACAGCCCTGGGCGAGCCCGGTGGCCAGCGCGGAGATCGCGATCCGGCCCTCGTCCAGTATCCGCAGGAACTGGGCGTAGCCGCGGCCCTGCTCGCCCAGCAGATTGGCGGCCGGCACCCGGACGTCGGAGAAGGACAGCTCCCGGGTGTCCGAGGCGTTCCAGCCGACCTTGGAGTAGGGGGCGGCGACCGTGAAGCCGGGGGTCCCGGACGGCACGATGATCGAGGAGATCAGCGGCTTGCCGTTCTCGGCGTGGCCGGTGACGGCGGTGACGGTGACCAGGCCGGTGATGTCGGTGCCGGAGTTGGTGATGAAGCACTTGGTGCCGTTGATCACCCACTCGTTCGTCGACTCGTCGAGACGGGCGGTGGTGCGGGTGGCCCCGGCGTCGGAGCCGCCGTCGGGCTCCGTCAGGCCGAACGCGCCCAGCATCTCGCCGGAGCAGAGCTTCGGCAGCCACTCGCGCTTCTGTTCCTCGGTGCCGAAGCGGAAGATGGGCATCGCGCCCAGCGAGACCCCGGCCTCCAGGGTGATCGCCACGGAGGAGTCCACCCGGGCGAGCTCCTCCAGGACCAGCCCGAGGGCCAGGTAGTCCCCGCCCATGCCGCCGTACTCCTCGGGGAACGGCAGCCCGAACAGGCCCATGCGGCCCATCTCCCGCACGATCTCGTAGGGGAACTCATGGCGCTCGTAGAAGTCGCCGATCTTCGGGGCGACGACCTCGTGGGCGAACTCCTCCACGGTGCGGCGGAGTTCCTCGTGCTCGGGGGAGAGACGGTGGTCCAGCGGCATGGCTCAGGGCTCCTGGTGGGAGAGGGCACGGACGGTGCGGGAGGGGCTGGGTCGGCCCAGGTGGCCGGCCATCCAGACGCTGGTGGCGGTGAGACGGCCGAGATCGACCCCGGTGGCGATGCCGAGGCCGTCGAGCATCCAGACGAGGTCTTCGGTGGCGAGATTGCCGGTGGCGCTCTTCGCGTACGGGCAGCCGCCCAGACCGCCGGCGGAGGCGTCGACCGTGGTCACGCCGTGGCGCAGGGCGGCGAGGGTGTTGGGGAGCGCCTGCCCGTAGGTGTCGTGGAAGTGGACGGCGAGCCGGTCGGTCGGCACCCCCGCCTCGTTGAGCGCGGTGAGCAGCGCCGTGACATGGCCGGGCGTGGCGACGCCGATGGTGTCGCCGAGGCTCAGCTCGTCACAGCCCAGGTCGAGCAGACGGCGGCTGACGCGGACGGTCCGCTCCAGGGGGACGGCCCCCTCCCAGGGGTCGCCGAAGCACATGGAGAGATAGCCGCGCACCCGCAGCCCCGCCTCCCGGGCCTCCGCCACGACGGGGGCGAACATCTCCAGCGACTCGTCGACGGAGCGGTTGAGATTGGCCCGGGCGAAGGACTCGGTGGCGCTGCCGAAGACGGCGATCTCCCGGGCGCCCAGGGCGAGGGCGCGGTCGAGCCCGCGCCGGTTGGGCACAAGCACGGGGAGCCGGGCGGGCACGCCCTCCAGCAGCGGCAGCAGCTCCTCGGCGTCGGCCAGCTGGGGCACCCACTTGGGATGCACGAAGCTCGTCGCCTCGACGGTGTCCAGGCCGGCGGCGGCCAGCCGGCGGATGAACTCCGCCTTGACCTCGGTCGGGACGGTCGTCTTCTCGTTCTGGAGACCGTCGCGGGGACCCACCTCGTGGATCCGCACCCGGGTGGGGAGGGCGGGGTCCGGGACGGTCATGGGCAGTCCGCTGATCATGACTCCTCCGAGGGCGAGGGCGAGGGCGAGGGCGAGTCCGGGGCCGGGGGCGAGTCCGGTGCAGGGGTGACGACGGCCAGGACCTGGTCCATCGCCACGGTGCTGCCCGGCGTCACGTCGAGCTCGGTGACGGTGCCGGCGTGGGGGGCGGCGATGACGTGCTCCATCTTCATCGCCTCGACGACGAGGAGGCTCTGACCGGCCTCGACCTCGTCCCCGACGGCGGCCTTGACGACGGTGACCGTGCCGGGCATGGGGGCGGTGAGGGCGCCGGCGTGGGCCCCGGCACCGCCGCCGCTCAGGGCGGCCTGGACGGGGTCGTACGGCACGAGGTGCCAGGCGTCGCCCTGGTGGGCGAGCCACGTGCCGCCGTCGGCGGTGTGGGCGAGGGCGAGGGTGCGGGTGGTGCCGTCGAGCTCGACGGCGGTCTGTTC
Organism: Streptomyces sp. UNOB3_S3; assembly: GCF_020740895.1. Lineage (GTDB taxonomy): Bacteria > Actinomycetota > Actinomycetes > Streptomycetales > Streptomycetaceae > Streptomyces. Next base: position 3,934 of record NZ_JAILXP010000387.1, on the reverse strand, counting down.
CCCGGGCCCCCGGGAGGGCAGCAGCTTCGCGCCGCGGGGGGCGGGGTCCGGTACGGCCTCGCCCGACGGCGTCAGCAGGAACTCCGCCTCGTCGACGGCACCGCGCACGCGGACCGTGACCGGGGCGTGGCCCGGGGCGCGGAAGTGGTGGGGCGTCCAGGCGGCTTCGCCACCGAGGCGCCAGCCGCTCGGGACCGAGAAGGGGTCCACCCACGTGGGGGTTCCGGTGGGGGACAGCTCCCGCTGGCGCAGCAACCCGCCCGCCACGTACACCTCCTCCGGCACCTCCGCCGGAACGAGCGTCGCCGCGTCCCGGTCGACGAGCCCCGTGTCGAGCGCGCCCGACACCACGTCGGGGTGGGCCAGCAGCCGCCGCAGGAAGCCCACGTTCGTGTCCACGCCCAGGACTACCGTCTCCGCGAGGGCGGCCCGCAGGCGGCGCAGCGCCGTGGCCCGGTCCGGGCCGTGGGCGACGACCTTCGCGAGCATGGGGTCGTACGACGTGCCGACCTCCGCGCCCGCAACGAGCCCGGAGTCCACCCGTATCCCCTCGCCCGCCGGCTCGCGCAGGGCCAGGACCGTGCCCGCCGAGGGCAGGAAGTCGACGCGGTCGCCGCTGACCCGGGCGGTCTCGGCGCAGACGCGCGCCTCCACCGCGTGCCCCGTGAGCGTCACGTCCTCCTGGGCGAAGCCCAGCCGCTCGCCGGCCGCGACCCGGATCTGCCACTCGACCAGGTCCAGCCCGGTGATCAGCTCGGTGACCGGGTGCTCGACCTGGAGGCGGGTGTTCATCTCCATGAAGTAGTACGAGGACGGGTCGCCGCCCGGGACGATGAACTCCACCGTCCCCGCGCCCGTGTAGCCGCAGGAGCGCGCGGCCTGCACGGCGGCCTCGCCCATCGCGGCGCGCGTGGCCTCGTCCAGCAGGACGCTGGGGGCCTCCTCGATGATCTTCTGGTGGCGCCGCTGGAGCGAGCACTCGCGCTCGCCCAGGTGGACCACGCCGCCGTGGCCGTCGGCCAGCACCTGGATCTCGATGTGCCGGGGCCGGTCGACCCAGCGTTCGACGAGCAGGGTGTCGTCGCCGAAGGACCCGCGCGCCTCGCGCCGCGCGGCGGCGATCTCCTCGCCGAGCAGCGCCGCGTCGCGCACCAGCCGCATGCCCTTGCCGCCGCCGCCCGCGGACGGCTTCAGCAGGACCGGCATCCCGATCGCATGCGCCGCGTCGGCCAGTTCGGCGTCGGTCAGGCCGCTGCCCGACGAGCCCGGCACGACGGGCACGCCCGCCGCCCGGACCGTCTCCTTCGCCCGGATCTTGTCGCCCATCAGCTCGATCGCCCCGGCGGGCGGGCCGATGAAGACGAGCCCCGCGTCGGCGCAGGCGCGGGCGAAGGCGGCGTTCTCCGCGAGGAAGCCGTAGCCGGGGTGGACGGCCTGCGCGCCGGTGCGGGCGGCGGCGTCCAGCAGCCGCTCCACGGACAGATAGCTCTCCGTGGCGGCCGCGGGGCCGATGCGCACGGCGGTGTCGGCCTCGCGGACGTGCCGGGCGTCGGCGTCCGCGTCGCTGAACACGGCGACGGACCGGATGCCCAGCGCGCGCAGCGTACGGATGACGCGTACGGCGATCTCGCCCCGGTTGGCGACAAGGACTGTCTCGAACATGCTCCGCCTCACATCCGGAAGACGCCGTAGCCGGGCGCCGCGCCGTCCCTGGCGGGAAGCGGGGCGTTGGCACAGGCGGTCAGGGCCAGGCCCAGCACCTGCCGGGTCTCCAGGGGGTCGATGACTCCGTCGTCCCACAGCCGGGCGGTCGCGTAGTAGGCGTTGCCCTGGGTCTCGTACTGCTCGCGGATCGGCGCCCGGAAGGCCTCCTCGTCCTCCGCGGCCCATTCCTCGCCGCGCGCCTCCAGCTGGTCGCGCTTGACGGTGGCGAGCACGGAGGCCGCCTGCTCGCCGCCCATCACCGAGATCTTGGCGTTGGGCCACATCCACAGGAAGCGGGGGGAGTAGGCCCGGCCGCACATGGAGTAGTTGCCCGCGCCGTACGAGCCGCCGATGACGACCGTCAGCTTCGGGACGCGGGTGCAGGCGACGGCCGTGACCATCTTCGCGCCGTGCTTGGCGATGCCGCCCGCCTCGTACTGCCGGCCGACCATGAAGCCGGAGATGTTCTGGAGGAAGACCAGCGGGATGCCGCGCTGATCGCACAGCTCGATGAAGTGGGCGCCCTTCTGGGCGGATTCGGAGAAGAGGATGCCGTTGTTGGCGACGATGCCCACCGGGTGGCCGTGGATCCGGGCGAAGCCGGTCACCAGCGTCTGCCCGAACTCCGCCTTGAACTCGGCGAACCGCGAGCCGTCGACGATCCGGGCGATGACCTCGCGCACGTCGTACGGGGTGCGGGAGTCGACCGGGACCGCGCCGTGGAGCCCGGCCGGGTCGGCCTTGGGCTCCTCGGCCGGCTCCACCGGCCACGGCAGCGGGCCGCGCTCGGGGAGGGTCGAGACGATGGTCCGGACGATGCGCAGGGCGTGCTCGTCGTTCTCGGCGAGGTGGTCGGTGACGCCCGAGACCTTGGAGTGGACCTCGCCGCCGCCCAGCTCCTCGGCGGTGACGACCTCGCCCGTCGCGGCCTTCACCAGCGGCGGGCCGCCCAGGAAGATCGTGCCCTGGCCGCGCACGATCACGGCCTCGTCGCTCATCGCCGGGACGTAGGCGCCGCCGGCCGTGCAGGAGCCGAGGACCGCCGCGATCTGCGGGATGCCGGCGCCGGACATCCGGGCCTGGTTGTAGAAGATCCGGCCGAAGTGGTCTCGGTCGGGGAAGACCTCGTCCTGCATGGGCAGGAAGGCGCCGCCGGAGTCGACCAGATACAGGCACGGGAGCCTGTTCTCCAGGGCGATCTCCTGGGCGCGCAGATGCTTCTTGACGGTCATCGGGTAGTACGTGCCGCCCTTGACCGTGGCGTCATTGGCGACGATCACCGTCTCGCGGCCGGAGACCCGGCCGATGCCCGCGATCACGCCCGCGGCCGGGGCGGCCCCGCCGTACATCCCCTCGGCGGCCAGGGGGGCGATCTCCAGGAAGGGCGAGCCGGGGTCGAGCAGGGCGTCGACGCGGTCGCGCGGCAGCAGCTTGCCGCGCGCGGTGTGCCGCGCGCGGGCCTTCTCGCCGCCGCCGAGCCGGGCGGTGGCGAGCCTGCCGCGCAGCTCCGCCGCCAGCTCGCGATGGGCGGCCTCATTGGCCCGCCAGGCGTCGGACGCCGGATCCGCGGCGCTCCCCAGCACCGGTGCCTGCTGCATGGACTCGAGCTCCCTTGCTCGGTTAATGAGCGTTAACACAGTGCCTTCAGGTTAACGACCACTAACGCCCGCTGTCTAGAATTACCTTCGTGAAAGACGCTGTGAGCACCACCCGGCCGGCCTCCTCCTCCCGCCGCGAGCAGATCCTGCGGGAGGCCGCGCGGCTCTTCGCCGAGCGCGGCTTCCACGGCGTGGGCGTGGACGAGATAGGCGCGGCGGTCGGCATCAGCGGCCCCGGGCTCTACCGCCACTTCGCCGGCAAGGACGCGATGCTCGCCGAGCTCCTGGTGGGCATCAGCGGGCGGCTCCTGACGGGCGGCCGGCGGCGCGCCGCCGAGGCGGCGGAGGCGGGCGCGGGCCCGGCCGGGGTGCTGGACTCGCTCATCGACGGGCACATCGACTTCGCCCTGGACGACCGGGCGCTGATCATCCTCCACGACCGGGAGCTCGGCCAGCTCCGCGACAGCGACCGCAAGCTGGTGCGCTCGCTCCAGCGCCAGTACGTCGAGCTGTGGGTCGACGTCGTCCGCCGGCTGTACCCCGGCACCGCCGAGGCCGAGGCCCGGGCCGCCGTCCACGCCGTCTTCGGGCTGCTCAACTCCACCCCCCACCTCGGCCGCCCCGGCGCCCTC
>NZ_JAILXP010000386.1 GCF_020740895.1 Streptomyces sp. UNOB3_S3 | reverse complement strand
CCCCGGCACCGGAGCCCGCGGCCGCCTACGAGCCGCACGGCGGCCCCGGTGGCCACGGCGGCCCCGGTGGCCACGGCGGCCCCGGCTGGAGCGACGGGCACGCGGGTACCGGCGCGCCCGACCCGCGCGGCGGGCTGAGCGGGCCGCACAGCGTCAGGGCGGTGGCCGGCGCCGGAGCCGTCGCGCACGGGCGCCACGCCGGCGCGCCGTCCGCTTCCGAGGCGTCCGTACGGCTGGCCGGTTCGCAGGTGCCGATCGGTCCGGGGCCGATGGTCACCGACGCCCGTGACCCGCACGCGGGCACCGGCGCCGGCGCCACCACCGGATGGGTCCGGCCCCCGGCCGGCGCGTCGGCCGCGGCCGTCCCCAGCCAGCCCCCGGTGGCCGCCCCCGACGGCGGGGCCACCGCGCAGACGGATCAGGGCCGCTGGCGGCCGTGGCGGTTCCGGATGTCGAACGACGTCTGGGGCACCCCCGTCGTATCCGGCGACCTGCTGTACGTCACGTCGTTCGAGGTCCACGCGCTCGATGTGGCCAGCGGGCGGCGGCAGTTCAAGACCCGGGACGTGGCCTGGGCGATGGCCGTCGCCGATGGCCGCATACACGCCTCCGACGGGCCGACGCTGTACGCGCTCGACGCCTCCGACGGCACGGAGCGGTGGCGGCTGTCCACGGACGGCTGGGTCTACTCCCTCAAGGCCGACCGGGGCACGATCGTCACCGGCACGCGCGGCGGGGGAGTCCAGGCATGGGAGGCCGCCAACGGCGAGCTCCTGTGGGAGATGAACGGCGCCCAGGCCGACTTCGAGACCCCCGACTGCGGACCGTTCGTCCACGACGGCACGGTGTACGTCTGGTCCGACGCGCGGCTGCGCGCGCTGGAGGCGCGTACGGGCGCGGAGCGCTGGTCGTACCCGGTGGGTGACGCCGCCTCGTGCGGCGGTGTGCCCGTACGGCTGCTGCCCGCACCGGACGGCGTCGTCTATGTCGCCGCCGGCACGCGGGTGCTCGCCATCGACGTGGCCCGGGGGGACGTCCGCTGGCGCTTCGAGGCGCCCGCGGTCTTCCTGAGCCCGCCCGCCTTCGCCCCCGGCCCCGCCGTGACCGGCGGGGGCGTCTACATCGCCGACTACCTGGGCACCGTCTACGCCCTGGACGCGGCCACCGGCCGCGACCGCTGGCGCATCGCCACGGAGTCCCGCCAGTCCACGGAGCCGGTGCTGGTCTCCGGGGGATCGGTCCACCTGGGCAGCGGTGGCGCGCTCTACACGCTGGACGCGGTCACGGGCACGCCGAAGTGGCGCTTCGCGGCGGGCGGCGACATCATCGGCACGCCCGTCGTCGCCGACGGCCGGGTGCACTTCGGCTCCGCCGACCACTGTCTCTACACGGTGGACGCGGCCGGGGGACAGCTGCGCTGGAAGCTCGCCACGGGCGGGGAGATCACGGGGTCGCCGGTGGCGGCGGGCGGGGTCGTCTACGCGTGCAGCAAGGACCGGTGCGTTTACGCGTTGGACGCGGGGAAGGGGACGGGGCACGTTCGGCGCTGACGCGCCGCGTTGTGCCCCGCTCCGGGGCGGGTGCGGGCCGGTGGTCGTGGTTGTGCCCACTCTCCCCCAGCTACCGCTGGGAGGTGCCCCCAGCCCTGCGGGACGATTGCCCGCAACCCCGCGTCAGCGGATGCGGTAGTTCCTTGTGCGGGTCGTGAAGAGCTCGGCTTGCTCTGAGCGAGCCAGGTTTCCCAGCGTTATCAAGTGGGGGGCCAGGGCTTGGGCGTGGGATCTGCTCTGCTCCCTCGTCGACCACAGGGCGCGGACCGTGCCCTGGACCGGTTCGGTCGGGTAGGAGGCGATGACCGCCGCCGCGCGCAGGGCCGCTGCCGTGGCCTCGCCGGGCGGGGTCAGCTCCGAGACCAGGCCGATCTCGTAGGCGCGGCGCCCCGAGAGCCGTTCGGCGGTGCCCATCAGCGCCATCCGCGCGGCCTCGCCGAAGGGCATGCGCTGTGCCATGTACGCGGCCTCGTAGGCGCTGACCATCCCGTACGACGTGTGCGGGTCGAAGAACGTGGCGTTCTCCGCGGCGACGATGAACTCGGTTTCCCCCAGCAGGTAGAAGGCGCCGCCGCACGCCATGCCGCCCACCGCCGCGATGACGGGTTTCCACAGGTCGGCGGCCTTGGGGCCGACGGTGCGCAGCGGGTCGTCCAGGGAGTACGGGGAGCCCGGCTGGGGGACGTCGGCCGAGCGGTCGATGCCCGTGCAGAAGGCCCGGTCCCCGGCGCCGGTCAGGACGACGGCGCGGACGGCGTCGTCGCGGCGGAACTCCGCCCAGAGCTCCTTGAGACGTGCGGCCGTCGCGAGGTCGATCGCGTTGTGCCGCTCGGGCCGGTCCAGGGTGACCAGCGCGACGCCGTCCGGGCGGCGTTCCGTACGGACGGTCACGGGCGCTCCAGCAGCCAGCGCGGCACGGTCACCGCGGGCGCGAGCTCGGCGAAGGCCACCCTGACGGGCGCCCCCACGCGCAGCCGGGACGGGTCGATGGAGCAGAGCGCGGCGTCCGGCGCGGCGACGAGATTGCCGACGAGCCGGATACCGGGGGCGTCGGCGAGCTCCACGACGACGACGTTGTACGGGGCCTGCTCGGCGTAGGCGGGCAGCAGCGGCGGATGGGGCAGGACGTACGACCAGACGCGGCCGCGACCGGAGACGCGGTGCCATTCGGTGGCGAAGGACTGGCAGCGCGGGCAGCAGGGCCGGGGCGGGAAGCGCAGCCGGTGGCAGTCCGCGCAGGCCTGGACGCGCAGCTCGCCACGGGCGGCGAACTCCCAGAACGGGCGCCCGTCCTCGTCCTGGACCGGCAGCAGGAGGCCATTGTCAGTGGTGCCCTGCATCATGGAGGACATGAGCACTCAACTCCTCAGCAGAAGTGCCGAAGTGGGGACGCCCTCGCCTGCCGTGACCAGGCATGTCTCCGCTCCCGGCACCTGTGCCGTGGAGGTGCCGCGGAGTTGTCTGACCCCTTCGTTGATGAGGTTGAAGCCATGGACGTAGGCCTCGCTGAGACCGCCGCCGCCGGTGTTGAGGGGGAGCCGGCCGCCGAGTTCGAGCGCGCCGCCCTCCGAGAAGGCCGCGCCCTCTCCTCGTCCGCAGAAGCCATAGCCCTCCAGCGACAGCGGGATCAGCGGGGTGAACGCGTCGTATATCTGGGCGACATGGATGTCCTCGGGCCCGAAGTCGGCCGTCTTCCACAGCTGCCGGGCGGCGGTCCAGGACGGTCCGGACAGGGGGTCCTCCGTCCAGTAGTTGACCATGCCGTGGTGCTGGGCGGGCAGCCCCTGGGCGGCGGAGTGGACATAGACCGGGGTGGCGCGGCAGTCGCGGGCGCGTTCCGCCGCCACGACGACGCAGGCCAGGGCGCCGTCCGTCTCCAGGCAGTTGTCGAAGAGGCAGAGGGGCTCGCTGATCCAGCGGGAGGTCATATACATCTCACGCGTCAGCGGCCGTTCGTACATCACCGCGGCGGGGTTCTGGTTGGCGCGGTTGCGGCAGGCCAGGGCGATGCCGAAGAAGTGGTCGCGGGTGGCGCCGTACTCGTGCATATAGCGGCGGGCGAGCATCGCGATCTCGTCCACGGGGCGCAGTAGGCCGTACGGGCGGGTCCACTGCCCCGGGGTGGGGAGCTGCGCCCGGGTGTCCCGCCAGGGGCGGGGGCCGGAGCCGCGCTTGCGGGAGCGCCAGGCGACGCCGACGGTCGCCTGACCGGTGGTGATCGCGGCGGCGAGGTGGGCGACGGTCGCGCAGGAGCCGCCCCCGCCGTAGCCGACGCGGGAGAAGAAGGTGACGTCCCCGGCGCCGATGGCCTTGGCGACCTCGACCTCGTCGGTGGTCTCCATGGTGTACGAGGCGAAGGCGTCGACCTGCGAGGGGGAGAGGCCCGCGTCGTCCAGTGCGGCGAGGATGGCGCGACAGGCCAAGGTCTTTTCGGAATCAGGGAGTTGTCGGGCGAAGGGGGTCTGACCGATGCCGACGATCGCGGTGGTGTCCTTGAGCGTTGCCGTCATCGCCGCCTCCGTGCTGTCGATGCTGACAGCGCGGAAGGCTATCGCTAATCTGACGAAGCGTCAGCCCGCTGGTGGGGTACGGAACCGGGGGCGGCAGGGGGAGGACGTGCGATGCGCGGTGACCTGGAATTCGTCTCGATACCCCGGCTCGTCCGGATGGCCGCAGAGCGGTACGCCGCCCGCGAGGCCGTGGTCGAGGGCCGGGCCCGGATCACCTTCCGGCAGCTCGGCGAGCGTGTCGGGCACGCCACCGCCGGGTGCGTGGCCGCCGGGGTGGAGGCGGGCGACCGGGTCGCGATCTGGGCGCCGAACAGCCTGGACTGGATCGTCGCCGCCCTCGGCGCGGTCGGCGCCGGCGCGGTGCTGGTCCCGGTCAACACCCGTTTCAAGGGCGCCGAGGCGGTGCGGGTGCTGGAACGCACCCGGGCCCGGCTGCTCTTCGTCACAGGCACGTTCCTCGGCACGTCCTATGTGGCGGCACTGCGCAGCGCCGCCACCGCCACCGCCACAGATACCGCCACCACCGCCACCGCCGACGGCGATGACGGCGACGGTGAGCGGGGGCCGCTGCCCGGGCTGCCGTATCTGCGGGAGGTCGTGGTCCTGGCCGACGACGCCCCGGCCGACTTCCGCACGTGGAAGGAGTTCCTCGCCGCCGGGGGCGGTGTGCCCGCCCGGACGGTACGGGCCCGGGCCGACGTCATACCCTCCACGGCGCCCTCGGACATCCTCTTCACCTCGGGCACCACGGGCGAGCCCAAGGGGGCCGTCATCACCCATGGGCAGACGCTGCGCACGTTCGCCGTCTGGAGCGAGCTGGCCGGGCTGCGGGAAGGAGACCGCTACCTGATCGTCAACCCGTTCTTCCACACCTTCGGCTACAAGGCGGGCGTCATCGCCTGTCTGATGCGGGGCGCCACGATGGTGCCGCAGCCCGTCTTCGCGGCGGAGACCGTGCTGGCCCGGATCGCCGCCGAGCGGATCACGGTCCTGCCGGGGCCGCCGACGCTCCACCAGTCGCTCCTGGACCACCCCGGACGCGCGGCGTACGACCTTTCGTCGCTGCGGGTGGTGGTGACAGGCGCGGCGATGGTGCCCCGGCGGTTGATCGACCGGCTCCGCGGCGAGCTGGGCATCGCCACCGTGCTCACCGCCTACGGGATGAGCGAGGCGACCGGCGTCGTCACGATGTGCCGGCGCGGTGACCCGCCGGAGGTCGTCGCGGGCACGTCGGGCCGGGCCATCCCGGGCACCGAGGTCAGGGTGGCCGGCCCCGACGGGCGGGCGTCGGCGGCCGGGGTGCCCGGGGAGATCCTGGTCCGCGGCTACCAGGTGATGTCCGGATACTTCGAGGACCCGGCCGCCACGGCGCGGGCCGTCGACCCCGACGGCTGGCTGCACACCGGCGACGTGGGCGTGCTGGACGCGCGGGGCGATCTGCGGGTCACCGACCGGCTGAAGGACATGTTCGTCGTCGGCGGTTTCAACGCCTACCCGGCCGAGATCGAGCGGGTCCTGGCGCGGCACCCGGGGATAGCCGAGGTCGCGGTGGTCGGTGTCCCGGACGGCCGGCTCGGCGAGGTCGGCAAGGCGTTCGCGGTCCGCCGGGCGGGCCCCGGGGACGCGGTCACGGCGGACGGGCTGATCGCCTGGGCACGTCGTGAGATGGCGAACTACAAGGTGCCGCGCGAGGTGGAGTTCGTCCGGGAGCTGCCGCGCAATGCCTCCGGGAAGGTGCTCAAGGGGCTGCTGAGAGAGCGTGCGAGGACGCACGAGTGGAAGACGCTCGAGTGAGAAGCGGGTGCGGCGACGCCCGCTGACCGCGGTCCACGTGTGGTGCCGGTCGGCGGGCGTCCCGTGCCCAGGTCTGCCCGTATGGAGCTACGGGGCTGCGTAGTCGCGGTGTTGCCGGCCTAGGCCTCCGCGCCACCGGCGTGGTCGTCCGCACCACCCATGACACGGTCGCCCATGGCGTGGTCGTCCGCACCGATGGAAGCGCTGCCGTACTGCTGGGCGTGCGTGGATATCACTCCGCTGGAGAAGGTGCCGAGGCCGGCGTGGTCATCGGCGACCGCCGGTACCGAGCCGAGGACCGCCGCTGCCGCGGTGAGGCCAAAGGCGACGAAAGCCTTTTTGCCGCGGTGCATGGTGCCGATCGTCTTGGTGCGGTTCATGTGCGACTCCTCTGCTCAGGGGGATGTGGTGCCATGAGTTGGTGAGTGGTGCTTGGCCTGAACGTACTGTCGGACGGCTTCGGTATGTGCGGGTTCGGGAAGAAAACCCTGAAACAACAGCGGATTTGATGTACCGGATTCTCCCGACCGGCCCCTGGTCTCTTCTCCGGTCTCTTCTCCGGGTCTCTCCTTCGGCCCGGAACAGCCGAAGGGGCCGGCGGTGACGGCTCCCCCTCCCCGCCGTCGACGCCGACCCCTGTCGATCCCCCCGTAGC
>NZ_JAILXP010000385.1 GCF_020740895.1 Streptomyces sp. UNOB3_S3 | reverse complement strand
GCCCACGTGTTACTCACCCGTTCGCCACTAATCCACCCCGAAGGGCTTCATCGTTCGACTTGCATGTGTTAAGCACGCCGCCAGCGTTCGTCCTGAGCCAGGATCAAACTCTCCGTGAATGTTTACCGGTAATCCGGTTACACTCGCGTTGAGCGGAACAACCAGGCGGAATAGGCCCGGTCGTTCACAGCGTCCTCGCTGTGTGTTGCCCACCCGATCCGTAATGGACCCGGCGGGACTTTTTTAAAGGAACCTCATCCATCGAGATGGACGGGGTGTCAACATATCTGGCGTTGACTTTTGGCACGCTGTTGAGTTCTCAAGGAACGGACGCTTCCTTTGTACTCACCCTCTCGGGCTTTCCTCCGGGCTTCCCTTCGGTGTTTCCAACCTTACCAGATCCGTTTTCCGTTCCGTTTCCGCTTCTCAGTCGAAGCAGTCGGTTCGAATTCCGTTTCCGGCCCCCTGTTGGAGCGGGGTTTCTCGCCTTCGGCCTTTCGGCCCCCGGCGTGATCACTACTTTAGCGGATTTCCCCCGCGGCGCCTAATCGGCGCCCGATCCGAATTCCGGACACGCCGAAATTCATCCCGTTCAAGGGTCAAGCCAAGTGGTGATCGCCGCCGACGCGGCAAGAGGTGCCGCCCCGTCGTCCTCGCGGACTCCGTGGCAACTCGGAGAACACTACACGAGCCTGTAACCATCATCAAACCGGTGGCGCAAGTGGGTTTGGGCGGCGTACGGTCGCCGTATGACGAAGCATGCCTGTACCCAGCAGTGGTGGGCCGCCTGACGGCGGCCTGACCACGCGCGTACCGCGCATGCATCCAACGGCCGCCGAGGCGGCGGCCGTTTTTTGCTGTCTGTGGCGGTGGTCCCCTCCCCAGGACCCAAGGAGCCACGACACCCATGACCCGCATCTTCAGCGGCATCAAGCCCACCGGCCACCTCACCCTCGGCAACCACCTCGGGGCCCTGCGCCAGTGGGTGACCGTCGACCAGCACCGGGCCGATGCCCTCTTCTGCGTCGTCGACCTCCATGCCCTCACCGTCGATCACGACCCGGCGCGCGTCCGCCGGCTCAGTCGGCAGACGGCGACCCTGTTCCTCGCCGCCGGGCTGGACCCCGACCTCTGCACCCTCTTCGTACAGAGCCACGTCGACGAGCACACACGGCTCTCGTACGTCCTCGAGTGCACGGCGAGCGACGGGGAGATGCGGCGGATGATCCAGTACAAGGAGAAGTCCGCGAAGGAGCGGGCCACGGGAGGCAGCGTCCGGCTGTCACTCCTCACCTACCCCGTGCTGATGGCGGCGGACATCCTCGCCTATGGGGCCGACGAGGTCCCGGTGGGTGACGACCAGGCGCAGCACGTCGAGCTCACCCGCGATCTGGCGGTGCGGTTCAACCAGCGGTACGGGCACACGTTCACGGTGCCGAAGGCCGTGCTCCCGGCCGTCGCCGCACGTGTCATGGACCTCCAGGACCCCACCTCCAAGATGGGGAAGTCGCATGCGGACACGTCCGGCATCGTCTATCTGCTCGACGAGCCGGACGTCGCGCGCCGGAAGGTCATGCGCGCGGTGACCGACAGCGGAAGCGAGGTCGTCCACGACCGGGAGGCGCAGCCCGGCGTCGCGAATCTGCTGGAGATCCTGGCGGCGTGCACCGGTGACGGCGGTCCGGCGGAGCTGGCCGCGCGTTACAGCTCGTACGGGGCGTTGAAGAAGGACACGGCCGAGGCGGTCGTGGAGACGCTGCGGCCGATCCGGGAGCGGCACGCGGAGTTGTGCGCCGATCCCGGATACGTCGACGAGGTGCTGCGGGCCGGTGCCGAGCGGGCGCGGGGGCTCGCCAGGCCGACGGTCGACGCCGCGTACGAGGCCATCGGCCTGCTGCCCGCGAGGTGACCCGCCGAGGTGACCCGGCGGAGTGGCCAGTCGAGGTGACCCGGCGAGCCGAGAGGACCGGGCCGTCTCACCCCACCGCGCGGAAGGACCTGCGGTAGTCGCGCGGGCTGGTGGCGAGGCGGGCGGCGAAGTGCTGGCGCATGGTGACCTCGCTGCCGAAACCGCAGCGGCGGGCGACCTCGGGCATGGGCAGGTCCGTGCGTTCCAGGAGCTGCTGTGCCGCGGCGACGCGCTGGTCGAGGAGCCACTGGATCGGGGTCGTCCCCGTGGTGGCGGTGAAGTGGCGGGCGAAGGAGCGCGGTGACATGCCGGCCCAGCGTGCGAGGTCGGCGACGGTGAGCGGTTCGGACAGCCGGCGGAGCGCTCGTTCCCGTACGGCCGCGAGGGTGTCCGAGGCCTCGCGGTCGGCGGCCGCCGGCGCGGGGTGCTCGATGAACTGGGCCTGGGTGCCCGTGCGGAAGGGGGCGGTGACCATCGAGCGGGCGATGGTGGCCGCCGCCTCGGCGCCGTGGGCGGTACGGACCAGGTGGAGGCAGAGGTCGATCCCCGCGGCGACGCCCGCCGCCGTCCAGACGCCGTCGTCCTCGACGAAGAGGGCGTCCGGGACGACATCGATGTCCGGATGGGTGGCGGACAGCAGGGTGGTGAGGTTCCAGTGGGTGACCGCGCGTCGTCCGTCGAGGAGCCCGGCCTGGGCGAGCACGAAGGCTCCCCCGCACAGCGCGGCGACGGGAACGCCGGCCCGGTGGGCGCCGCGCAGCGCGTCCAGTACGGGTTCCGGGACCGGGGCCAGGTGGTCGTCGACGCCGGGTACGACGACGAGATCGGCGCCGGCCGTCCAGTCGAGGGCCTGGTCGGGGGTGAGGGTGAGGCCACCGGGCATCCGCACGGGCGCGCGGTCCGGTGCGCAGCGGCGGAGTTCGAAGGGCGGGGCGCCGCGCCCGGTGCGGTCGACGCCCCAGACCTCGGCGATGACGGCGACGTCGAAGGCCCGTATGCCGGGAAAGGCGACGAGGGCGATGCGCTGGGCCGTGGCGGTGGGCTGCATGACGGTCATGGTGCACCGTCACGGCGGTCTTGGCACCAATCCATCGAACGGGGTCTGTTCTGCCACTGTCGGCTCCTGCGCCGCGCCAACAGGATGGTGGGCATGGAGATCACCGAGCTCACTCAGAACAGCGCCCTCATCGTCATCGACGTGCAGAAGGCGTGGCACGACCCGGTCTTCCCGCCCCGGGACAACCCCGCCGCCGAGGGCAATATCGCCGTGCTCATCGACGCGTGGCAGGAGGCGGGCCGGCCCGTCGTCTTCGTACGGCACGACTCGCCCAAGGCGGACTCCCCGCTCCGCCCCGGGCAGGAGGGGAACGACTTCCAGGACTTCGTCGAGGAGCGCCGGGGCCGGGGCACCGGTCCGGAGCTGCTGCTCACCAAGACCGTGAACTCCGCCTTCATCGGTGCGCCGGATCTGCGGAGCTGGCTGGACGCGGCGGGGATACGGCAGATCGTCGTCGTGGGCATCATGACGAACTGGTGCGTGGAGACCACCGCCCGGATGGGCGGCAATCTCGGCTACGACGTGATCGTGCCGCTCGACGCCACCCACACCTTCGACGCCGCCGGCCCGGACGGCCGGGTCCTCACGGCCGCCGAGCTGGCGCGGGCGACGGCGACCAATCTCCACGCGGCCGGTTTCGCGAAGGTCGTCTCCACGGCGGCGCTGCTGGGCTGAGAGCTTCCGGCTGCCGGCAGCTCTCAGCCGTCAACCGTCAGCTGTGGCCGGAGCCGAGCTCGCGGCTGCGGTCGCGGGCGGCCTCCAGCGCGGCGATCAGGGCGGCGCGTACACCGTGCTTCTCCAGCTCGCGGATCGCGCTGATGGTCGTTCCGGCAGGGGAAGTCACGGCCTCGCGGAGCTTCACCGGGTGTTCGCCGCTGTCGCGGAGCATGACCGCGGCGCCGATGGCGGCCTGGACGATCAGGTCGTGGGCCTTGTCCCGGGGCAGGCCGAGCAGGATGCCGGCGTCGGTCATGGCCTCGACGAGGTAGTAGAAGTACGCCGGGCCGGAGCCGGAGAGGGCCGTCGCCGCGTCCTGCTGCGACTCGGGGACGCGGAGCGTCTTGCCGACCGGCTTGAAGATCGCCTCGGCGCGGAGGAGGTGGTCCTCGGTGGCGTGGGAGCCCGCGGAGATGACGGACATGCCCTCGTCGACGAGGACGGGGGTGTTCGGCATGACGCGCACGACGGGGACGCCGGCCGGCAGCCGCTCCTCGAAGAAGACGGTGGGCACGCCGGCCGCGGCGCTGATGACGAGGCGGTCGGCGGGCAGGTGCGGGGAGAGCTCCTCCAGGAGGGTGCTCATGTCCTGCGGCTTGACGGCCAGGATCAGGGTGTCGGCGGTCTTGGCGGCTTCGATGTTGCTGACGACCTCGACGCCGTAGCGGGTGCGGAGCGCCTCGGCGCGTTCGGCGCGGCGGGCCGTGCACATCAGGTCGTCCGTGGACCAGCCCGCGCGGATCATGCCGCTGAGGAGGGCCTCGCCGATCTTTCCGGTGCCGAGGACGGCGACTCTCTGCTGCACGGGGGCTCACCTCTTCGTTCCGCTGGGCTCGCTTCATCCTCCCACCTCGGTCGCCCCAGGGGCGCCCGGAAGCGGTAGCTCCCCTTTCCCGACACCGCGTTTACATCGTGGTTACAAAACAACTCACCGATCCGCACCACGACTTGGCCAAAATATGGTCGAGTGATTAACAGCCCGGCGCCGCAGGGACGACGGCGCCGGCGCCGTCTGTCGCTGCGCTCTCCCGCGGCTCCCGATGCCCATCGGCCCCTTACTCCACCTGTCTGCACTCCGCCTGTCTGGCAACGATCCTCATCGCATCGCTGCGCGCGCCTCGAGCGCGCTGGAGGCAAACCTCATGCAGAAGACTCTCTTCCGCCGTGTCCGCACCGCCGTCGACCGCGTTGGCCTTCTCGCCAACCTCCGGGCCGATTTCGCCGCGTCGCTGGTCGTCTTCCTCATAGCCGTGCCGCTCTCCGTGGGCATCGCCGTCGCGTCCGGCGTCCCCGTGGAGCTCGGCCTCGTGACCGGCATCGTCGGCGGCCTCCTCACCGGACTGCTGCCGGGCAGCAGCATGCAGGTCAGCGGCCCGGCGGCCGGGCTGACGGTGCTGGTCTACGAGTCCGTACGGGAGTACGGACTCAGGGCGCTCGGCGTGCTCGTCCTCACCGCCGGGCTCCTCCAGGTGGCGATGGGGCTGCTCAAACTGGGCCGCTGGTTCCGGGCCATCTCGGTCGCGGTGGTGCAGGGAATGCTCGCTGGCATCGGCGTCGTCCTGATCGCCGGACAGCTGTACGCGCTCGCCGACGCGGACGCGCCGGCCGGGGCGCTCGAGAAGCTCGGCGGCCTGGTCACCCTGCTCACCGACACCCTCGCCTCCGCCGACTCGCTCGCCGCGGTCGCCGTCGGCGCCGGCACGGTGGCCGTACTGGTCCTGTGGCCACGCTGGCCGAAGGGCGTACGCCTCGTGCCGGCGCCGCTGGCCGCGGTCGCGCTCGCCACGACGGCGGTCGGAGTGCTCCGGCTGCCCGTCGACCGGGTTCAGGTACGCGGCCTCTTCGACGCTATTCAGCCACCCTGGAGTGGCGATTTCGCGCGCTTGACCGAGTTCGGGGTCCTGGGGACGGTCCTCGCCTTCGCGCTCATCGCCTCGGCGGAGTCCCTCTTCAGCGCCGCCGCCGTCGACCGGCTCCACGACAACGCGCGCACGGACTACAACAAGGAACTCATCGCCCAGGGCGCCGGCAACACCGTCTGTGGAGCGCTCGGCGCCCTGCCCATGACCGCCGTGATCGTCCGCAGCGCCGCCAATGTCCACGCGGGCGCCCGGACGAAGGCCTCCCGCGTCCTCCACGGCGTATGGCTGCTGGTCTTCGCGACCCTGCTGCCCTGGGCTCTCGAACTCATCCCGGTCGCGGCACTCGCGGGAGTGCTCGTCCACGCGGGCTGGAAGCTCCTGCCGGGCCGTGAACTGGGCCCGCTCTGGCGCGACCACCGCGGCGAGGTCGCCGTCCTGGTGACGACCACCGTCGCCATCGTCGTGACCAACCTCTTCGAGGGCGTCGTCATCGGCCTGCTGCTGGCCATCGTGAAGGCGGCCTGGGAAACCTCCCACGTCCACATCGAGACCACGACGACGAGGGACGGCCGGGTACGGGCACGAGTACTCGGCAACGCCAACTTCCTCCGGCTGCCCAGGCTCCTGGACGAACTCGACACCCTGCACCGGGCCGGCCACGGTGCCGAAGGCGTCGAACTGGACCTGACCGGGCTACGGCACATGGACCGGGCCGTGCACACCGCACTCTCCGGCTGGGCGGAACGACATGGCTCGCTACGGGAGGGCGGCAAGGGGAACGAGAACGGCGACGGGGAGGCCACGGGGCGAGTGGTCGCGGTATAGCCGAGTAAACCGTCCTGGCCGTAAATGCAAGAAAGCCCCGGCAGGTATCCCCTGCCAGGGCTTTCTCTTAAAAGGAGTTCGGCGGCGTCCTACTCTCCCACAGGGTCCCCCCTGCAGTACCATCGGCGCTGAAAGGCTTA
>NZ_JAILXP010000384.1 GCF_020740895.1 Streptomyces sp. UNOB3_S3 | reverse complement strand
CTCCCCCCACGGCGGCCCCGCCGGCGGCGGCCAGCGCGTACAGCAGCCTGCGGCGGGTCGTGCTCGCGGCGAGCGATGTGCTGATCATGACACGCGGCCCTCCTGACGACCCGGTTCCGGTCCGGCGCCGTGATCGCAGTATGCGGCCGCCGGGCCGCTCCGGGCGGCAGGCGCGTCGGTCGCCCCACGGCACCGGCACACCGCCGCCCGTGGTGTCACGCCCCTCCGGCGGGCGTCGGCGCCGGGCGGCCGGACCGGCCCGCCGTGTCGGGGCCGGAGCGGTCGCGGGCGCGGTGGCGCGTGGCGGGCCACCAGTTGGCGCGGCCGGCCAGCGACATGATCGCGGGGACGAGCAGGGCGCGGACGAGCGTGCAGTCGAGGAGCACGGCGACGGCCAGCCCGAAGCCGATCAGCTGGAGCATCACGAGGTCGCAGGCGGCGAGGGAGCCCATGACGACGGCGAAGACCAGCGCGGCCGAGGTGAACAGCCGCGCGGTGCGCTGGAGCCCGACGGCCACCGCGAGGTCGGTGGGGCTGCCCCGGCGGTGCTCCTCGAGGATGCGGGAGAGGAGGAAGACCTCGTAGTCCATGGAGAGGCCGAACGCGGTGCAGAACATCACCGCGGGGATGATCACGTCGGTGGTGCGGGGACCGTCGAGCGGCCCCAGCAGCGCGTCGAGCCGGCCCTGCTGGAAGACGGCGACGATGATCCCGAACGTCGCCGCCAGGCTCAGCGCGTTCAGCAGCACCGCCTTGACGGGCACGAGCAGGCTGCGCGTGTAGGCGAACAGCAGCACCAGCGTGGCGGCCACGGTGATCAGGACGGCCGCGGGCAGCCGGTCCCCGAGCGCGTCCTCGGTGTCGGTCAGCCGGGCACCCGGCCCGCCCACCAGGGCGGACGTGGGCGCGGGCTCCCGGCGCAGCCGCTCCGTGAGCAGCCGGCCGTCGGGGGAGAGGACGGAGGCGGCGCTGGGCGTCACGCACAGCCAGGTGCCGGCGGGGCCCGTGAACCCCGCCGACCAGGGCCCGGGCTCCGCCGTGCGGCGGCCGTGGGCGTAGACGCCCGTCGCCGTCCGCACCTGCCGTACGCCGGAGAGGCGGGAGAGGCGCGCGGCATAGGCGTCCACGGCGGCGGTGGAGGCGTCGGGCGCCCCGGACGGGCCGCCGGTGCCCGCCCGGCCCGCCGGTTCGTCCGGAGCGGCGTCCTCGGGGGCCGCCGGGTCCTCCGGGGCCGTCGTGCCTTCCGCTCCGGCCGCCGCCATGGCCGCGGCGGCGGCCGGCGGGGGCGTCACCCGGACGTCCGGGAGGACGACGCTCGCCGCGGTGCCGCTCTCGTCGTCGAAGTCCACGCGCAGCCGCTGCGAGGCCCGGGCGACAGGCGAGGACGACGGGAGGATCCGGTCGTCGTACATGCCGAACCGCGCGTCGGCCCCCGGCGCGGCCAGCAGCCCGAGCAGCAGCAGCGTGCCGAGGGCGACCGCCGCGGGCCGCCGGGTCACCCACATGGCCAGCCGGTACCAGCGGCCCTCGGCGAAGGCCCGGCGGCCGCCACGGCGCCAGCGGGCGAAGACGTCGTAGCGGTTGACCCGGGGGCCGAGCAGCACCAGCAGCGCGGGCAGCACCAGCAGTGCCCCGGCCGCCGAGCACACCGCGACGGCCGCGCCGCCCAGGGCCAGTGAGCGCGTCAGCGGCAGGGGGAAGACGAGCAGGGCGCCCAGCGCCGCTGCCACGGTGGTCGCCGAGAAGGCGACGGCCCGTCCCGCGGTCGCGAGGACCCGCTCGGCGGCCCGTACGGGCGTCGCCCCCGCCGCGAGCTCCTCGCGGTAGCGGCTGACCATCAGCAGGCAGTAGTCGACGGCCAGCCCGAAGCCGAGCGCGGTGGCGATGTTCAGGACGAAGACCGAGACCGTCGTCACCTCGCTCAGCAGCCGCAGCAGTGCGGTGGTGGTGACGACGGCGAAGGCCCCGACGACGACCGGGAGGAGCGCCGCCACCAGGCTCCCGAAGATCCACAGCATGATCAGCAGCACCAGCGGGGCGATGATCATCTCGGCGACGGTGGCGCCCTCGGTGCTCAGCCGCTCCATCTCGGCGAAGAGCGCCGCCTCACCGGCGACCGTGACCTCCAGCGGCCCCGCCCGCCCGGCCTCGCGGGCCACGACGGCCTTGGCGGCCGACAGCACGGCACGCTCGTCCCCGCCGAACCGCACCCCGACGCAGGCGGAGCGCCCGTCCCGGCTGCGCAGCTCGGGCCGGGCCAGCGGCCAGTAGCCGCGCACCCAGGCGGTGTGGGGGTCGGCGGCGAGCCGCTCGGTCAGCGCCCGGCCCGCCCGGGCGGCCGCGGGCGCGTCGACCGGCCCCGGCGCCGTGGCGACCAGCACGAGGTGGGGCTGCCCGGCCCCGAAGCGCTCGGCCAGGAAGGCGTCGGCCCGGGTGGACTGCGCGCGGGCGGGTGTCCAGCCGCCCGGGGCGAGGCGCTCCCCGACCCCGTGGCCCCCCACCGCCGCGACCAGGGCGATCAGCCCCAGCAGGACGAGTGCGCCCAGGGCGCGGCGTGGGGTGCCATAGGCGCTCCGCACGAGGAACGGCTGACGGGGCCGGTGGAGGAGCATCACGGGGGCGTCCTTCGCGGGTCGGCGAGCGCGTTCGGAGCCCCCTAACATAGCGTCAAAATGTGTAAATATGCCGTTTTTAGGCGCATCGTGGGCGCGCTGTGCCCGCTAATAGGAGGAGTCGGGGCGCCTTCCGGGGGCCATTGGGACGAATGAGTGAGTCGTCGGAACCTCTCCGGAACGGCGCAGTTACTCAGGTCGCCTCCCGCCCGGGAGGAACACTCGACCGAAAGGCAGCGACGTGCTCCACAAGGTACTCGCGACAGTCGCCCTCACGGCCACGGCGGTCGGAGTCTCGGCCGCCCCGGCCATGGCGCTCGATCGCGACGACATGACCACCGTGAACGGCAACGGCTCGGAGACCGTGCACGGGACCACCGTGACCGGGGGCCATGGCAGCCCGCAGATGACCGCCGTCCAGGGCAGCCTCGACAAGCTGTGCATCGGCGTGGGCAAGCTCGGCCTTCAGTCGCTCCTGCTCCTGATCAACGTGGGCATCGAGGACGTCCCGATCCTCACCTCTCAGCAACAGCAGCAGTGCACGGACAACTCGACCATCCAGGACGGCGACGACCCGCTCTCGCACCTGATCGAGCAGATCCCGGTGGTCAGCGGCAACGGATCCGGGAACGAAGAGGGGCACTGAGCGGCACCGCTCCCGGTGACACGGCTCCCGCCCGGCGGGAGCCACTACGGTGGATGTGACCCTGATCACCAGGGTGGGCAAGGACACAGGGGCCCCGGCAGCGCCGGGGCCCCTTTCCGATGCCCCGGCGCGGCCCCCGAGGGGTGCGGCGGGGCGGAAACGCGGCGCACGGAACCGGAAATGGGCGGACCGCGCGGGAGGCGCGGGGGATAGGTGGAATGGACAGCGATATCCACCCGCCGTCCATGGCCCGTAGCGGAAAGTCAAAACGGGGGCGCGCCGGGCCCCGCCTAGTCCGGCCTTTCGAAAATGTCAACTTTCCGTTAACCCTTGACGGAATCCTGGCGCGCCTTTCACCATTCACCGCATGACCTCGTGAAACACCACCGGGGACCGGCGTCGCCAGCCGGGTTCCCGAACACCGGGCCATCGCCGGGATCCCCCCCGGCGATGCAGGGGAACAAGCCGTGCGCGGCCGTTCCCCGGGCATGGAGGTCACCCCCACATCAGCGTGCGGCCCGGTCCTGCCTCCCCCACGGAACGAAGGCGAAGAAATACATGAGTGACCGCACCCTCACTGCGGCCGACACCCCGACCCCGGCGGCGACGTCCTCGCACGTCGACGCGGGTGACGAGGGCTACAGCAAGGACCTCAAGTCCCGCCACGTCAACATGATCGCGATCGGTGGAGCGATCGGCACCGGCCTCTTCCTCGGCGCCGGTGGCCGTCTCCACAACGCGGGCCCGTCCCTTTTCATCGCCTACGCGGTGTGCGGCCTCTTCGCCTTCTTCGTCGTCCGGGCGCTGGGCGAGCTCGTCCTCTACCGTCCGTCCTCCGGCGCGTTCGTCAGCTACGCCCGTGAGTTCATGGGCGAGAAGGGCGCCTTCACGGCCGGCTGGCTGTACTTCCTGAACTGGGCCACGACCGGTATCGCGGATATCACCGCCGTCGCGACCTACACCCATTACTGGAAAATGTTCAGCGACATCCCGCAGTGGGTGCTCGCGCTGATCGCTCTCGCGGTCGTCCTCACGGTGAACCTGATCTCCGTGAAGTACTTCGGTGAGATGGAGTTCTGGTTCGCGATCATCAAGGTCGCCGCGATCACGATCTTCATGGTCGTCGGTATCTTCCTGCTGGCCAGCAGCCACAAGGTCGGCGACTCCACCCCGGGCCTGTCCAACATCGTCGACCACGGCGGGATCTTCCCGACCGGTGTGATGCCGATGCTGCTCGTCATCCAGGGTGTCGTCTTCGCCTACGCCTCCGTCGAGCTGTGCGGTGTCGCGGCCGGTGAGACCAAGAACCCCGAGAAGATCATGCCGAAGGCGATCAACTCGATCATGTGGCGTGTCGGCCTCTTCTACGTCGGCTCGGTCATCCTGCTCGCGTTCCTGCTGCCGTACACCGCCTACCACGCCGGCGAGAGCCCCTTCGTCACCGTCCTGTCGAAGGTCGGCATCCCGGGCGCGGCCGGTGTGATGAACCTCGTGGTCCTCACCGCGGCGCTGTCCAGCCTGAACTCCGGCCTGTACTCCACCGGCCGCATCCTCCGCTCGATGGCGATGTCCGGCTCCGCGCCGAAGTTCACGGGCCTGATGAACAAGGGCCAGGTGCCCTACGGCGGCATCCTGCTCACCGCGTTCTTCTGTGTGCTGGGTGTCGGCCTGAACTTCGTCGTCCCGGCGGACGCCTTCGAGATCGTGCTGAACTTCGCCGCCATCGGCATCATCGGCACCTGGGGCATGATCATGGTCTGCTCCCTGCTCTTCTGGCGCCGGTCCAAGGACGGCCGGGTCACCCGCCCCGGCTACAAGCTCCCCTGGGCCCCGTACACCCAGATCATCACCCTGGTCTTCCTGGCCTGTGTGCTCGGTCTGATGGCGGCCGAGCCGGGCGCCGGCCGCGACACGGTGTTCTGCCTGCCGCTCATCGTGGCCGCCCTGGTCGGCGGCTGGTACCTGGTGCGCGGCAAGGTCGCCCGCGCCCAGCAGGAGGCCGCGGCCGAGAAGGCCGTCGCCCCCGGCGGCGACGCCTGATCCACCCCCGCCGCGCCCCGCGCGGCGCATGACGGCCGAGGGGCCGGACACCCACGGGTGTCCGGCCCCTCGGCCGTTTCCGGCCCCGCACGCCTGTTCCCTCCATGTACCACCCGCCGTCACACTGGCGACACCACCGCTTCCCCGGCGCTGGATGCTCTTGGATCACTCTGCTGCTACCAGCCCTCACACCCAAGAGGTCCCTCACCCATGGCTGAACTCAATCGACGGCGCTTCCTCCAGATCGCCGGCGCGACCGCGGGCTACGCGGCCCTGACGAGCAGCATCGACCGTGCCGCCGCCATCCCCGCCCGCCGCCGCTCCGGCACCATCAAGGACATCGAGCACATCGTCGTCCTGATGCAGGAGAACCGGTCCTTCGATCACTACTTCGGCTCCCTCAAGGGCGTCCGCGGCTTCGGCGACCCCCGCCCGATGACCCTGGACAACGGCAGGACCGTCTTCCACCAGCCCGACGGCGCCAAGGACGTGCTCCCCTACCGTCCCGAGGCCGAGAACCTGGGCATGCAGTTCATCGCGGGCCTCAACCACGACTGGGCCGGCGGGCACAAGGCATGGAACAACGGCAAGTACGACCGGTGGATCCCCGCGAAGTCCGCCGGCACGATGGCGTACCTCACCCGCGAGGACATCCCCTTCCACTACGCGCTCGCCGACGCCTTCACCGTCTGCGACGCCTACCACTGCTCCTTCATCGGAGCCACCGACCCCAATCGCTACTACATGTGGACGGGCCACACCGGCAACGACGGCAAGGGCGCCGGCCCGGTCCTCGGCAACGAGGAGGCCGGATACGGCTGGACGACCTACCCCGAGCGGCTGGAGAAGGCCGGGATCTCCTGGAAGATCTACCAGGACCGGGGCGACGGCCTGGACAAGGCCGGATCATGGGGCTGGATCCAGGACGCCTACCGCGGCAACTACGGCGACAACTCCCTCCTCTACTTCGACGCCTACCGCGACGCCAAGCCCGGCGACCCGCTCCACGAGAAGGCCCGCACCGGCACGGACGTCAAGAACGGCGACGGCTACTTCGACATCCTCCGGGCCGACGTCCAGGCCGGCCGGCTCCCGCAGATCTCCTGGATCGCCGCCCCCGAGGCCTTCTCCGAGCACCCCAACTGGCCCGTGAACTACGGCGCCTGGTACATCTCCCAGATCCTCGACGCCCTCACCTCCGACCCGGAGGTATGGAGCAAGACGGCCCTGTTCATCACCTACGACGAGAACGACGGCTACTTCGACCA
>NZ_JAILXP010000383.1 GCF_020740895.1 Streptomyces sp. UNOB3_S3 | reverse complement strand
GGCTCGTGGAGTCCGCCACCGCCCCCCGGCCCTGGGCCGCCGCGATCCTCCGCGAGGCCGCCGAGAGCGCGCTGCGCGCCGGCGACCCGGAGACGGCCGCCCGCGCTCTGCGCAGGGCGCTCCAGGACCACCCCGAACCCGGCCCGGACCGCGCCCGGTTGCTGGCCGACCTCGCCGCGGCCGTCCGCGACACCGACCCCGCCGCCTGCGAACGCCACGTCACCCAGGCCGTCTCCCTGCTCTCCGGCCCCACCGAACGGGCCCTGGCAGCCCTGCGGATACCGCCGGCCTTCCTGGGCGCGCTGCCCGCCCCCGTCATCGCCCTGCTCCGCCGGACGGCCGGGGAGCTGGGCCCCGCCGCGCTGCTGAAGGGCACGGCCCGCGAGGCGGCCCTGCGCCTGGAGGCGCGGCTGCGCCACGCGGGCCGCGAGGACCCGGCCGAGCTGGGCGCGGCGGTGCGCCGGCTGCGGCGCATGGGGGAGGAGCCCGCGCTGCGCTCGGCGGGCGAACGGGAGCTCGCGGCCGTCCTGCTCCACGCGGCGGCCGTCTCCGGCGCCCTGACGGCGGCCGAGGCGGCCCGTCTGGGCCACCGGATCCTGGAGCACGAGCCGGCCACCCCCGACCGCACCCACTCGGCGCTGCCCCTCGTGGTGCTCGCGCTGTGCGGGGCCGACTCGGTGGACGCCGTCGCCTCCTGGCTGTCCGCCGGACACCGGCTGAGGGATCCGCAGGGCCCGCCGCCGGGCGCCGTCGACCACGCGGAGCGGGCGCTGACGCTCCTGGCCCAGGGGCGGCTGACGCAGGCGCGCGAGCACGCCGAGCGTGTCGTCGACCGGCCGGGGGAGCCGGAGGGCGAGGGGAGCGCGGCCTTCGCCGTGGTGCTCGCCGCCGTCGCGCTGGAGGTGCGCGACCCCGCGTTCAGCGAGCGCGTACTGGCCCTGGGCGGCCGGTGCCGGGCGCCGGGGCTGGTCACCACGTCCATGCTCAGGCTCCTGGAGGCCTCGCTGGAGGCGGGGCGCGGCGACTGGACGGGCGCCCTGGAGACCGTCCTGTCCTGCGGCCGGCAACTGGCCGCGTCCGGCTGGCACGGCTCGGCGCTGTTCCCGTGGCGGCCCTGGGCCGTCAGCCTCCACCACCGGCTCGGCGACCTCGGCGCGGCGCGCGTCCTCGCCGACGAGGAGCACGCGAGGGCCGAGCAGTGGGGCGCGCCCGCCGTGCTCGGCCGCGCCCTGCGGCTGAAGGGCCGGCTGTACGGGGGCGGCCCGGGCGAGGCCCTGCTGACCGAGGCGGTCACCGTGCTCCGGGGTTCGGCCAACCGGCTGGAACTCGCCAGGGCCCTCCAGGAGTTGGGCAGACGGCTCGGCGCCGGCCCCCGGGCGGAGGCGGCGCTGCGGGAGGCCGGGGAGCTGGCCGTGGCCTGTGGCGTGCCCCGGCTGGTGAGACGGGCCGGGCACGAGGAGCTCGGCGCCCCGGGGGTGCCGGCGGCCGTGCTCACCCCGGCCGAACGCCGGGTGGCCGCGCTCGTCGGCCGCGGCCTCACCAACCAGAACATCGCCCGGGAACTCGGGGTGAGTTCCCGGGCCGTCGAGAAACACCTTACGAATTCTTATCGAAAATTGGGGATCACGGGCCGCGCCGAGTTGGCGTCCGTGCAATGGGGTCCGGCTTTGGGGATGACCGGCTGAATCCTTTGTCCGCGCTTGTTGTGCGCGGCTTCCAATAAACCGCCGGTACGGCGCGCCCGGATGTCCGGGCGCGCCGTACGCGCATGTTGGCGGACCCGGGTGACGGGACGCCAGCCGGTAAGGAAACCCCAGGTCACATGTGGTTGTGGGGCTGTTGGTGGGCGGTGGGCGGGCGGTGCGGAATTCGGCCCACCGAAGACCGAAGGGGGGACCGTACCTTTCCCGCGCCCGACCGCAGGTTTAGGACGGGCGGCAGGGCGGTCGTTGACCGCCGACCGGCGGCTATCTAGTCTTCAAGGAGTTCGCCCAGTTCGGCTGCCGGGCCTCGGGACGAGGGTCTGGATTCCGCGTTACAACGCGATTGCATAGCGATTCCGCATGTGTGAAGTGCCATGAAAGGGTCCCATCTCTTGTTGAATTCTGTTCTCGCTTCGGTCGATTCGGCTCGGGTAGCTTCCCAGGACGGCCCGGAGGCCCAGGCGGGCTCCCCGGACGCCCGTGCGCAGTCCGAGCAGTCGGGGCTGTGCATGGCGAGTCTCGACACGTCCCTGACCATCCAGCAGGCGAACCAGGAGTTCTTCCGGCAGTTCGACGGCTCCTCCGAGGAGTTGTGCGGCAGAAGCTTCCGCGACGTGGTGCACCCCAGCGTCCGGCAGCCGCTGATGCGGCAGTTCTCGCATCTGATCGAGGGCAAGCACCAGCGCTTCGTCACCCCGGTCATCGCCGTGGGCGCGGACGAATCCCCCTTCACCGTGCCCCTGACGGCGGTGTCGGTGCGCGGTGGGCTCCCCGACACCACCGCGATCCTGGTGATGATGCCCGCGACCCGGGGCGCCGAGGGAGCCCGGGTGGTGGCCGGCCGCAAGAAGATCCTGTCCGAGATGGACGCGCGCATCCTGGAGGGCATAGCCGCCGGGGTGTCCACCATCCCGCTGGCGTCCCGCCTCTACCTCAGCCGGCAGGGCGTCGAGTACCACGTGACCTGTCTGCTGCGGAAGCTGAAGGTGCCCAACCGGGCCGCGCTGGTCTCGCGGGCCTACTCCATGGGCGTGCTCAAGGTCGGCACCTGGCCCCCCAAGGTGGTGGAGGACTTCATCAAGTGAGCCGGGCGCGGCGGCAAGAGTGCCTAACGCGACAGGAGTGATGCCGTTCCGGACACTCGTCGTCCGTTTCCATCAAAGAAGCGCAAGGTTCACCCGGAAGCGGCTGCGTGTTCACTCTCTGTTTCCCTAAGGTCTGAGCTCTTCCTCCCGACAGCCACAGGAGAGCCGACCCATGGACTCGTCACGGCACCTCGTCGCCCATCTCGGGCTCGACCTCGCCGCCATATGCCTGCTGACCTTCGCGATCTACTACCCCCGGCACCGCCGCCGCGACCTGGTGCCGGCCTATCTCGCCCTGAACGTCGCCCTGTTCACCGTTGTCGCCGCCCTCGCCCAGGTGGGCGGCAACGGTGGGGCGGCGCTCGGCTTCGGGCTCTTCGGAGTCCTCTCGATCATCAGGCTCCGCTCCGACGCCGTCCAGCATGAGGAAGTCGCCTACTACTTCACCACGCTGGTCCTCGGCCTGCTGTGCGGGCTGCCGAACCTCTCGTTCACGGCGGCCGCCGGCCTGAGCGCGGTCCTGCTCCTCGTCGTCTACGCCGCCGACCACCCCCGGCTGTTCGCCCGCTCCCGCCGCTCGGTCGTCACCCTCGACACCGTGCACGCCGACCCCGCCGCCCTCCGCGCCGACCTCGCCCGCAGACTCGGCGAACCCTTCCACTGGACGGTCATGGAGGTGGACTACGTCCGCGATCTGATGGTCGTCGACGTCCGCTACCGCGAACCCGCCCCGGGCGGCGCCCACCCGGCCGGACGGTCCCGGACCGCGCACCGCGCCGCGCCCGCGTGGGAGACCGTGTGACCACCACACCGGCACCACCGGTCCCCGCGGCCGTCCGGGCCGTCGGCGAGGCGGCCGGCGCCGCCGGACCGATCTCCCTGGCCGAGGTCAACGCGCGCGCCGAGCTCATGGCCCGCTTCGACCGCAGCTACCTCGTCCCCGCCGATGTCTTCCTGGCGATGGCCGAAAGGCTCACCGACCCCCGGCGCCCCGGCGGCCCCTTCCGGGCCCTCACCATCGACGGACGCCGCGCCTTCCGGTACCACTCGGTGTACTACGACACCCCGGAGCTCCGCTCCTTCCACGACCACCGGCAGGGCCGCCGCCTCCGCTTCAAGATCCGTGAACGCGTCTACCAGGACAGCGGAGAGCGGCAGTTCGAGATCAAGCTCAAGGGCGGGCGGGGCGACACCGTCAAGCACCGCCGCCCCCTCACCGGTGAGGACACCCCGCTCGACGCGCCCTTCCGGGCCTTCCTCGCGGACACCCTGCGCGACGCCTACGGGATCGACTCGCCCCCCGTGCTGCGGCCGTCCCTCAGCACGGACTACGTCCGCACCACCTTCGTGGCCGACGGCGAGCGCGTCACCTGCGACGTGGCACTGGTCTGCGACGATCTGCGGGCGGGCCGGAGCGTGCGCTGCGCACCCGGCCTCGTCCTGGTGGAGACCAAGACGGCCGGTCATCTGACGGAGGCGGACCGGCTGTTGCACGACAGCGGTATACGCCCGGCGGTCTTCACCAAGTACTGCGGGGCGTACGCGGCGCTGCGGCCGGGGCTCCCGGGCAACCGCTGGCGCCGCGCGGCCCGGCACGCCTTCGGGGAGCCCTGGACGGGCTGAGCGCGGAGGGCCCCTCCGGCGGGCGCCTCAGTGCCCTCCGCCGGGCCCCGCGAGGAGCCCTCCCACCACCGGCAGACGCGTCAACTGCTGCTGGAGCGGCCCCACGAGGGGCTGAAGCGGGCCCGCGAGCGCGTTGCCCGCGTTGCCGGCCGGCGCGCCCTCGGCCGGAGCCGCCTGGGGCTGCGCCTGCGACTGTGCCTGCGGCGCGGACTGGGGTGCGGACTGCGGGGCCGCCTGCGGCGCGGACTGCGAGCCGCCCTCCCGCACCTGGTCCAGGGCGGCGGCCTGCTCCTTCTTGACGAGCGCCCCCGGATTCGGGAGGTCGGCCGCCGCCTGGAAGGACAGCGTCTCGGGCAGCTGCTCGGCGCTCGGGGGCGCCGCCGACGCCTCCGCCGGTGCGACCACGGCGAACGACAGGGCGGCCAGCAGCGGGGTGACGGTGTGGCGCAGACGCATGAGAGCCTCTCTCGGTACCGGAACGACGTACACCACGAAAACGAACCAAAGCCCCTCAAGTCACTGAGGTGCGGTGGATCGCTCCGCGTCACACCCAACGGGCCCTGCCGGTACGGTGATCGCAGCATTTTCCGGTTCGGACGACGGAACGAATGGGGTGGCGACGTGACAGCAGAGGACGCCGGGGGCGCACCACGCGCGAATGAGGACGAGGGCCGGGCCCGGCGGCACGCCGTCGTCATCGGCGGCGGGCTCGCGGGCCTCCTCGCCGCGCACGTGCTCACCGCCCACGCCGACAAGGTGACGCTGGTCGAGCGCGACCGTTTCCCGGAGGGCCCGGACAACCGCTCCGGCGTCCCCCAGGACAAGCACACCCACGTCATGCTGGAGAGCGGCCAGGACGCCCTGGAGAAGCTGCTGCCCGGCATCGTGGGCGAGCTGCTCGACGAGGGCTCGCCACGCGTGGCGATGCCCACCGACATCGTGCAGTGGCAGGCGGGCCACTGGTACCGCCGGACCCGTGCCACCACCCATGTCCTCACCGGCTCCCGGCCCCTGACCGACTGGGTCGTGCGCCGCCGCGTCCTCGGGGGCGGCTCCCGTATCGGGACCGTCGAGGGCGTCGAGGTCACCGGCCTGCTCGGCGACGCCACGCGCGTCCGCGGCGTCCGCCTGCGCGAGCGGGGCCTGCCCGCCGCCTCGGCGGGCACCACTCTGGAGGCCGACATCGTCGTCGACGCCTCCGGCCGCTCCTCCCGTGCCCCCTCCTGGCTGGCCGCCCTGGGCGCCGAGCCGCCCCACGAGGAGGTCCTCGAGACCGGCCTCGCCTACGCCACCCGTTTCTACCGCGTCCCCGCCGGCCAGGAGGACCCCGGCTTCCGGGGCATCTACGTCGTCCCCAACCCCACCCAGCGCTACGGCGGCATCCTGATGCCCCTGGACGGCGGCCGCTGGTCCGTGATCCTCTCCGGCCTGCGGGGCGACGAACCGCCCACCGACGAGGACGGCTTCCTCGCCTTCGCGGCCAAGCTCCCGCACCCCGTCCTGCACGACTGGCTGCTCAAGGCGGAGCCCATCACCCCCATCCACGGCTTCCGCAAGACCGGCAACGTCCGCCGCCGCTACGACGGCCCCGGCCGCCGTCCGGCCGGCTTCCTCGCGACGGGCGAGGCCCTGTGCGCCTTCAACCCCGTCTACGGCCAGGGCATGTCCGTCGCCGCGCTCTGCGCCGTCGCCCTCCGCGACGCCCTCACCGACCCGCGCCGCACACCCTCGACCGGCCGTGTGCAGCGGGCCCTCGTCGAAGCGGCCCGGCAGGCGTGGGACATCTCCTCCGGCGCGGACAAGAACGTGCCCGGCGCGACCGGCAACCTCCCGCGGGGCCGGGCGGTCGACCGGCCCGGGGACTGGTACCTCGCCCGCGTGCAGCGGCGGGCCACCGGTGACCCCGTCGTGGGCGAGGCCTTCCGCCGGGTGCTCTCACTGACCGCCCCGGTCACGTCCCTCTTCGCACCGCCGGTCGCCAAGGCGGTCCTCTTCGGCCCGCACCCGCAGTCCCCGCTGGCACCGCAGCTGACGGCGGAGGGGTAGCGCCCTCAAGCGCCGGACAGGCTGAACAGCCCGTCCGGCGCTTGAGGACAAGGGGGTACGAGGGGGCGCAGCCCCTTCGGAAACGGGAAGGGGCGGGACTGGGGCACCCTCACCCCACGTCGCGGCGACGGAACCCCACCAGCCCCACCGCCACGAGC
>NZ_JAILXP010000382.1 GCF_020740895.1 Streptomyces sp. UNOB3_S3 | reverse complement strand
GTGTGCGGGCCGGTGCCGCAGGCGAGCAGTCCGCCGCCGAGGGCGACGGCGAGCAGCGCGGCCGCCGCGGCCCGGCGGGCGCGGGCGAGGTCGCCGGAGGGCGGGGTCATGCGGGACTCCTGGACGGGCGCTACGGCACGAGGGCGGGCCGCCGGTGAGGTGGCGGCCCGCCCTCGCGGGTGGGTGGGGTGGTGACTCAGGCGGCGGAGCCGACGGCGCGGCGGCGCAGCACGGCGAAGGCGATGCCCGCGGCGCTGACGGAGGCGAGGGCGCCACCGGCCGCGAGGAGCATGGTGTCGTTGCCCTCGCGCACACCCTCGGCACCGGCGGCCACGCCGCCCTGCGGGATCGCCTTGGTCTGGGTGAACTGAGCGGAGGCGTTGACGGCCTTGGCCCGGGTGGCGGAGCCGCCCGTGGCACCGGTCGACTGGCCGTCGGTGACGCAGTCGGCGGAGGGCACCGGGAAGGCCTCGGTGCCGGCCGGGTAGCCGCCGCCCTGCATCTTGAACCAGAGCTTCGGGTGCGCGCTGCCGGCGTCGAGGATCTTGATGTTGCCGTCGCCCTGCGGGTGGGCGCGGTCGGCGATCACGTCGCTGATGTCACCCGGGCCGTCCTTGTAACGGACCGAGGGGCCCTCGGGGCCGTTGGTCATGACGGCGATGGTGCCCGCGCCGATGTTCACCTCCTTGGTGACGACGCAGTCCTCGGCGGACTCGGCGGTGTTCTTGCCGGCGGCCGGCAGGCCCTTGGGGAGGGCGAAGGTCTTGGTGCCGCCGTCGCCGCGCACCTCGAGCACCGGGGCGGAGCCATTGGCGTCGAGCAGCCGCAGCCGCAGGCCCTTGACCTCCGTGGAGGTCTCGTCGCGGTCCAGCTTGCCGAGGACCTTGAGCATGTAGGTGTCGCCCGGCTTCCACTGCTCGCCGACGGCTCGGATCCACGCCTCGGGGCCACCGGCGTCGGGGTCGTTGCGGAGCACGGCGACCAGGCCGTTGCCGATGTAGACGGCGTTGCCGGTGTAACGGACAGGGGTGACGGGGCCCTGGCCACCGCTGCCCTTGTCGTTGAGGATCTCGACGCTGCCGTCGGTCGCGCTCACCTTGATGAGCTGGTCGTTGAACATGACGGAGCCGGTCTTGCCGTCGGCCTCCACGATCGCGACGGCCGCACCCGACGCATGGGTACGGGCGATCCGCCCCTGGTAGTGGTTCGGGCCGATCTTGTAGACGCGGATGACGGCGCTGCCGCGCAGGTCGTGGGTGCCGACGAGCTCCTCGGCGTCGGCCTTCTCCCCGGAGTCCTTGGAGTCCTTCTTCGCCGCCTTCTCGGCACCCGCCTTCGCCGGCGTCCCCGTCTGCTTGTCGGCGGCCGTCTTCTTGGCGTCCTCGCCGGCCGACGTCGTCTTCGGCGCGGCATCGCCGGCCGGCTTCGCCGGGACGCCCGGCTCGGCGGCCGGCTTCGCGGCCGGAGCCGCCGGGTTGACCGCGGCCGCGGGCGCGGGCGCGACCACAGGCGCGCTGTCCGCCGCGAACGCGGCGGCGGCCGGGGCCAGAACGGCACCCGCGAGGGTGGCAGTGGTGATCGCAGCGCGCAGAACGGAGCGGCGGCGCGGGGACAGAGCAGACATGCAGGGCTCCTATGTGGAGTCAGAGGTAGGGGATTCGCATGCCGCTTTCCTCGGTTCGGTTGGGACCGGAGAGGTCGGGCGGGGTTGCTGAGAAGAATCTATGGATCCTGTGTGAGCACGCCTTCGCGTATTTGTCACCAAACATCGACAGCAACCGGAAGATGAGCTATCGCTTGCCATTGAATCTGGATGAGTCATGACATATCCCCCGCTGCGGAAGAAGGCCCTCCGGAGGGGGTGACACGCGCTACGCGCGTAGATATGCTCATCCGGTGACCATGACCCCCTCCCCGAGGTTCCCCTCATCCGGCAATGAAGCCGCTGAGCGACTCGCTTCGATGGCGGACGTCACCGCCTCCGACGCCTCGCTGCGCCGCTTCCTGCACGGCCTGCCGGGCGTCGACCCGGTCGGGCTGGAGGCCCGCGCCGCGGCGCTGGGCACCCGATCGATCAAGACGACGGCGAAGGCATACGCCATCGACCTGGCGATCTCCATGATCGACCTGACGACCCTGGAGGGCGCGGACACCCCGGGCAAGGTCCGGGCGCTGTGCGCCAAGGCCCTCAACCCGGACCCGACGGACCGCGGTACGCCGCGCACCGCCGCCATCTGTGTCTACCCCGACATGGTGGCGACCGCCGCCGAGGCCCTCGCGGGCTCGGAGGTGAAGGTCGCGTCCGTGGCCACCGCCTTCCCGGCCGGCCGTGCCGCCCTCCCGGTCAAGCTGGCCGACACGATCGACGCCGTCGCCGCGGGCGCGGACGAGATCGACATGGTCATCGACCGCGGCGCCTTCCTGTCCGGCCGTTACCTCTCCGTCTTCGAGGAGATCAAGGCCGTCAAAGAGGCCTGCGTCCGGCCGGACGGCAGCGCCGCCCGGCTGAAGGTCATCTTCGAGACCGGTGAGCTGTCGACGTACGACAACATCCGCCGTGCCTCCTGGCTGGGCATGCTCGCGGGCGCCGACTTCATCAAGACGTCCACCGGCAAGGTCGCCGTGAACGCCACCCCGGCGAACACGCTCCTGATGCTGGAGGCCGTGCGCGACTTCGCCGCCACGACCGGGGTACAGGTCGGAGTGAAGCCGGCCGGCGGCATCCGGACGACCAAGGACGCGCTGAAGTTCCTGGTGCTGGTCAACGAGACCGTGGGCGAGGAGTGGCTGACCAACGAGTGGTTCCGCTTCGGTGCCTCCAGCCTGCTCAACGACCTGCTGATGCAGCGCCAGAAGCTCAGCACCGGGCGCTACTCCGGTCCCGACTACGTGACGGTGGACTGATCATGGCTTTTGAATACGCTCCGGCGCCCGAGTCGCGCTCGGTCGTCGACATCGCCCCGTCGTACGGGCTGTTCATCGACGGCGAGTTCCGCGAGGCGTCCGACGGGAAGGTCTTCAAGACCGTCTCCCCGTCCACCGAGGAGGTCCTCTCCGAGGTCGCGCAGGCGTCCGCCGAGGACGTCGACGCGGCGGTGAAGGCCGCCCGCAAGGCGTTCGAGAAGTGGTCCGCGCTGCCGGGCTCCGAGCGCGCGAAGTACCTCTTCCGCATCGCCCGGATCATCCAGGAGCGCTCGCGCGAGCTGGCCGTCCTGGAGACCCTGGACAACGGCAAGCCGATCAAGGAGACGCGCGACGCGGACCTGCCGCTGGTCGCCGCGCACTTCTTCTACTACGCGGGCTGGGCCGACAAGCTGGGCCACGCCGGTTTCGGGCCGGACCCGAAGCCGCTGGGCGTGGCCGGTCAGGTCATCCCGTGGAACTTCCCGCTGCTGATGCTGGCGTGGAAGATCGCCCCGGCGCTGGCCGCGGGCAACACCGTCGTGCTGAAGCCAGCCGAGACCACGCCGCTGTCGGCGCTGTTCTTCGCCGACATCTGCCGTCAGGCGGGGCTGCCCAAGGGTGTCGTCAACATCCTGACGGGTGACGGAACCACCGGTGCCGCGCTCGTCGGCCACGACGGGATCGACAAGGTCGCCTTCACCGGCTCCACCGCCGTCGGCAAGGCGATCGCCCGGACCGTCGCCGGTACGGACAAGAAGCTCACCCTGGAGCTGGGCGGCAAGGGCGCCAACATCGTCTTCGACGACGCGCCGATCGACCAGGCGGTCGAGGGGATCATCAACGGGATCTTCTTCAACCAGGGCCAGGTCTGCTGCGCCGGTTCGCGCCTGCTGGTGCAGGAGTCGATCCAGGACGAGCTGCTGGACGCCCTGAAGCGCCGGATGAGCACCCTGCGGGTCGGTGACCCGCTCGACAAGAACACCGACATCGGCGCGATCAACTCCGCCGAGCAGCTGGCCCGCATCCGCGCGCTGGCCGACAGCGGCGAGGCCGAGGGCGCCGAGCGCTGGGCCCCGGCGTGCGAGCTGCCGGAGAACGGCTACTGGTTCGCCCCGACGCTGTTCACCGGCGTCTCCCAGGCGCACCGCATCGCCCGCGAGGAGATCTTCGGCCCGGTGCTCTCCGTGCTGACCTTCCGCACCCCCGGCGAGGCCGTGGCCAAGGCCAACAACTCGGAGTACGGCCTGTCGGCCGGCATCTGGACCGAGAAGGGTTCGCGGATGCTCGCCGTCGCGAGCAAGCTGCGCGCGGGTGTCGTCTGGGCCAACACGTTCAACAAGTTCGATCCCACGTCGCCCTTCGGTGGTTACAAGGAGTCCGGTTTCGGGCGCGAGGGCGGTCGTCACGGTCTGGAGGCCTACCTCGATGTCTGATCGGCTCAGTGTCTTCAAGACCTACAAGCTGTTCGTCGGGGGCAAGTTCCCCCGGTCCGAGAGCGGGCGGGTGTACGAGGTGACCGACTCCAAGGGCAAGTGGCTCGCCAACGCGCCGCTGTCGTCCCGCAAGGACGCCCGTGACGCCGTCGTCGCGGCCCGCAAGGCCTTCGGCGGCTGGTCGGGCGCGACCGCCTACAACCGGGGCCAGATCCTCTACCGCGTCGCCGAGATGCTGGAGGGCCGCCGGGACCAGTTCGTCGCCGAGGTGGCCGACGCCGAGGGGCTGTCGAAGTCCAAGGCGGCCGCCCAGGTGGATGCCGCGATCGACCGCTGGGTCTGGTACGCGGGCTGGACCGACAAGATCGCCCAGATCGCCGGGGGCACCAACCCGGTGGCGGGGCCGTTCTTCAACGTCTCCTCCCCCGAGCCGACCGGTGTCGTGGCCGTCGTGGCGCCGCAGGAGTCCTCGCTGCTGGGCCTGGTCTCCGTGATCGCCCCGGTGATCGCCGGCGGCAGCACCGTGGTCGTCGTCGCGTCCGAGAAGGCGCCGCTGCCCGCGCTGTCGCTGGGCGAGGTGCTGGCCACCTCCGACGTGCCCGGTGGCGTGGTCAACATCCTGTCCGGCAAGGCCTCGGAGATCTTCCCGTCCGTCGCCGCCCACCAGGACGTCAACGCGATCGACCTCGCGGGCGCCGACGCCGAGCTGGCGAAGGCCCTGGAGGTCGCCGCCGCCGACAACCTCAAGCGCGTCGTCCGTCCACAGGCTGTGGACTGGGCCGCCGACCCGGGCACCAAGCGCCTGATGGCGTTCCAGGAGACGAAGACCGTCTGGCACCCGACGGGTTCGCTGGGCGCGGGCGGCTCGTCCTACTGACGGACCCCCGGTCGTGACATGACGGCGGCGGCGGTCTCCCTCGCGGGGGAGACCGCCGCCGTCGTCGTCGCCGTGTCCGGACGCTGCCGGTCCGGTCGCCGGTTCAGCCGCCGTTGCTCGGCAGCACGTTCAGCGCCTGGCCCACCAGGGGCAGGTCGCCGACCTGGCCCCGGTTGGTGACCGGGGACGTCACCACGTCGGTGCCGACGGGCTTGAAGTCCGCGACCTGGGTGCGGGCGCCGTTGTTCAGCGGGTCCACCGGGGTGGCCGCGAGCGGGTGGTACTTGAAGGACTTCAGCACCGGCGAGAGGCCCTCGACGGACTTCTCCAGGGCGATGCCGGTGCCCTCGAACGCCGCCCCGACGTCCGTGCGGCCCAGCTGGGCGCGCGGCGCCTGCGGTTCGGCGTGGGCCGTGGCCGCGCCGCCCGCGGCGAGCGCCGCGCCCGCGGATACGGTCAGCCCGACACGCATCAGCGTGCGCCGGCGCGGAGGGGGAGGGAACGCGTGACGTGCGTGACGTGCGTGGGAGGCCATGACCACCTGCCGTGAGAAGATTCGGAACGACAACGCAACGTAGTGGATCGACTACTCACCGCGCACGTCGCGACCCAGGGGGATCCCCCATGCGGCGCAATGCCTCACACTGGTGTCCCGTGACCTCCCACTCGCCCGCCGCGCGCGTCATCCTGCTCACCGGCCCCTCCGGCTCCGGAAAGTCCTCCCTCGCCGCCCGTACCGGGCTGCCGGTGCTCAACCTGGACGACTTCTACAAGGAGGGCGGCGACCCGACGCTGCCGCTCCTCGCGGACGGCGGCGGCACGGACTGGGACTCCCCGCTGTCGTGGGACGCGGAGGCCGCCGTGGCCGCGATCGACGCGCTGTGCCGCACGGGCCGGACGAACGTGCCCGTGTACGACATCTCCACCAGCTCCCGGAGCGGCGAGAGCCACCTGGACATCGGGCGGACCCCGCTGTTCATCGCCGAGGGGATCTTCGCCGCCGACATCATCGGCCGGTGCCGGGAGCTCGGGCACCTCGCGGACGCCCTGTGCCTGCGCGGCCGGCCCTCCGCCACGTTCCGCCAGCGACTGCTGCGCGACGTCCGCGAGGCCCGCAAGCCCGTGCCGTACCTGGTCCGGCGCGGCCTGCGGCTGATGCGCGCCGAGCGCGGCATCGTGGCCCGCCAGACGGCGCTGGGCGCCTTCGCCTGCGGCCGGGACACCGCCATGGGGCGGATCGCCGCGGCGGCCGCCGGCCACCGCGAGACCGTCCGCGTCTGACGCACGGGCACGGGAGCTCACCGAGGAAACGATCCTGCGAGGGCATCGATCCCGCGGGGGCGAAGAGTCGCATACGGCGAGAGCGGGCCCGGCGGTCCCCCCGACCGCCGGCCCGCTCTCTTC
>NZ_JAILXP010000381.1 GCF_020740895.1 Streptomyces sp. UNOB3_S3 | reverse complement strand
GAGCGAGGGAGAGCCTCAGTGACCATCGCGCCCGCAGATCCGGCTTCAGCACCGGTCTCAGCGAATGCGGAAGCGACCGGCGGCCCCGGGACCGCGCTCCTGCGCACCCTGACCGACCTCACCGCCGATCTTCCGGCCACCGACCCGGGCAAGGTCGCTGCCGCCGCGCTGCGCGGCCGCAGCGCCGCCGCGGACGACGCCGAGCTGCGCTCCCTCGCCACCGAGGCCGCCGCCGGCCTGATCGCCGAGGAGCCCGAGTACTCCAAGCTCGCCGCGCGCCTGCTCACCCGGGCCATCGCCGACGAGGCGGCCGGCCAGGGCGCGACCTCCTTCTCCGCCTCCGTCGAGGTGGGCCACCGCGAGGGGCTCATCGCCGACGAGACGGCCGCCTTCGTGCGCACCCACGCCGCGCGCCTGGACGCCCTCGTCGAGGCCGCCCTCGCCGACGGCGCGGACGACCGCTTCGGCTACTTCGGCCTGCGCACCCTCCACAGCCGCTACCTGCTGCGCCACCCGATCCACCGCGATGTGATCGAGACCCCGCAGCACTTCCTGCTGCGCGTCGCCTGCGGCCTCGCCGAGGACCACTCGGAGCGGGCCCTGGACGACGTGGCGGAGCTCTACCGGCTGACGAGCACCCTCTCGTACCTGCCGTCCTCCCCGACGCTGTTCAACTCCGGCACCCGCCACCCGCAGATGTCGTCCTGCTACCTGCTGGACTCCCCGCTGGACGAGCTGGACTCCATCTACGACCGCTACCACCAGGTCGCGCGTCTGTCGAAGCACGCGGGCGGCATCGGCCTGTCGTACTCGCGCATCCGCTCGCGCGGCTCGCTGATCCGGGGCACCAACGGTCACTCCAACGGCATCGTGCCGTTCCTGCGCACCCTCGACGCCTCCGTCGCCGCCGTCAACCAGGGCGGCCGCCGCAAGGGCGCGGCCTGCGTCTACCTGGAGACCTGGCACGCCGACATCGAGGAGTTCCTGGAGCTCCGCGACAACACCGGTGAGGAGGCCCGCCGCACCCACAACCTCAACATCGCGCACTGGATCCCGGACGAGTTCATGCGCCGCGTCGAGACGGACGCGGACTGGTCGCTCTTCTCCCCCGCCGACACCCCGGACCTGGTCGACCTCTACGGCGATGAGTTCGACGCCGCGTACCGCGCCTACGAGGCCGCGGGCAAGGCCGTCAAGACCATCCCGGCGCGCGTGCTGTACGCCCGGATGATGCGCACCCTCGCGCAGACCGGCAACGGCTGGATGACCTTCAAGGACGCCGCCAACCGCACGGCCAACCAGACGGCCGAGAAGGGCGCGGTCGTCCACTCCTCGAACCTCTGCACCGAGATCCTCGAGGTCACGAACGACGGCGAGACCGCGGTCTGCAACCTGGGCTCGGTCAACCTCGCGCAGCACCTCGGTGCCGACGGCGAGATGGACTGGGAGAAGCTCGACCGTACGGTCCGTACGGCCGTGACCTTCCTCGACCGCGTCGTGGACATCAACTTCTACCCGACCGAGCAGGCCGGCAGCTCCAACAGCCGCTGGCGCCCGGTGGGCCTGGGCCTCATGGGCCTGCAGGACGTCTTCTTCCGCCTGCGCCTGGCCTTCGACTCCGCCGAGGCGAAGGCCCTGTCCACCAAGATCTCCGAGCGGATCATGCTCGCGGCGTACGAGGCCTCCGCCGACCTCGCCGAGCGCCACGGCCCGCACCCGGCCTGGGCCGCGACCCGCACCGCCCGCGGTGTGCTCCACCCGGACCACTACCCCAACGCCGTCGCCGCGTGGGAGGACCGCTGGGAGGCGCTGCGCGCCCGCATCGGCCAGGTCGGCATGCGCAACTCGCTGCTGCTCGCCATCGCCCCGACGGCGACCATCGCCTCCATCG
The DNA here is from genome assembly GCF_020740895.1 of Streptomyces sp. UNOB3_S3. GTDB lineage: Bacteria > Actinomycetota > Actinomycetes > Streptomycetales > Streptomycetaceae > Streptomyces. The sequence goes on along the minus strand of NZ_JAILXP010000381.1, from coordinate 4,740 downwards.
CCGGCGTCTACGAGTGCATCGAGCCGCAGGTCTCCAACCTGTTCAAGCGCGAGACGCTCTCGGGTGAGTTCCTCCAGGTCAACACCTACCTGGTGGAGGACCTCAAGAAGCTCGGCGTGTGGGACCGCGCCACCCGTGAGGCCATGACCGAGGCCAACGGCTCGATCCAGGACATGAAGTGGATCCCGCAGGACGTCCGCGACCTGTACCGCACGGCCTGGGAGATCCCGCAGCGCGCCCTGATCGACATGGCCGCGGCCCGTACGCCGTACCTGGACCAGAGCCAGTCGCTGAACCTCTTCATGGCCTCGCCGACCATCGGCAAGCTCAGCTCGATGTACGCGTACGCCTGGAAGCAGGGCATCAAGACGACGTACTACCTGCGCTCCCGCCCGGCCACCCGGATCGCCCGCGCCGCGTCCTCCTCGGCCGCCGCGACCACCATCCCGGTGCAGCAGGCCGCGCCCGACGCGGACGCCATCGCCTGCTCCCTTGAGAACCCCGAGTCCTGCGAGGCCTGCCAGTAATGTCGACCGAACGCGCCAAGAACCTGCTCGACCCGGGCTTCGAGCTGACCCTGCGCCCCATGCGCTACCCGGACTTCTACGACCGGTACCGCGACGCGATCAAGAACACCTGGACCGTCGAGGAGGTCGACCTCCACTCGGACGTCGCCGACCTCGCCAAGCTGTCCCCGGGTGAGCAGCACATGATCGGCCGTCTGGTCGCGTTCTTCGCGACCGGCGACTCGATCGTGTCGAACAACCTCGTGCTGACGCTGTACAAGCACATCAACTCGCCCGAGGCGCGCCTGTACCTGTCGCGGCAGCTGTTCGAGGAGGCCGTGCACGTCCAGTTCTATCTGACGCTGCTCGACACCTACCTGCCCGACCCGGACGACCGCGCCGCGGCGTTCGACGCGGTGGAGAACATCCCCTCCATCCGCGAGAAGGCCCAGTTCTGCTTCAAGTGGATCAACGAGGTCGAGAAGCTGGAGCGCCTGGAGACGAAGGCCGACCGCCGTCGCTTCCTGCTCAACCTGATCTGCTTCGCCGCGTGCATCGAGGGCCTGTTCTTCTACGGCGCCTTCGCCTACGTGTACTGGTTCCGCAGCCGCGGTCTCCTGCACGGCCTGGCGACCGGCACCAACTGGGTGTTCCGCGACGAGTCCATGCACATGGACTTCGCGTTCTCCGTCGTGGACACCGTCCGCGAGGAGGAGCCGGACCTCTTCGACGACGAGCTCCAGCAGCAGGTCACCGACATGCTCAAGGAGGCCGTCGAGTGCGAGCTGCAGTTCGCCCGCGACCTGTGCGGTGACGGCCTGCCGGGCATGAACACCGACTCCATGCGCGAGTACCTCCAGACCGTCGCCGACCAGCGCCTCCAGCGCCTGGGCTTCGCCCCGGTCTTCGGCTCGGAGAACCCCTTCTCCTTCATGGAGCTCCAGAACGTCCAGGAGCTGACCAACTTCTTCGAGCGCCGCGCGTCCGCGTACCAGGTGGCGGTCGAGGGTTCGGTCTCCTTCGACGACGAGTTCTAGTCGCCCCGTAGGGGCGCGGGGAACTGCGCGACCGGCCACTGGCGGCCCGCAGTTCCCCGGAACCCGCTGAAAGCACGGCGAAGGGCCCGTACGGAAACGTTCCGTACGGGCCCTTCGTCACGTCACGACGTCAGTCGTTGGAAACGACCGGGTACCGCGGCGTGCCCTCCGCCATCTGCCGAAGCGCGTCCTTGCGGTCGCGCTTGGAGAGACGGTCGATGTACAGGTAGCCGTACAGGTGGTCCGTCTCGTGCTGGAGGCAGCGGGCGAAGTAGCCGGTGCCCTCGACGGCGATCGGGTTGCCGTGCATGTCCTGACCGCGCACGACGGCGTAGTCGGGGCGGGCGAGGGCGGCGTAGGCCGTCGGCACGGACAGGCAGCCCTCGTTGGAGTCGTCCAGGACGCGGCGGTCGGCCGGCAGGTCGTCCAGGACGGGGTTGATGACGTGGCCGACGTGGCGGACGCCCTCGTCGTCGGGGCAGTCGTAGACGAAGACCTTGAGGTCGACGCCGATCTGGTTGGCGGCCAGGCCGACGCCCTCGGCGGTGCGCTGGCTGGCGAACATGTCGTCGATCAGCTGCGCGAGCTTCTCGTCGAACTCCGTGACGTCCTGGCACTCCTTGTGCAGGACCGGGTTGCCGACGACGGTGATCGGACGGGAGGTGCCCCGCTCGCGGTGCGCGAGCTCGCGCGCCTCGCAGTCCTCGGTGTCCACGATGAACTCGCTCTTCGGCTCGTCGTTCACCGACTGCTCAGTGTCTTGCTGCGACATCTCCGCCGTACGCCTCTCTCACAACCCGAAAGCAATATCGTGCCCTGAATCCACCGGGCCCCATACAGGGTACGGGGGCCGGGGCGCGACCTCAGCAGACCTCTTCGAGATCCCGCCACTCCCGGGTGTCGGGGCTGTCGGCGACCCAGCCGTCCAGCAGGCCGCGCACCAGGCCGGGCGGGGCCGCGATGCCGCACTCGCGCTCGGGCACCCACAGGGAGCCGGAACCGGAGCCGGCCGTGCGGTGGCCGAGCGGGCCGGGGTGGCCGGGCTCGCTGTGGTCGTGCGGGTCGAGGTGCTCGCCGTCGCCCTCGTCGCTGGGCATCCGGCTCTCCGAGCACGTACGGCACAGCAGGCGCACGGAGGAGGACCAGTCCTCGGCGGCGAAGCCCGCGTCGGCCGCGAGCCGCTCCAGGGCGTCCCGGTCGGCCTCCGTGGCGGCCTCCAGCAGCACGACCCAGGTGGGGACGGGCGAGGGGGCCCACAGCTCGATCTCGTCGAAGACCGGGTAGGCGGGCCCGGCGGCGGTGACGCGCTCGCCGTGCGGAACGCCGTCGTGGAGGACGACCTCGCCCCAGCGGCGGCCGGAGGACGGCAGCGGGATGGAGAGCACCTCGATGCGCGCCGGGTCGAGCCGGCGGCCCCAGACGACCTCGGCCTCGCCCTCCGGGGAGAGGCGCACGGCCGCGCTGCCCAGCTCCATGCCGGCCGGCTCACCGGCCGGCCCGCCCTCGCCGGGCACCTTGAGCCCGTAGGCCTGCCAGGCGCGGCGGGCCAGCGGCCAGTCCTGGAGGGCGGTGGCGGCGATGCCCACGTTCCACCAGTCGGGAGCGCCGGCCTCGCGGTCGAGCAGGGCCACCGCGCGCAGGCCGGCGGCGCGGGCCTGCTCCCAGTCGTGCCGGAACTTGTGCAGCAGGGCCAGGTTGAACCACGACTCGGAGAGCCACGGCTCCATGTCGGCCGCCCGCGTCAGCAGCGCGCCCGCGTCCTCGTACCGGCCGTCGCCGATGAGCGTGAAGGCACGGTCGGTGGCCTGCCGCCACGAGGCGGAAGGCCGGTGCCGTACCCTGCCGAAGATCCTCACGATTCCCGCCTGCCGGTTTCTGCGTGCGACCACGCCGGATGGACCGGGTGGCGGCCGCCGTCCTCCCCGACGACTGCCCGCCACACCCCATGGGTTCCGGGGAGCGCTGCCGCCCTCACCGTCTCCTTGCCGACGACGGCGCGCATGACACCCCCCGATTTCCGCGTTCTCGCCATTCTCTTTGTCTTCTTCGCATCCAACCATGCCCCTCCGGACGCCCGCTCATTACCCGTGGGTTCGGCGGGCTAGTCCCGGTTCGCCCGCACTCCCGCGAGTGCGGTGGTGCGGGCCGCCGCGCGCGAGCACCCTCGCGAGCGCCTCCACCACCCGGGGCTCGTGGTCGTGCGCGGTGGCCAGGCGCAGCCGCTCCAGCGCGCGCAACGGGCCGCACGCCGGGTCGCCCGCGAGGTCGTCGTAGGCGTTGACCGTCCGGACGATACGGGCGGTGAGCGGCTGGTCCCGGTACGGATCCGCCTGGCGCTCGACCACCAGTGCGACTTCTGGCGGTACGCCGGTCCGGCGCACCACGGCGCCGCCCAGCAGGGCGATCCGGCGGCGCTCCTCGGCGGGCAGCGGCTCGGTGGCCCCGGCGGGCACGGGTTCCAGGAGGGAGAGCTGGCCGATGTCGTGCATCAGCGCCGCCTCCTCGACGACGGCGAGGCCGGCCGCGGACAGGCCCAGTTCCCGGCCGACGGCCCGGCCGAGCGTCGCCACGCGGCGGGCGTGCCCGGCGGGGGTGTAGCCGGCGATCTCGGTGGCGCGGGCGAGGGAGGCGACGGTCTGCCGGCGGGTGGCCCGCACGGCCTCGTAGCGGTGCACGGACAGCTGGGTGACCAGCAGCGGCAGGCAGAACACGGGCAGCGCCCAGAGGCCGGCGACGGCCACGGCCAGCGCCAGCACGACGCCGGTGGCGCCGATCGCCGAGCCGATGCCGGGCAGGGCGCGCAGCTCCTCGCGGAGCGCCGGGCCGTACGGGCCGCCGGTGCGGGCGCGGGTCAGGGCGGCCGCCAGGACGGCGTCGCACAGGGCGGTGAGGGCGAGGAGGAGGAGCAGGAACAGGGCGTAGTACGGGCTGTGGGCGAACCGGGGGCCGAGCGCACCGGAGGCGTGCAGTGGCTGGAAACAGACGGCGGCGAACCCGGCGCTCAGCACCCGGCGGGCGAGCCGGTCCAGCGCGGGGGGCCGCCCGACGGCTCCCGCCAGGGTCGCGCCCAGGACGACGGCCACGACCTGTGCCGCGCCGTGCGAGGCGGGCTCGCCGCCGACCTCGCCGAGCAGCGCGTACGCGAGGGTCCCGGCGGAGCCGACGGGCGCGGTCTCCCGCACCCCGCCGCCCCCGCC
>NZ_JAILXP010000380.1 GCF_020740895.1 Streptomyces sp. UNOB3_S3 | reverse complement strand
CCCAGGTGCCGGATGCGCTCGGCGATGCCGCCCGGCCCGACCCCGGCGGCATCGCCGAGCGCATCCGGCACCTGGGCGAGCTCCACGAGGCGGGGCTGCTGACCGACGTCGAGTTCAGCACGAAGAAGGCCCAGCTGCTGGCGGAGCTCTAGGGACGGCCGGGGGACCCGGGGCGGCGTGATACCACGGTATGACCCGGCCCCCGGGGTCGGCACCGTGGTGTGACGCCCGGCGGCGCCCCGCGACCTACGCTGGTCGGGCCATGTCCAGCAAGCCCATGATCCCGCTCGCCCGGCTGCGTGACCTCTTCACCCCCGCCGGGCCGCCCACCCCGCTCTTCGGCCACTCCCCGCGCCGGTTCGTCCGGCGGCTGCCGTACGCCGTGGCCATCGTGGCCGTCGCCATCCTGCTGCCGGTCACGGCCATGTTCCTCGGCGAGGGCTACCACCTCAACGCCGACCTCGCGCTCGTGTTCGCCCTCTTCCAGGTGCTGCCGCTGCTGTTCGCCGTGCGGCGGCCGCTGGCGGCCTGGGCGGTGGCCTTCACCGCCCACACGGTCTGCGCGGCGGTCCTGTTGAGCGTCCCGCTGCACCCGGCCCACCCCTGGCCGTCGAACCCGACCTCCCAGCCCTGGCCGTGGACGCCGATGGCCATCATCGGCATGCTGCTGCTCCTGTTCGCCGTCGGCCTGCGCGAGCGCAACCGCACCCTGATCGCGGTGTGGACGCTGACGGGCGCGGTCAGCCTCGTCTTCCAGCGCGTCGCCCCGGAGCGCAGCAACGGCTCCTGGGTGGCCCTGTTCGTCATCGGCGGAGTGCTGCTCGTCATCGGCGGCCTGCTGCGCGCACGCGCCGCCACCCAGCGGGCGCTGGCCGAGCAGGAGACCATCAGCGAGGCCGAACGGGCCCGCCGCACCCTGCTGGAGGAGCGCGCCCGGATCGCCCGGGAGCTGCACGACGTGGTCGCCCACCACATGTCCGTCATCACGGTGCAGGCGGACAGCGCCCCGTACCGCGTCGAGGGCCTCCCGGACGCGGCCCGCGAGGAGTTCGCGTCGATCGCGGCGACGGCCCGGGAGTCGCTGACGGAGATGCGCCGGCTGCTGGGCGTGCTGCGCAACGAGGACACCGCCGGTGCCCCCGGCGGGTCCGAGCGGGCGCCGCAGCCGGGGGCCGAGCGGATTCCGCAGCTGGTCGAGGCGACGGTGCGGGCGGGGGTGCCGGTGGAGCTGTCGCTGTCCGAACTGCCCGCGCTGCCGCAGACCGTGGACCTGTCCGCCTACCGCATCGTGCAGGAGGCCCTGGCCAATGTCGTCCGGCACGCCCCGGGCGCGGCCACCCGGGTCTCGGTCGCGGCGGACCCGGACGGGACGGGCCTTACGGTCCTGGTCGTCAACGCGGCGCCGGAGGAGGACACTCCGCCGCTGGAGACCGGTGGCACGGGCCATGGTCTGGTGGGGATGCGGGAGCGGGTCCGGCTGGTGGGTGGCACCCTCGACACCGGCCCCCTGCCGGAGGGCGGCTTCCGGGTCGCGGCCCGGCTCCCGCTGAGCACAGAAGAGGAACCCCCCACCGTATGACCATCAAGGTGATCATCGTCGACGACCAGGCCATGGTGCGGGCGGGCTTCGCCGCGCTGCTGGCCGCCCAGTCCGACATCGACGTCGTCGGCGACGCGGCGGACGGCCGGCAGGGCGTGGCCCTGAGCCGTTCCGCCCACCCGGACGTGGTGCTGATGGACGTCCGGATGCCGGAGATGGACGGCCTGGAGGCGGCCCGGCAGATCCTCGACCCGCCGCTCGGGGTGACGCACCGGCCCAAGGTGCTGATGCTGACGACCTTCGACGTCGACGACTACGTCTACGAGGCGCTGCGCGCGGGCGCCTCCGGCTTCCTCCTCAAGGACGCCCCGCCGGCCGACCTGATCTCGGCGGTCCGGGTGGTCGCGGCGGGCGAGGCGCTGCTGGCCCCCTCCGTCACCCGCCGGCTCATCGCGGACTTCGCCAAGCGCCCGGCTCCCCGCCGCCGCCCGGGCACGGTCCGCCCCGGCGGGCTGACGCCCCGGGAGACGGAGGTGCTGGAGCTGATCGCGCGGGGCCTGTCCAACCAGGAGATCGCGGACCGGCTGGTCCTGGCCGAGCAGACCGTCAAGACGCACGTCGGGCGGGTCCTGGCGAAGCTGAGCCTCCGGGACCGCGCGCAGGCGGTCATCTTCGCCTATGAATCCGGGCTGGTGACCCCGGGCGAGAGCTGACCGCCCCCCTCCCCGGTACGGGTGGGAGCGTGGCCGAAACCGGGACGGGGCGGCGTCGGCCGCGCGACGATGCCGGTATGCGCTGCAATCGTTGCCACAACGCGATGTGGTGGGATGTGACGCCGGGCCAGCGGCCGTCCTGGTACTGCTCGGTGTGCGTCCACCCTCCGGAGCGGCGGGTCAATGCGGCGGCTGTGCCGGCGCCGTGTCCTCGGGGGTGCCGGTCTCCGATCACGGAGCATCGTGGGGGCGAGCGGCGGTTCATTTGCCACTGACGGCCGGTGGGGGCCGTTCGCGCCCACGCGGCGGTAGCCGCATATCGACACTGCCCCGCGCCCCTACGGGGCGATCGTGGACAGGACGAGTCCTTCCTCCTCGCCCGGACCCTCCGCCCGCAAGCCCCCGTCCGGGCCCCACACCGCGCTCAAGCCGCACGCGTCGTAGGGGCCGGCCTCCCCGACGTGGTTCGCGAGGAGGACGTGGAGGCCGTTGGCCCGGGCCAGGGCGGGGAAGATCTCCATCCGTTCGCGGGCGCCGCCGCCCCGGCCGTAGAGGGAGCTCGCCAGCAGCACGTCGCAGCCGTCGGCGGCGGCCCGGCACGCGAGGTCGGGGAAGTGGGCGTCGAAGCAGATGACGAGGCCGAAGGCGACACCGTCCAGCGTGAAACGGCCGTCCTCCGTGCCCGCCGTGAAGCCCGCGGCGGCCTCCGTGTCCGTGACGTGGCGCTTGTCGTAGCGGGTGAGGAGCTCCCCGTCCGGGCCGTACACGAAGGTGCTGATCGTCGGCCCGGCCGGGGCGCGGCCCGCGCAGTTCACCGCCGCCGCGACGCCCGCCGCCCGGCAGGCGGCGCGCAGCGGGCCGAGCCGGGGGTCGTCCGGGGCCAGGGTCAGCCGGCCGGGGTCGCCGGTGATGGCGTCGAGCTCGTAGCCGGTGACGGCGAGTTCGGGGAAGACGACGAGGGCCGCGCCCCGCTCGCCCGCCTCGGTGACCAGGCCGGCCATGCGGGTCGCATTGGCGGCGACGTCGCACGGCCGGGCGGTGAACTGCGCTGCTGCGATGATCATGCGCACATCATGACCGGCCCGTGGTCCCCACGGCCACCGCCAGCACGGCCCGGATCTGCGCGGTGATCGCCATCCGCTCCCGGACGAACGCGGGGTCGGTGATCCGCCCGGTCGCGGGATCGGTGTTGCCCTCGCCGAACTTCAGCACCGGGGTGTGCAGATGACCGCCCGGAACCTTCAGGCCCACGGCGTCGCGGAGCAGGGTGGCGCGGTAGGCGATCTCGTTGGAGAGGTAGTCGCCCCCGCCGCCCGCGCGGGCGGCCGAGCCCGGCGTGGGCCCGTCCGGCCGGTCGACGGGAGCCGTGCCGCCCGCCGGTATCTCGGTGACGGAGGTGTTGTCGCGCACCGGGAACGGGCCGGTCGCGGCCGCCGTGATCGCCGCGTACGGCAGGGTCGTGGTCGTCCACTGCGGCTGCGGGGTCACGGTCGGCACGCCCGCCGGGACCGGTACGGTCCCCGTGCGCGAGACGCCGAGGTTGTCGGCGGCGCCGCCGCGCCAGGCACCGTTCGTGCGCTCGACGTCGAAGCGGCCGGGGCGGCCCTGGCTGATGGTGGTGAACAGGTCCACCTTCCCCCACTGCCTGAACGGCGTGGGAGGTGCCCCCACGGGGCCGGGGCGGAAGTACGGGAGCAGGGTCCGTTCGACCGTGCCGTCGGCGAAGTCCGCCCAGCGCACCGGGAAGACGGCCGCCTCCACGCGCGCCGGGCCCGCCGGGGTGTCGATCACGGTGCCGTCCAGGGCCAGGGCGGCCGCGCCGGAGGGGTTGGAGCGGCGGATGTCGGAGTCCAGCTGGAACGGGTCGAAGCCGGTGATCAGCACCCGCTTCACCGCGCCGCCCACCGGTGTGTCGAGGGAGTCCTGACCACGCGAGGCGCGCTCCACGGCGGCCTCCAGGGCCGCGCGCCGCCGCTCCGGCAGCGGGAACGCCGGCCGCCACTCGCGCAGCGCCCGCGTCATGCCCAGCCGCGCCCAGTACAGCGGCCGGTCGTCGTCCCGGCTGAGATCGCCGCCTTCCGGGCCGCGCCCCTGGGCCCGGTCCACGGCCCGCCGCCACAGCCGCCCGCCGTCGGCGGCCGCCAGCCGCTCGGCCTCGGCGGCGCCCCGCGTACGGGCCAGGGCGCGGGCGAAGCCGGGGGCGACGTCGTCGAAGCCGCTGCGGCGCAGGATCTCCTGCGGCACGGGCCCGGAGAGCCGCTGCTCCTCCACGGTGAGCGCGGACGCGGTGGGCGTGGTGGGCGCGGCCCCGGCGGGGGCGGCGAGGGCGAGCGGGGAGCAGGCGAGGAGGACGGCGCCGAGGACGGCCGACCGGACCGGGACCGGCCTCCGGGAGATATCACGGGGTCTCATGGGACGGAAGGTAATCACCGGGACCGCATGGAGCGATAGAGGACGGTCAACACCCTTCGTGCAGCAACTATTTCAGGCCACAATGGCGAGATGAACTCAGTGCAGCTCCTCATGGTTCCACTGATATCCGCCGGACGAGCCACCGCTGCCCCGCTGTTCGACACCGGCGTGGGTCAAGGAACACGCCAGTTAGCCGAGTTGGCCATCGCACTGCTGCTCTCCTCGCTCATCGGGCTGGAGCGGGAGCTCCAGCAGAAGAGCGCGGGGCTGCGCACCCACACACTGGTCGGCGTGGGCAGCGCGCTCTTCATGGAGATCTCGATCCACGGCTTCTCCGCGGTGCCCGACCTGGGCATGGGCCGGTTCGACGGCTCCCGGGTCGCCGCGCAGATCGTCTCGGGCATCGGCTTCATCGGCGGTGGCCTGATCTTCGTCCGCCGGGACGCCGTACGCGGCCTGACGACGGCCGCCACGATCTGGCTGACCTGCGCCGTCGGCATGGCCTGCGGCGGTGGGCTGCCCCTGCTGGGCGGGGTGGCGACCGCCGTGCACTTCCTGGTGGTGCGCGGCTTCCCGTTGGTGACCCGCAGGCTGGCCACGGCGCCCGCGCTGGAGCACGTCGAGCTGACCCTGTCCTACCGCACCCGCAAGGGGCTGCTGGGCCGGGTGCTGGAGCTGTGCACCCGGTGCGGCTTCCAGGTCACGGACGTCCAGATCCACGCCCGGGCAGAGCCGGAGGAGGGCACGGTACGGCCCAGGGGCAAGGTGCGGGAGGCGGGCGTGGTGCTGAGCCTGGAGGGCAAGGGATCGGCGCATCCACTGGTGGAGGAGCTCACCGACTGGGAGGGCATCCTCGACATCGATCTCCACGCCCACCGCGAGAGCACGGAATGACGGATGGAGTGACGGACGGGGCGATTCGGGCCGGCCGTCCCCGCGCGGGTGAACTCGCTTATGAGAAGCGCTCGTTCATCGGATAGCGTGCGGGGCGGAAGACGGCACGGGCCGGTCGCGGTCGCCCGTGCCCGTCTTCGGTCACGGCCCGGCGCCACCGCGCGGGCGCGGACGGCACCGGGTGCCCGGGGCGAGGGTACGGGCCCCGGTGCCGCGGTTCCGCGCCCGTCGCACCGGTGGCCGGCCGGGCCGTGCGGGGGGCGGGGGCGGGGTCACCTGACGGATCCCGCCCCCGCCCGGAAGGACTCCGCCCGCCGCGTGCCGCCCGTCACGCGGCGGGCGGTTCGGCGGCGGTGACGGTGCGGTAGGCGAGGGCCGCCAGTTCGCCCTGGCCCTGCTTGCTGGGGTGGAACCAGTCCCACTTGCTGAGCGCCTGGCCGCTGAAGCCGTAGCCGTGGACCGAGCCGTCGTAGCGGCACAGCCCGTCGCGCTCGCAGACGCTCTTGAGCACGGTGTTGTACTCGCGGACCCGCTGCTCGACCCGGACGCGACGGGCCTCGGCGGTCGCGTCGTCGGAGCCCGCGTCGGCCAGCATCGACGGGCAGACCGAGCCCAGCTTCCAGATCTCCGGACCGATCAGGCTCTTGCGCCCCTCCGCCCACAGCCGCCGCAGGTCCGGCACCCCGGCCACGTACACCTGGGACTTCGGCAGGGCGGTGCGCAGCTCCCGCAGCGACTTCTCGAAGTCGGCGCGGAAGTCGTCCGCGGCGGTCATGTCGTCCACGTTCTTGCGGCAGGCGTCGTTGGCCCCGACGAGCACGGTCACGAGCTGCGGTCTGTCGGCGACGGCCGCGCGCATCTGCTCCGGCAGGTCGGCCATCCGGGCGCCGGTGCGGGCGTGGTTCCAGCTGCTGGTCCCGGGGGAGGCGAGCAGCCGCCGGGCGAGGCTGTCGACGGAGGTGCCGGTGGCCCAGGAGGCCTCGGGGCAGTCCTTGAGCATGGAGCAGGCGTCGAAGCCGCGGGTGATGGAGTCGCCGAGGGAGGCGATCGACCCGGGGCGGGTGTTCCAGGCCGGGCGGGTGG